>NZ_JBEYIS010000061.1:0-39959 GCF_040635975.1 Streptomyces sp. NPDC006798
CGGTGAGGACGCCCCACTCCGCGCCCGGCGCCCCTGACGGGGCCCGTCCTCTTACGAGGTCGGTGAATGGGGAGGTGGTTAGGGGCGCGGGGAACTGCGCGACCAGCCACAGACGGTCCGCAGACCGCCGACAACACCAGGCCGCCGGGCGCGGCCCGGGTAGTGAGGCGACGCCCCGAAGAGCCAAGGCGCTGGGGGTCCCCCCATCGCCGAAGGCATAGGGGGCGGAACTGCGCGAACAGCCACAGGCGGCCCGCAGGCCGCCGACAACAGCAGCGCGCCGGGCGCGGCTCGGGTCGTGGAGCTCACCCGGAGGGCATCGTCACTCCGGGTGGGCGCCCCGGAAGCGGCGGCGGTCCTGAGGGGGGCGCCCGCCCGGGGGCGCGTCCGCGAGCCGGAGGACCGCCCCGTCCCGCCCCGCCACCACCGGCTTCGCCGACCCCGCCGCCTTCGCCCGGTACTGCGCCGCGTCCGCCAGCCGGAACAGCCGTCGCGCGGTGCGGATCTGGCCGATCGGGTCCCCCGTGGACGCGACCCCGCAGGCGACGCCTTCGCCGAGTTCGAGTTCGGCGGCCCGGACGCAGAGTTCGTCCGCGACCCGGACGACGTCGTCGGCCGACGGACCGACGCACACCAGGCAGAACTCGTCGCCGCCGAGGCGCGCCGCGAGTGCGTCGGTCAGCATCGCCCCGCACAGGGAGAGTACGGATCCGAAGCGTTCCAGGAGCCGGTCGCCGACTTCGTGGCCGTGGGTGTCGTTGACCCGTTTCAGTCCGTTGAGGTCGCAGACGACGAGGCTGACGACGGTTCCGTCGGCCCGGTGCCGTTCGAGGGCTTCGTCGAGCCGGGTGTCGACGGCGCGCCGGTTGGCGAGTCCGGTGAGGGGGTCGGTGAAGGCGAGCCGTCGTACTTCTTCCAGCCGTTCGGTCTGGGCGATGCCCGCGGCGACGACGGAGGCGAGGACGGTGGCGAAGTGGGCCTCGTCGCGGCCGAAGACGGGCGCGTCGAGGGGCCGGGCCACGTACAGCTCGCCCCAGGCCCGCCCGTGCAGCACGATGGGCGCGACGACACAGCAGCCGCGCCGTCGGCGGCGGAGGGCGGCGGCCCGGCCGCCGGGTCCGCCGGGCGGGGGCACGGAGGGGTGCCGGTAGCCGCGTACGGGCTCTCCGGCCCCCGGTACGCCGGCCGCGCCCGGACCGTCGTCCCCGGGGCCGTACTCCGGGACCACGGAACTCCGCCCGGGTCGGATTCCGGCCGCCGCCGCCCCGTCCTCCGGGTGTTCCGGCTCCGCCGTCTCGACCCATGCCTCGGGTTCGCCGCCGCCCGCCCACCGCTCGTGCAGAAATTCGGTGATCTCGGGGAACCGGTTGACGGGGTAGGTCTCGGCGTCCGGGAACTCCTCCTCGTCCGCCGCCCGGGCCCCCGCGTTGACCAGCACTTTCAACCGGCCCAGCTCTCGTTCCCAGATCGAGAGCGCGGCGAAGGAGCCGTCGAGCGCGGCACATGCGCCCAGCGCCGCGGCGCGCCAGAACTCGCGCGGGGTCTGTGCCGCCGCCATCGCCTGGGCCAGTGCCACCACGGCCCGCAATCGCCGATCCTCAGCCATCACCCCAGCCTAAGGACCTCTGTCCGGATTCCGCTGGTTGGACTGGCCCGGGTCGGCTCACCCAGGGTGACGGCCGCCGGTGGGCGGCTCATTCACCCGGCCACACGGGCTTCCGCTTCTCGTTGAACGCGGCCACGCCCTCCGCCCGGTCCCCGGAGAAGGCGACCGTACGCCAGGCCGCGTCCTCCACTTCGAGACCGGCCTTCAGATCGAGCCCCTGCCCGAGCCGGAGGGCGCGTTTGGCGGCCCGCAGCCCGACCGGTGAGTTCCCGGCGATCCGGTCGGCGAGCGCCAGTGCCTCGGTCCTGGCGTCGGCGCCGGCCGCGAGCCGGTCCACCAGGCCCAGTGCCAGCGCCTCGTCGGCGGCGACCCGGCGGGCGGTGAACACCAGCTCGGCGGCGCGGGCGGCGCCGATCCGGCGGGGCAGCAGTTGCGTACCGCCGCCGCCGGGGATGACGCCCACGGACACCTCGGGCAGGGCGACCACGGTGGTCGCGTCGGCCACGATCACATCGCAGGCGAGGGCGAGTTCGTAGCCGCCGCCGAGGGCGTAGCCGTGTACGGCGGCGACGGCGGGCATCGGCAGCTCCAGCACGCCGGTGTACGCGGCCCGGGCCAGCGGGCGCTGCCGTACCAAGTCGGCGTCGGAGAACGAGTTGCGTTCCTTCAGATCGGCGCCGACGCAGAAGGCCCGGTCGTGGGAGGAGGTCAGTACGGTCACCCGGACGTCCCGGTCGGCCGCGAGCGCCGTACACGCCTCGGCGATGGAGCGGGCCATCGCCGAGGAGACCGCGTTCATGGCGGCGGGGCGGTCGAGGACGAGTTCGGCGACATGGCCGTGGGTGCGGACGGTCACGTACTCGCCGAACCGCCGCTCGGACGGCGCCGCGTCCCCGGGCTCCCCGGCCGCGCCTGCCGCGTCCGCGGCGAGGAAGGAGGGGGAGAGCGGGGGCGAGGAATGCGGGGGCAGCGGACCTTCCGACGGCGGTACGGACATCCGACACCCTCCCGGTTAACGACGGTTCACCGGATCATAGGCCGCGCCTCTCGCTCTTCCGCAAGCCCCCGCCACGCGCGTACCTCGCCCCGCCACGCCATGACCGGCCACGCCCGGCGACTGATTGTTGTTCGCGGCCCGCGGACCGCCGACCACGCCCGCCCGGCGCGGCACACCCGGAAAGCCCCGCGTCAGACGCGACGCGAGAGCATCCAGGGTTCCACCACGCCGAGACCCCGCACCGGGCGCTGCCACATCGGCTGGAGCGCGTAGCGGTACGGCGGCGGGGGCTCGCCCTCCTTCTCGGCCGTCGCGGCCTCCTCCGCCGCCTGCGTCTCGGATTTGGGCGCGTCGCCGTTCCTGATGAGTTCGAGGGCGAAGGCGCCGTCGACCAGGATGGTGTCCTTGGGCGCTATCGAGGTGAGCCTGCTGGCCAGATTGACGGTCGTCCCGAAGACGTCGCCCATCCGGGTCGTGACGGTCCCGAAGGCGAGTCCGACCCGGAGGGACGGCATGACGTCGTCCTGCTGCATCGCGTCGATCAGCCGGAGCGCGATCTCGGAGGCGGTGCCGGAGTCGTCGGCGGCGTACAGCACTTCGTCACCGAGGGTCTTGATGAGCCGGCCGCCGTGCGCGGCGACGAGGTCGGCGGCGGTGGTCTCGAAGATTTCGACGAGTTCGCCGAGTTCCTCCTCTTCGAGCCGCCGGGTGAGCCGGGTGAAGCCGACGAGGTCGGCGAAGCCGATGGCGAGCCGCCGGTCGACCATCTCCTCGTCGTCGGCGGCCTGGACGACGCGTCCGGTGGCGGCGGCGAGCTGGCGCCGCCAGACGTAGACGAGGAACTCCTGGAGTTCGGGCAGGAGCAGTTCGATCAGCGGGTAGGTGACTTCGGTCCGGGTCATGCCCGGTTCGGGCGGTTCGGTGAGTCCTTCGAGGAAGGAGTCGATCTGCCATTCGGCGAGCCGGGCCGTGGTCTGGCCGGTGGAGCGGGCGACCTGGATGGCCATGGGTTCGCTCAGCAGTCCGGCTTCGACGAGTCCGGCGAGCCGCCGGAGCGCCAGGACGTCGGCTTCGGTGAGGGCTTTGGCCTGGCCGATATCGGCGAAGCCCATGGCCCGCCAGAAGCGGGAGCCGAGTTCGATGGAGACTCCGGCGGTCCTGGCGGCCTGGAAGGGGGTGTAGCGGCGTTCGGCGCCGAGGATGAGCTGTTCGAGCCGGATGGCGAGGGGGTCGTCGGTGGGTTCGGCGGTGTGGTCGACGGCGTGCAGCGGGGTGGGGTGTACGGCCGCCGGTCCCGGAGCCGGACCAGAGCCCTGGCCGGGCCCGGACGCGGAGCCCGTACGCGCCGGGCCGCCCGCGCGGCCGGGGTCCGCGGGAGGGCCCGCGTCGTCCGCCGCCGAAGCCCCCGAAGACCCAGAGGCCCCCGAAGCCGCCGCGGACGCCCCGGACTCGCCGGAACGTCCGGAGTCGTCGGACGCGCCCGCGCCGGAAGTGGTGTCGTCGACGGTCACCAGCCGCCTCCTGCCCTTTCCCCGCGCAATTGTCCTGCCGCTCTGTCGCTCGATCGCCTCAACGATACGGCAGATGTGCCCTGGCTCACGTCCTCCCGGCGGTTCCGGTCCGCCGTGGGCCGGGGACCGCCGTGAGCCGGGCCTCCACCGGCTCCCTCCGATCGCCGTACCACCGCCGACCAGGCATCACGCCATGGCCGGCGGGATACCGCGACGGCACCCGCGGGACCGCCGGACGCCCCGCCGCACGCTGTCGCCCGGCGCCACCGGCCGGGTGACGTCACGGGGCGAACCTACGGCGCCGCACGGGGTGGACGGTACCTGCCGTACGCCACGCACCCCGCCTGCCCCGTACGCCGCACCCGTCCCGGGTCAGTCCGTCGCCGCCGGCCGCAGATGGACCACGTCACCCGCGCCGACGGCCCGCCGCTCCCCGCCCGCCAGGGCCAGGACCAGCCGTCCGTCGCCGTCGAGCGCGACCGCCTCGCCGGTCAGGGACCGGTCGCCGGGCAGTTCGGCCCGTACCGTACGGCCCAGCGTCGCACAGCCCGCCGCATATGCCGCCTGCACGGTCGAGGCGGCCGGGTCGCCGCCCGCCGCGCGCCAGTCGCCGTACCACCGCTCCAGGGACCGCAGGACGGCCCGCAGCAGCGGATCGCGGTCGGTGGAGACCGCGTCCGCCAGGACCAGCGATCCGGCGGTGGGTACCGGCAGTTCACCGGCGCGCAGGGTGACGTTGATCCCGATCCCGACGACGACCGCGCCGTCCTCGGGGCCGCCCGCGCGTTCCATCAGGATCCCGCCGGTCTTGCGCTCCTCGCCGCCGACCCGGACGAGCAGGTCGTTGGGCCATTTGAGGGACATGTCGACCCCGGCGGAGCGGCTGAGTCCGGTGGCGGCCGCGACCCCGGCGAGCAGCGGCAGCCAGCCCCAGCGCTCCACCGGGACGCCGGTTCCCGGGCGCAGCAGTACGGAGAGGAAGATCCCGGAGCGGGCGGGGGCGGTCCACCGCCGGTCGAGGCGGCCCCGGCCCGCGGTCTGTTCCTCGGCGACCAGGACGGTGCCTTCGGGCAGTCCCGGCTCGCGGCCGACCCGGGCGACCAGGTCCGCGTTGGTGGAGCCGGTGGTGGGGACGACGTCGAGGGACGTCCACAGTCCGCCGGGGCGTACGAGGGCCCGGCGGAGGGCGGGGGCGTTCAGCGGAGGGCGGTCCAGATCGCCCCAGCGGCCGGTTCCGGCGGGGCCCGGCGCGGTGCCGGGCGCGGCGTCCGCCGGGTGGTCGTCGGGGCTGGTCCCAGGCGCATTCTCAGACGTCATGCAAGCCAGCGTAGGTGTGGCATACGCCGCACTGCGCGGCCGTATCGCCGCCGATACGCTACGAACCGGTAGCCGAAGGCGACGACCCGCCGGGCGCCCGTCCCCCGTTCTCGTCGCGTTCAGGGAGCCGTATCCCGATGTCAGAGCCGGAGCAGTACGACAGCACCACCCACACCACGGCGGGCCGGATCGAGGATCTGCGGCGCCGGACCGACGAGGCCGTGCACGCGGGTTCGGCGCGGGCGGTGGAGAAGCAGCACGCCAAGGGGAAGCTGACCGCGCGGGAGCGGATCGCCCTGCTGCTGGACGAGGAGTCGTTCGTCGAGTTCGACGGGCTGGCGCGGCACCGGTCGAACAATTTCGGGCTGGACCGGACCCGGCCGTACGGGGACGGTGTGGTCACCGGCTACGGCACGGTCGACGGCCGTCCGGTGGCGGTCTTCTCGCAGGACTTCACGGTCTTCGGCGGCGCGCTGGGCGAGGTCTTCGGCCAGAAGATCATCAAGGTGATGGACTTCGCCCTGAAGACGGGCTGTCCGGTGATCGGGATCAACGACTCCGGGGGCGCGCGGATCCAGGAGGGCGTGAGCGCGCTCGGGATGTACGGCGAGATCTTCCGCCGCAACACCCACGCGTCCGGGGTGATCCCGCAGATCTCCCTGGTCGTCGGGCCCTGTGCGGGCGGCGCCGTCTACTCCCCCGCGATCACCGACTTCACGGTGATGGTCGATCAGACGTCCCATATGTTCATCACGGGTCCCGATGTCATCAAGACGGTGACCGGTGAGGACGTCGGTTTCGAGGCGCTGGGCGGAGCCCGTACCCACAACACGACGTCGGGTGTGGCGCACCATATGGCGGCGGACGAGAAGGACGCCGTCGAGTACGTCAAGTCGCTGCTCTCCTATCTGCCGTCGAACAATCTCTCCGAGCCCCCGGTCTTCCCGGAGGAGGCCGGTCTCGCGCCGACCGACGAGGACCGGGAGCTGGACACGCTGATCCCGGACAGCGCCAATCAGCCGTACGACATGCATACGGTGATCGAGCACGTCCTGGACGACGGGGAGTTCCTGGAGACGCAGGCGCTCTTCGCGCCCAATATCGTCACCGGCTTCGGGCGGGTGGAGGGGCGGCCGGTCGGGGTGGTGGCCAACCAGCCGCTTCAGTTCGCGGGCTGTCTGGACATCGACGCGTCGGAGAAGGCGGCACGGTTCGTCCGGACCTGTGACGCCTTCAACGTCCCGGTACTGACCTTCGTGGACGTCCCCGGGTTCCTGCCCGGTGTCGACCAGGAGTACGGGGGCATCATCCGGCGCGGCGCGAAGCTGATCTACGCCTATGCGGAGGCGACGGTCCCGCTGATCACGGTGATCACCCGGAAGGCGTTCGGCGGGGCGTACGACGTGATGGGCTCCAAGCATCTGGGCGCCGATCTCAATCTCGCCTGGCCGACCGCGCAGATCGCGGTGATGGGCGCGCAGGGCGCGGTGAACATCCTGCACCGCAGGGCGATCGCGGAGGCGGACGGCGACGAGGCGCGCGAGGAGACCAGGGCGCGGCTGATCGCGGAGTACGAGGACACCCTGCTCAATCCGTATACGGCGGCGGAGCGGGGGTATGTGGACGCGGTGATCGTGCCGTCGGAGACCCGGGCGCAGATCGTCCGGGGGCTGCGGCAGCTGCGGACGAAGCGGGAGAACCTGCCGCCGAAGAAGCACGGCAACATCCCGTTGTGAGAGGGGCGGACACGATGATGATCAAGATCGTTCGGGGCAATCCGACGCCGGAGGAGCTGGCCGCGGCACTGGCGGTGGTGCGGGCCCGCGCGCTCGGCGCCGCCCCCGGTACGGAGGCGCCGGGCGCGGGCGCCTCGGAGTGGGCGGCCCCCGCCCGGCTGGTCCGCGCGCCGCTTCCGCCGCCGTCCCCCGGGGCCTGGTCCCACGCGTCCTGGCCGGCCTAGGGCGTGTCCGGAAAGTCCCGCCTGGCCCGCGACGCCCGGCACGCACAATCGCTGTGTTGTCGGGATTCCCAAGTACGTCCAGTACGAGGGAAACCCTCCGCCTTGCGATTGCACGCACCGGACGCCGCCGGCCCCGCCCTCCGGGCGGACGGCGCCATGGTGACGACACGGCCCGGGCCGCCCCCGCGCACACAGGCGCGCGGGGGCGGCCGGTCGGCCTACGTCACGGGGATGGACTGGGCGTGCCGGAAGAAGTTCGTCGGGTCCCAGGCCAGCTTGGTGGACTTCAGCCGGGCGTAGTTGCCCTTGTAGTAGAGCTGGAGGGCGTGGTCCTGGGGGTTCGGGTTGGTGTTGAAGGCGGGGTCGCTGAGGTCCTTGTCGGGATAGTTGATGTAGCAGCCGTCGTTGATGAACCCGGGTACGGGGACGTTGCCGGTCTCCGCGTACACGGCCTTGTAGAGGTTGCGGATCCAGGCGAGGCTATCGGTCTCCTTGGCCGGGTCGGTCCAGTACGCCTGGTACTGGAGCTTGAGGATCGAGTCGCGCTGCGGCACGGCGGTGGCGTCGGACGCCACGGTGTTGACCTTGCAGCCGTAGGAGTCGATCTGGACCAGGGCTTCGAGGCCGTCGGGGGCCGGAGCGCTCAGGTGGTTCCAGAGGGCGGAGACCTGGAAGCTCGACATGGCCTTCTTGGCGTAGGCCGACTTGTACTTGCCGTAGAGGGTGGGGTTGCCGCCGCTCAGGTAGTCGGTGGCGATGTACCAGGGCAGTTTGCGGGTCTTGTCGAACCCGGGCAGCGCCGCGTGCTCACCCATCGCCACGCTCATCGGCTGCGGGGTGATGTTGACGCCCGCGGTGACCGCCGTCAGATAGTCGTTCAGCAGGGTCCGGGCGTTGGCGTGGGTGGAGGCGTCCATCTGGGTCAGCAGACCGATGGCGCTGTTGGGCCCGGAGTTGGCGTTCAGCTTCAGCAGGCCGAACAGCCCGGCGTACGGCGAGCTGGGCGCGCTGTTCTGCTCGTGCCACCGGCCGAAGTTCTTGACCAGGTTCTGGAAGTCCTGCTGGTCCATCTGCGGCCAGGGGAAGCTGATGGCGTTGACGAAGACCTCGGACGGCGGCTTGGGCAGCAGCGTCGTCGGGTCGTTGCCGGTGGCGCCGGGCGTCCGCATCCAGTAGCGGGTGATCAGCCCGAAGTTGCCGCCGCCACCGCCGGTGTGGGCCCACCACAGGTCCTTCAGGGCCCCGGTGTCGTCCCGGCTCGCCTTGACGGTCTCGACGGTGCCGTTCGACCGCACCACGACGACCTCGACGGCGTGGAGGTAGTCGACGGTCAGCCCGAGCTGCCGGGAGAGCAGTCCGTACCCGCCGCCGGATATATGGCCGCCCGCGCCCACGGAGGCGCAGGAGCCCGCGGGGATGGTGACCCCGTACAGCTTGTAGAGGGTCTCGTAGACCTGGAGGTTGGAGGCGCCCGCCTCGATGGCGAAGGCGTTCATGGCCGGGTCGTAGTAGACCTGGTTCATCGCGGACAGGTCGACGACCACCTGGACCTGGCTGTTGAAGACGAAGTCCTCGTAACAGTGGCCGCCGCTGCGGACGGTGAGCCGCTTCCCGGCGGTGACCGCCTCCCGCACGGCGCTCTCGGCCTGGGTGGGGGTGGTCACCAGCCGGACCTTCTCCGGGGTGGCCACCCACCGCTGATTGGTACCGCGCACCAGGTCGGGGAAGCGGGAATCCGCCGGGGCGATGTCGATGATCGCGGGCGTCGCGGCCACGTTGGCGACCTTGGCGAGGGGCTTCGTGGCGGCCTGGGCCGCCCCCGCGGGAACGGCCGTCGACAGGGCGGCGCCCCCGGCCACGGCCGCGGCGCCGGAGAGCAGGGAACGGCGCCCCACGCGCTTCTCGGGCTGCTGGTTGTTCACGATCGGTCCTCCGGAAAGTCGGTGGTCGGAAGTCGTGGATCAGAAGTTCGGTGATCGGCGATCGGTACTCGTTGTCCGAAGACGGCAATGCGGTGCCGTCACCCCGGAACGGAGAATTCTCTCCGGGGCGTGGATGGTGCCGACGGCGCTTATGACGCCGGAAAAGCGGCTCGATATGTCGGGTTATTCATTCTGTGCAACGACCGGAACCCGGGATTTCGGGCGGCACCCGCAGGGGACGGGCACAGGCGTCACTCCAGCCGCCCCACCTGCCCCGGTGACGTCGAGGCGATGGGCCCGGTCTCCTTGCACAGCTCCATGAGGGTTCTCCTCGATGCCCCGGAGGCCGCATCCACCGGGAAACAGGATTCGAATCAATTCGACGTACAGGTAGATGCCCCAGACGCCGGACAGGGTTGCCCGTGTAAGGAAAATGCAAGATAAATGCATCCTCGATGTATGGATATCCACCCGTCGCCCGCCTTTCCCGGAGCCGGGAAGTGGGGCGAGTCGGAGGGCGCGGGAAGCCGCGCGACCAGCCACGGGCGGTCCGCAGACCGCCGACGACATCAAGGCGCCGGGCGCGGCCCGGGTTTGGGGCGGTGCCCCGGAGGGCCAAGAAGCTGAGGGCCCTCCCAGCGCCGAAGGCATAGGGGCGGGTCCGCGCGACCAGCCACAGGCGGCCCGCAGGCCCGCCGGCGACACCCGCCGGGCACGGCGCCCCGACGGCGGCGCACCCCCGAGCGGGAGGCGTTTAGGTACGCGTACTCAGGCGTAACCCCCCTCCCACCCGGCAGCATCGGAGGCATGCTGTGGTCCGATCCGAAGAACGAGCCCCCCGAGGAGCTGCGCGAGACGCAGGACATGCTCCGCCGGGCCGGGCTGCTGCTGGCGGTGGCCATGGTGCTGGGGATGATCGTGGTGGGCCTGAGATAGCCGCCCGGGGCGGTCCGGCACGGACGCCGGTACCGACGCCGGTACGAACCCCGTCCCGCCAGGAAACCCGGCAGGACACCCGGCACCGAGCCCGGCGCGGCCCCGGGCTCGGTGAGGGGTACCCGGAGGCTGTCCGAAGGGGGTAACCCCGTGCCGAACCGCGCCTACGATGGCCGCATGACCGCCCATGCCACCCCCCGCCCCGCTGTGCCGCGCCCCCGTCTCGTACTCGCCTCCGCGTCGCCCGCCCGGCTGCGGCTGCTCCGCGAGGCCGGTCTCGATCCGGAGGTGATCGTCAGCGGGGTCGACGAGGACGCCCTGTCCGCCCCGACCCCGGCCGAGCTGGCCCTGGTGCTCGCGGAGGCGAAGGCGGCGGTGGTCGCGGCCCGCCCCGAGGTCGCGGGCGCGCTGGTGATCGGCTGCGATTCGGTCCTGGATCTGGACGGCGAGGCGCTCGGGAAGCCGGTGGACGCCGAGGAGGCGACGGCCCGCTGGAAGGCGATGCGGGGCCGGTCCGGGGTACTGCGGACGGGTCACTGCGTGACCGATACGGCGACCGGCCGGATCGCCTCGGCGACCGCGTCGACCACGGTCAGGTTCGGTGAGCCGTCGGACGCGGAGATCGCCGCGTACGTCGCGACCGGCGAACCGCTGCACGTGGCGGGCGCGTTCACGCTCAGCGGTTACTCGGCGCCGTTCGTCGACGGGATCGACGGCGATCACGGCAATGTCATCGGCATCTCCCTGCCCATGCTGCGGACCCTGCTGGCCGAGCTGGGCCACTCGGTGACCGACCTCTGGATCCCCAGGGGCTGACGGACACCACGACACCCGCCGCGTCACGCCGGGGCCTCGTCAGCGCCTCCCCGGCCGCCGCCCGGTGTGCCGTACGCCGTCGGCAGCAGCCGGATCGCCCCGCCGCGGGCCCGCGTGGCACCGGGCACCGGGCGGGGCGGACGGGACCGCCGCCGCGATCAGGACGCCCCGCGAACCGGCCGGGGCGCGGCCGTCGGCGGCGGCAACGCGGGCGATCGCGGCCCACCCGGCCGGGAAGAGGCCGTACCGGCACCGCACGTCCGAAACCTCGGCGATCATCACCCCGGGATCGAAGCCACCCGGGGACATCGACCGGGCCGCAGGGGCACCACCGGGCCCCGGCAGCCGCCCACGGGCCCGGGGCCGTACCCCCGGTAGCGGGTCGCACACCCCGCGCACGGCCCGGCGGGCGGGCTCCCCCTACGCTCCGGGAGTCCACCGCGGGTGCTCCCGCCGCGCCCCGGTGGCGCCCCTGGAGGCACAGTGGAGGCACACCCCCTGTCCCACCCCTGACCCGCGACCGCCCCGGGCGACACGGTCCACCCGACCTCGGAGAATGGGAAGAATCGTTCGGCCATTCGTAGGGATTCCACAAAGAAAGGGGTGGGTCGGCTGGCCCCATGGACAGAGACCCGCGCCACACACCGGGGCTACTGTCTGGGATAAGCAACCCGTCGTACCGTGGTGCGACAAGGGATTTCGCGACTCGAGCGAGCCTCGAATCACGCTCCGTGTGGGCAAGCTCACCCTAGGGGACGGGTCGAACGGCCGTGTCGGCAGTCCCTAAACTCGGCTTGTTTCAAGGAGGGAGCCATCGTGCGCAAGGTGCTCATCGCCAATCGAGGCGAAATCGCTGTCCGCGTCGCCCGGGCGTGCCGGGACGCCGGAATCGGGAGCGTAGCCGTCTACGCCGATCCGGACCGGGACGCTCTGCACGTCCGCGCGGCCGACGAGGCGTTCGCCCTGGGCGGTGACACCCCGGCGGCCAGCTATCTCGACATGGCCAAGGTGTTGCAGGCCGCGAAGGACTCGGGCGCCGACGCGATCCACCCCGGATACGGCTTCCTGTCCGAGAACGCCGAGTTCGCCCAGGCCGTCATCGACGCCGGGCTGACCTGGATCGGACCCCCGCCGTCCGCGATCCGCGACCTGGGTGACAAGGTCGCCGCCCGGCATATCGCCCAGCGGGCGGGCGCCCCCCTGGTCGCCGGTACGCCCGACCCGGTGTCCGGCGCCGACGAGGTCGTCGACTTCGCCCGGGAGAACGGGCTGCCGATCGCCATCAAGGCCGCGTTCGGCGGCGGCGGGCGCGGGCTGAAGGTCGCCCGCACCCTCGAAGAAGTGCCCGAGCTGTACGACTCCGCCGTCCGCGAGGCCGTCGCGGCCTTCGGCCGGGGCGAGTGCTTCGTGGAGCGGTACCTGGACAAGCCGCGGCACGTGGAGACCCAGTGCCTCGCCGACCAGCACGGCAATGTCGTCGTCGTGTCGACCCGGGACTGCTCCCTCCAGCGGCGCCACCAGAAGTTGGTCGAGGAGGCCCCGGCGCCGTTCCTCAGCGACGAGCAGAACGCCGAGCTGTACCGGGCGTCCAAGGCCATCCTCAAGGAGGCCGGATACGTCGGCGCGGGCACGGTCGAGTTCCTGGTCGGCCTCGACGGCACGATCTCCTTCCTGGAGGTCAACACCCGGCTCCAGGTCGAACACCCGGTCACCGAGGAGGTCACCGGCCTCGACCTGGTCCGCGAGATGTTCCGGATCGCCGACGGCGAGGAGCTGGGCTACGACGACCCGCCGGTCCGCGGGCACTCCTTCGAGTTCCGGATCAACGGCGAGGACCCGGGCCGCAACTTCCTCCCCGCGCCCGGCACGGTCACCGTCTTCGAGCCGCCCGCGGGACCCGGTGTCCGGCTCGACGCGGGCGTCGAGTCCGGCAGCGTCATCGGCCCCGCCTGGGACTCCCTGCTCGCCAAGCTGATCGTCACCGGCGCCACCCGCGAGCAGGCCCTCCAGCGGGCCGCCCGCGCCCTGGCCGAGTTCCGGGTCGAGGGCATGGCCACCGCGATCCCGTTCCACCGGGCGGCCGTGGTCGACCCCGACTTCACCAGCGACCCGTTCCGGGTCCACACCCGGTGGATCGAGACCGAGTTCGTCAACGAGATCCCCGCCTTCACGGCCTCCGCCGACGCCGACGGCGACGAGGAGCTCGACCGCGAGACGGTCGTCGTCGAGGTCGGCGGCAAGCGTCTGGAGGTCTCCCTCCCGGCGCACCTCGGAATGACCCTGGCCCGTACCGGCCTGGCCGCCGGGGCCAAGCCCAAGCGCCGCGCCGCCAAGCGCTCCTCGGCCGCCGCGTCCGGCGACGCCCTCGCCTCCCCGATGCAGGGCACCATCGTCAAGGTCGCCGTCGAGGAGGGCCAGCAGGTCTCCGAGGGCGATCTGGTCGTCGTCCTGGAGGCGATGAAGATGGAACAGCCCCTGAACGCACACCGCTCGGGCACCATCAAGGGCCTCGGCCTGGAGGTCGGCGCCTCCATCTCCTCCGGCGCCCTGATCTGCGAGATCAAGGACTGACCGGACGTCACCCGCCGTACGGAGGGCCCGCCGGTCGCGATGACCGGCGGGCCCTTCGCCGTACCGCCGTACGACGCGCGGCACCGCGTCACCGGTCCGGCCGTACGTCACCCGGATGGCATCCTGGTGCGACGGGGTGGACCGAGAGGACGGGCGTGATGGGGACGACGACGGCGCCGGACACGGCTGCGGCCGCGACCGGGGCGGGGCGGGCCACCGAGGGCGTACGGGAACCCGGACCGGCGGGCCGCCCCAAACGGGCCGACGCCCGCCGCAACTACGAACGGCTCCTCGCCGAGGCCCGTGCCGTCTTCGCCGAACACGGCACGGACGCGTCCCTGGAGGAGATCGCCCGCCGCTCCGGCGTCGGCATCGGCACCCTCTACCGGCACTTCCCCAACCGGCACGCCATGATGAGCGCCGTCTTCCAGGACGCCGTCGGAGTCCTCCTCGACCGCTCCCGGACCCTCGCCGACGCGCCCGACGCGCGGGAGGCGCTGGCCGAATGGCTCCGTACCCTGATCACCCATTCCGGTGAGTACCGGGGCCTCGCCGGGGCACTGATGTCGGCCTCCCACGACACGGACTCGGCGCTCTCCGCGTCCTGCTCGCTCCTCACCGACGCGGGGGCGCGGCTGCTGGAGCGGGCGGTGGCGGCGGGGCAGGTCCGCGAGGACGCGTCCATCGCCGACCTGATGCAGCTCACCAACGCGATCTCCCTCGCGGCGGACCAGTCCCCCGCGGACCCCGCTCTCCCGGACCGCCTCCTGACCCTCACCCTCCGCGGCCTGACGCGGTAGCCCCTCCGGGCCGCGCCGCGACCCCCAGCGCCTCGGCTCTCCGGGTGAGGCCCGCGCCATCCGCCCAGCCGGGCGGGCGTTGCCGGGCGTCCGCGCGCCGTCGTGGGCCGTTCGCGCAGTTCCCCGCGCCCCTGGTTGCCCTCCTGACCGGCCTCCCAGAGAGTCGGGACCCCCTTTCCCAAGGCGGCTCCGGGGAGAGCATTAGGTTGCGCGGGGGACTGCGCGAACGGCCACAGGCGGGCCGCAGGGCGCCGACAACGCCCGCCCGACTGGGCGCACGGCGCACAGGACGGGGGCGAAAATCGTGGTGGGTCCGGGCCGGAGGCTAGCGGCGACGGAGGTCCGCCACCCGCGCCCCCCGCTCCCGGTCCATACCGCCACCGCCCCCACCACCGGGCGTGTCCCGCTCCAGCCCCGCCGGGGTGAAGCGCGCGGGGCCCGTACCGCCACGGGTCCGGCGGGGGCCCGGGAGGGGGACTTCGCGGCGGTGACCACGGCCCGCGGGCGCGCCGTCGGGCCCGGTGCCCGGTGACGTACCGCCCGCGACCGCGATCTGCACCCCCTGGTCGGCCAGCGCCTGGAGTTCCGTCGCCGCGCGGTCGTCGTGTACGGGCGGTTCGTCGGTGACGAGCCGGGTGATCACATCCGTGGGCACGGTCTGGAACATGGTGTCGGCGCCGAGTTTGCTGTGGTCGGCGAGGACGACGACCTCCGAGGCGGCCTGGACCAGGGCCCGGTCGACGCTGGCGGAGAGCATGTTGGAGGTGGAGAGTCCGCGTTCGGCGGTGAGCCCGCTGCCGGAGAGGAACGCGCGGGAGACCCGCAGCCCCTGGAGGGACTGTTCGGCGCCGCTGCCGACGAGGGCGTAGTTGCTGCCCCGGAGGGTGCCGCCGGTCATCACCACCTCGACCCGGTTGGCGTGGGCCAGCGCCTGGGCGACGAGCAGGGAGTTGGTGACCACGGTCAGTCCGGGTACCCGGGCCAGCCGCCGGGCCAGCTCCTGTGTGGTCGTTCCGGCGCCGACGACGATCGCCTCGCCCTCGCCGACGAGCCCGGCGGCGAGGTCGGCGATGGCGGTCTTCTCGGCGGTGGCGGAGAGGGACTTCTGGGGGAAGCCGGATTCGCGGGTAAAGCCGCCCGGCAGAACCGCGCCGCCGTGCCTGCGGTCGAGGAGCCCTTCGGCCTCCAGCGCGCGGACGTCCCGGCGGACGGTGACTTCGGATGTCTGGACGACCCGGGCGAGTTCCCGGAGCGATACGGCTCCGTTGGCACGCACCATTTCGAGGATCAGTTGGCGACGTTCAGCAGCGAACACGAAACTGACAGTAACCTGCCGCGCCGACAGTTTTCAGCTCTATGCACTGATTGCCAAGTATTGCGCGCGCACCGCGCCGACAAGTGGTATAGGGCCGTCCGCAGTTGACCGTCCGCCGGTCGGAAGATGATCGGCGGCGGGCCGGAACCGGCCGGGCCCGTACCGGACCCGGCCCGGTCGGGCTCAGCTCTCGCCGGTCACCTTACGGGTGTGGAGCTGGCGCGCGACCTCGGCGATCGAGCCCGACAGCGACGGGTAGACGGTGAACGCGTTGGCGATCTGCTCCACGGTCAGATTGTTGTCGACCGCGATCGAGATCGGATGGATCAGTTCACTCGCCCGGGGTGCCACGACACAGCCGCCGACGACGATGCCCGTCCCGGGACGGCAGAAGATCTTGACGAAGCCGTCGCGGATGCCCTGCATCTTGGCCCGCGCGTTCCGCAGCAGCGGCAGCTTCACCACCCGGGCGTCGATCAGCCCGGCGTCGACATCGGCCTGGGTGAAGCCGACGGTCGCGATCTCGGGGTCGGTGAAGACGTTCGACGACACGGTCTTCAGGTTGAGCGGCTGCACCGCGTCGCCGAGGAAGTGGTACATCGCGATCCGGCCCTGCATGGCCGCCACCGACGCGAGGGCGAAGACGCCCGTGACGTCTCCGGCCGCGTAGACGCCGGGCGCGGAGGTACGGGAGACCTTGTCGGTCAGGATGTGCCCGGAGTCCTTGAGCCGTACGCCGGCCTCCTCCAGACCCATGCCCGCCGTGTTGGGGATCGCGCCGACCGCCATCAGACAGTGCGTACCGGAGATGACCCGGCCGTCGGAGAGGGTGACCTCGACCCGGTCGCCGACCCGCTTGGCGGACTCGGCGCGGGAGCGGGCCATCACATTCATCCCGCGGCGCCGGAAGACGTCCTCCAGGACGGCCGCGGCGTCGGGGTCCTCACCGGGGAGCACCCGGTCGCGGGAGGAGACCAGGGTGACCCGGGAGCCCAGCGCCTGGTAGGCCCCGGCGAACTCGGCACCGGTGACACCGGAACCGACCACGATCAGTTCCTCGGGCAGCTCGTCGAGGTCGTAGACCTGGGTCCAGTTCAGGATCCGCTCGCCGTCGGGCAGCGCGTCGGGGATCTCCCGGGGGTGGCCGCCGGTGGCGATCAGTACGGCGTCGGCGGTGAGCCGCTCCTCCGAGCCGTCCGCGGCGGTGACGACGACCGTACGGGACCCGTCCGAGGCCTGCTGGCCCTCCAGCCGGCCCCGGCCGCGCAGCACCCGGGCGCCCGCGCGGGTCACGGAGGCGGTGATGTCGTGGGACTGGGCGAGCGCCAGCCGCTTCACCCGCCGGTTGACCTTGCCCAGGTCGACACCGGTGACCCTGGCGGACTGCTCCAGGGGCGGGGTGTCGTCGGCGATGATGATGCCGAGTTCCTCGTACGACGAGTCGAAGGTGGTCATCACCTCGGCGGTCGCGATGAGGGTCTTCGAGGGCACGCAGTCGGTCAGGACGGACGCGCCGCCGAGGCCGTCGCAGTCGACGACGGTCACCTCCGCGCCGAGTTGGGCGCCCGCCAGGGCCGCCTCGTATCCGCCGGGTCCGCCGCCGATGATCACGATCCGGGTCACTGGGGTTACGCCTCGCGCTCTCGTTGCTGCCGGGTACGGATGGGTGGGCCGGTGCCCGCCGGGCGGGCCCCGTGGTGCGTCCCGCCGGACTGGAGTACGTACCCCATTGTCCCGCACGCATCAACCTGCTCCGTCCCCGGGCCGCCGTACGCCGCGCGCGGCGGTCCCCGGTACCGGTCCGACCGGGGCGCGGCGGACCCGGCGGGCCACCGGAAACGTCCCCGAACAGCGAAAACGCGCCACCGGGCGGACCGAGGCCCGGCGGGCGGGCGCCGGGCCCGTCCGAGGCGGAGCGCGGCGGGAGTGGCACATCCCGGCGGCACCTTCCAAAAAGGCGGCCACCCGCGCCCCTCCCGTACCCTCGATCCCATGTCGCTCTACGCCGCGTACGCCGGCAACCTCGACGCGCGGCTGATGAGCCGCCGCGCTCCGCACTCGCCGCTGCGCGGCACGGGCTGGCTGACCGGCTGGCGGCTCACCTTCGGCGGCGAGCAGATGGGCTGGGAAGGGGCACTGGCCACGATCGTGGAGGCGCCGCGCTCCCAGGTCTTCGTCGCGCTCTACGACGTCGCGCCGATGGACGAGGACTCCATGGACCGCTGGGAAGGCGTCGGCCTCGACATCTACCGGCGGATGCGGATCCGGGTCCACACCCTCGACGGGGAGGAACCCGCCTGGGTGTACGTCCTCAACGGCTACGAGGGCGGGCTGCCGTCGGCACGCTACCTGGGGGAGATCGCGGACGCGGCGGAATCGGCGGGCGCGCCGCACGACTACGTCATGGAACTCCGCAAACGCCCCTGCTGAGGAGCCCCTCAGCGCTCCGGCGCGCCGCGCCGCGCCCGCCTGCCCCTTGCTCGCGCAGCTCCCCACTCCCGGGGCACCGGCCCAAACCCGGGCCGCGCCCGGCAACCTGATCTTGTTCGCGGTCCGCGGGTCGTCTGTGGCTGGTCGCGCAGTTCCCCGCGCCCCTAAATGCTCTCCCCATCGCCGGTCCTGAAAGGGTCCCGGCGGCCCCGGGAAGAGGGGCGGGGCCCTTTCCGAGACTCGGCAGGCGGGGCAACCTAGGGGCGCGGGGAACTGCGCGACAAGCCAGCCACCGGCCAGCAGGTGGACCAGCAACACCAGGCCACACCCTTCCCCTCCCCGGGACGGGCTCCAGCCCCAGGAGACATGACCAGTGCACGTGGTCGGGGGGTGCGGGGTCGCCCCCTGGGGGTCCCCCCAAAGGCAGCTTTGGGGGAGGACGGCGGATAAGAAACGGGTCTCCTGAAGAAGACCCCCACTTCCGCCGTCCGTGAGGAGGTGAGCCCGGAGGCCACCGACCCTCCCGACGCCGCACAAGTGCGCCCGCATACCGCTGGAGCGACGGTCACATCTCCCTCAGCCCCGCCGGCGCCTGAGGCGCGAAGACCCCGCACGAGGCGGGGAACCCCGGCACCAGGCGCCCCGACGCGGCGCACCCCCCAGCCGGAGGCGCCCCCGCCCCGCCGGCGCCTGAGGCGCGAACGGCCCCGCCTGGGCACAGGCACCCCCGGCACCAGGCGCCCCGACGCGGCGCACCCCACAGCGGGAGGCGCCCCCGCCCCGCCGGTGCCTGAGGCGCGAAGACCCCGCGCGAGGCGGGGAACCCCGGCACCAGGCGCCCGGGGGCGCGCGGCGCAAGCGACCCGCCTGGCACAGGCAACCCGAGTGCGAAGGGCCCCCGGGACCAGGAACCCCACAGCGGGAGGCGACCTCGTGGGAAACGACAACGCAACGATCCTCGTGTCCGTAGCTCCGTCATCTACGCGCGTAGGGAATCAGCGGCTACCCTCATTCGCGTGAACGCACATGTGAATCCGGGCCTCGACGCCCCCGCCACCCCCCACGACCTCGCGGACGCCGCCGCCGCGCGGCTGCGCGAGCTGACCGGGGCCGACGCCCATGACGTCGCCCTGGTGATGGGCTCCGGCTGGGCCCCGGCAGCCGAGGCGCTCGGCGCGCCCGAGGCCGAGTTCCCGGTCACCGAGCTGCCCGGTTTCCCGCCGCCCGCGGTGGAGGGGCACGGCGGCAAGATCCGCTCGTACCGGATCGGCGAGAAGCGCGCCCTCGTCTTCCTGGGCCGTACGCACTACTACGAGGGCCGCGGGGTCGCCGCCGTCGCCCACGGGGTGCGGACCGCCGTCGCCGCGGGCTGCAAGACCGTCGTCCTGACGAACGGCTGCGGCGGCCTGCGCCAGGGCATGCGCCCCGGTCAGCCGGTCCTGATCAGCGACCACATCAATCTGACCGCCACCTCCCCGATCGTGGGCGCACGGTTCGTCGATCTGACGGACCTCTACTCGCCCCGGCTCCGTGCCCTCTGCAAGGAGATCGACGAGTCTCTGGAGGAGGGGGTGTACGTGCAGGTCACCGGGCCGCACTACGAGACCCCGGCCGAGATCAACATGGTCCGGACGATCGGTGGCGACCTGGTCGGCATGTCCACGGTCCTGGAGGCCATCGCGGCTCGTGAGGCGGGCGCCGAGGTGCTGGGCATCTCCCTCGTCACCAATCTGGCGGCGGGTATGTCGGGCGAGCCCCTCAACCACGAGGAAGTCCTTCAGGCGGGCCGTGACTCGGCCGCGCGGATGGGCGAGCTGCTGACCCGGGTCCTGTCCCGGATCTGATCCCCGCCCCACCCGCGCCCGCGCGTCCGCGCACTCGCGCACCCGCACCGACTGTCCGTAGACGAGAGGCGATTCCGACCGTGCAGCACCAGCACGCCCAGGACACCCAGGGTATCCACGGCATCCAGGAGTTCGGCCGACTCATCGAGCGCGCCGAGCGCTGGCTCGCCGAGGACCCCGATCCCGACACCCGCGAGGAACTGGCCGAGCTGATCGACGCGGCACGGACGGACGGCGCCCACGGGAAGCCCGCCGCCGAGCTGGCGGCCCGCTTCTCCGGCACGCTCCAGTTCGGCACCGCCGGGCTCCGGGGCGAGCTGGGCGCGGGACCGATGCGGATGAACCGTGCGGTCGTCATCCGGGCCGCGGCCGGGCTCGCCGCGTACCTCAAAACGGAGGGCGCGGCCGACGGACTCGTCGTGATCGGCTACGACGCGCGCCACAAGTCCGCCGACTTCGCCCGGGACACCGCCGCCGTGATGGTCGGCGCCGGGCTGCGGGCCGCCGTACTGCCCCACCCGCTGCCGACCCCCGTACTCGCCTTCGCCATACGGCATCTGGGCGCCGTCGCCGGGGTGGAGGTCACGGCCTCCCACAATCCGCCGCGCGACAACGGCTACAAGGTCTATCTCGGCGACGGCTCGCAGATCGTGCCGCCCGCCGACACCGGGATCGCGGCGGAGATCGACGCGATCGCGAGCCTGGCGGACGTACCGCTCGCGGACTCCGGCTGGCAGACCCTCGGCGACGAGGTGGTGACCGCGTATCTGGAGCGTACGGACGCGGTCCTCTCGCCCGGTACGCCGCGGACGGCGACGACCGTGTACACGGCGATGCACGGGGTCGGCCGTCCGGTGCTGGAGGCGGCCTTCGCCCGGGCGGGCTTCCCCGCGCCGGTACTCGTCGCCGAGCAGGCGGACCCGGACCCCGAGTTCCCCACGGTCGCCTTCCCCAACCCGGAAGAGCCGGGCGCGATGGACCTCGCCTTCGCGACGGCCGCCCGGGTCCGGCCCGATCTGGTGATCGCCAACGACCCCGACGCGGACCGCTGCGCCGTCGCCGTCCCGGCCGCGCCCGGTGGCGCGCCCGCCGCCACCCCCGACCCGGAGCGCTGCGCCGTCGCCGCGCCCGCCGGGAGCGACTGGCGGATGCTCCGCGGCGACGAGGTCGGCGCGCTGCTCGCCGCGCACCTGGTGCGCTCCGGCGCCCGGGGCGTCTTCGCCGAGTCGATCGTCTCCTCGTCCCTGCTCGGCCGGATCGCCGAAGCGGCGGGGCTGCCGTACGCGGAGACCCTGACCGGCTTCAAATGGATCGCCCGCGTCGACGGCCTGCGGTACGGCTACGAAGAGGCGCTCGGCTACTGCGTCGACCCGGAGGGCGTCCGCGACAAGGACGGCATCACGGCGGCGCTGCTGATCACCGAGCTGGCGTCCGTCCTCAAGGAGGAGGGCCGTACGCTCACGGACCTGCTCGACGACCTGGCGGTCGAGCACGGGCTGCACGCCACCGACCAGCTTTCGGTCCGGGTCCAGGACCTCGGCGTCATCGCGGACGCGATGGCCCGGCTGCGGACGGCCCCGCCGAAGGAACTGGCGGGGCTGACGGTGGCCGGCGCGGAGGATCTCACCGCCGGATCCGCGTCGCTGCCGCCGACGGACGGCCTCCGCTACCACCTCGACGGCGCGTACCGGGCCCGGGTGATCGTCCGTCCGAGCGGCACGGAGCCCAAGCTGAAGTGCTACCTGGAGGTCGTGGTCCCGGTCGGCGACCGGTCGGAACTGGGCTCGGCGCGGGCGCGGGCGGAGGAACTCCTCGCGTCCCTGAAGCAGGACGTCGCCTCGGCGGCGGGCATCTAACGGGGTCGCCTCCCGCTGTGGGGTTCCTGGTCCCCGGCCCGCCTGGTGCCGGGGTTGCCTGTGGCCAGGCGGGGCTGTTCGCGCCTCAGGCGCCGGCGGGGCTGTTGACGTTGTGACCGTTGCTCCAGCGGTATGCGGGCGGTCTTGTTCTGCGTCGGGAGGGTCGGTGGCCTCCGGGCTCACCTCCTCACGGACGGCGGAAGTGAGGGTCTTCTTCAGGAGACCCGTTATTCTCCGCCGTCCTCCCCCAAAGCTGCCTTTGGGGGGACCCCCAGGGGGCGACCCCGCACCCCCCGACCACGCCGAATGCACTTGTCCCCTGGTGCTGAAGCCCGTCCCGGGGGAGGGGATGCTGCCACCTGGTGTCGGTGGTCCACCTGCTGCCCGGCGGCTGGCTGGTCGCGCAGACCGCGAACAACATCAGGCCGCCGGGCGCGGCGCGGCGCCCCCTCCCCGCGGCACGGGAACAGATTTCGTACAGGTGGCGTCCCGGCTGCCCCGCACGGGTGATTCCCGCGGCGCCCCTACCTCAGAGCACCCCCGCCCCGGCGCCCGCCGGGCAATGGTGGCCCGGTAGCGCCCCCGCAGGCGCGCGCCGAGTGTCAGGAGCTGCCGTCGTTGTCCCCCGCCGCGTCTCCCGTCCGTGCCGTGTACGTTCCCGCTTCCCGGCGGTCCCGGCGGGCCCGGCGGCCGTCCGCGCCGCGCGGAGAACCTTCGTCGGGGATGCGACGCCGGGCGCACCGGGTCGCGCGGTCGTTGCGTTCGGCGGCTCCGGCGCTGGTGGCGTATCTGCTGGTGCGGCTGGTGGGGCTGGCGTTTCTGGCCCGGCTGGCGCATGCCAAGGGGCACGGGGTGTGGCCGACGCTGGCGACGTCGTGGGATTCCGGCTGGTATCTGGGGATCGCGGAGCACGGGTACGCGGCTGAGCTGGGGACCCGGGTCAATGCCAACAATCTCGCCTTCTTCCCGCTGTATCCGCTGCTGGTGCGGGCGGCCTCGGCGGCGGCGCCCGGTGCGGTTCCGCGGGCGTCGGCGGGGCTGTTGATCGCGGTGGGGTGTTCGTTCGTCGCGGCGTGGGGGATCCACGCGGTCGGGGAGCGGCTGCACGGCCGTCGGGTGGGTACGTTGCTGACGGTGTTGTGGGGGGTGCTGCCGGTCGCCGTCGTGCAGTGGATGGGTTATACGGAGTCCCTGTTCACGGCGTTGTGCGCGTGGTCGCTGTATGCGGCGTTGACGGGCCGCTGGCTGTCGGCGGGCGTATTGGCGTGTCTCGCGGGCCTGACCCGCCCCACGGGTATCGCCCTGGCGGCGGCGATCGTCCTGGGGGCCCTGTTGGCGGCCCGTCGGGTCCGGGGCCGGGCCCGTACGCGCGCGGTGGCGGGTGCGGTGCTGGCGCCATTGGGGTGGCTGGGGTTCGTGGGCTGGGTGGGGGCCCGGGTGGGGCGGGTGGACGGCTATTTCGCGGTTCAGCGGCTCTGGAAGAACGAGTGGGACGGCGGCCGGGCGACGCTGCTGGAGCTGCGGCAGCAGTTGGTCTACGAGACCCGGCCGCAGTTGTTCAGTCTGGCGGTCTCGGCGTGTCTGGTGCTGGCGGTGGTGTCGTACGTCCTGACCCTGACGGACCGGCAGCCGCTGGTGCTGCTGGTTTTCACCGGGGTGCTGCTGGTGGTGGTGCTGGGCAGTGCGGGGGTCTATTTCCCCCGGGCCCGTTTTCTGCTGCCCGCGTTCCCGCTGCTGCTGCCTCTGGCGGTGACCCTCGCCCGGGCCCGCCGCGCGCCGCTGGTGGTGGTGCTGGTCTCGGCGGTCCTGCTGTCGACCTGGCTCAGCGCCTACATGCTCCTGGTCTGGCCGGGCCCGCCGTAATACGCGGAAGGGCCCGGCCGTCGGGAAATTCCCGGGCGCCGGGCCCGTACGGCTCCGCACAATGACGGTCATGACGACCTTTCTCCATGCCAATCCCGTCTTCGCCCGACTCGAAGGGGCCGAGCGGATCCTCGTGGCGGGTGCGGGCGGCGGCTTCGACATCTACTCCGGGCTGCCGCTCGCCCTCTCCCTGCTCCATCAGGGCAAGGACGTCCGGCTGGCGAATCTGTCGTTCAGTGCCCTCGCCGGGCTGCCGCAGGACGACTGGGCGGCCCCCGACCTGGCCGTCGTCACCCCGGATTCGGCGCCCCACCAGGCGTACTTCCCGGAGCGGACCCTCGCCCGGTGGCTGCGGATCCACAACTATCCGTCCACCGTGTACGCCTTCCCCCTCACCGGGGTGCAGCCGCTGCGCGCGGCCTACCGGGCGCTGGTGGAGCGCCATGAGATCGACGCGGTGGTCCTGGTCGACGGCGGTACGGACATCCTGATGCGCGGCGACGAGGCCGGGCTCGGCACCCCGGAGGAGGATCTGACCAGCGTCGCGGCGCTGGCGGCGATGGACGAGGTGGCGACCCGGCTGGTGGTCTCGGTGGGCTTCGGAGTGGACGCGTACCACGGGGTGAACCATGTCCAGGTGCTGGAGAACATCGCCGCCCTGGAGCGCGACGGCGCCTATCTGGGCGCGTTCTCCATACCGCGCGCCACGCTTGAGGGGGCGCTCTATCTCGACGCGGTGGCCCATGCCCAGGATCACACCCCGGACCGGCCCAGTATCGTCAACGGTTCGATCGCGGCGGCGGTCCGGGGCTCGTTCGGTGACGTCCGCTTCACCGACCGCACCCGGGGCAGTGAGCTGTTCGTCAATCCGCTGATGTCGCTGTATTTCGCCTTCGAGCTGCCGGGGCTCGCCGCCCGCTGTCTCTATCTGGACCGGATCGAGGACACCCGGCTGATGCGGCAGGTCCACTCCCGGATCGCGGAGTACCGCGACACCCTGGTGACCCGTCCGCCGCGCCGGTTCCCCCACTGACCGCCGGCCGGACGCCGTTCGGCTATGCGATCGCGAAGAGGATTACCAGCATCACGGCACCGGCCGCCAGCGGGAGGAAGAGTTCGTACGCCCAGACCGCCTTGACCTCGCCCTGGGACCCGGCGGCCGCGCCGCGGGCGGTGACGAATTCGCGGAGCTCGCCGACGGTGCGGTCGGCCTGGGCCATGGGGGTGGGGAGGTTGCGGTCCACCTGGCGGCCGGCCCGCTCGTCGCGGTCCCGCTTCTGCTGCTGGCGGTTGGCGCGCTTGCGCTGGCGGAGGGAGACGGGGACGGCCCACATGGGGTACTTGTCGCCGTCCTTGGTGATGATCTCCGTGGAGTACGAGGAGCGGACCTCCTCGACCCGCCCCCAGGGGGCGGTGACGGTCCGGAACGGGTTCCGGATCCGGATCCGGTCGTCGTTGACGAAGACCGCGGGCCGCAGGGTGAACGCCAGCACCAGCGGCACAACGACCAGCATCGTCGCGATCGCGAAGAGCGGAGTGTTTCCCGCGCCCCGGACGACGGCGTCCAGACCCAGCCAGACCGTGAGGGCCAGCAGCAGCACACCGCCGGCCATCCCCGCCGGGGAGCGGAAGACCCGCTCGGCGTAGGCGGGCTCGGCGGGCGTGGGCGTCTCGGGCTTGCTCATACGTCCGATTCTGCCGTACGCGGTCCGAGCGCGGCGCCCGCGGGCGGCCCGGCGGGGCATACGGCGCCACCCGCGCCGTCCGCGCCGCCGAAGGCTCCGGGGGTCCCGGCGGCCGGGGTCCGGGCCGTACCGGCGGGGACCGGGCGGCGGTGGCGGCCCGCGGCGGCCGCGGCGACCCGGCCGAGGGCCTCGTCCCGGCCGCAGGGGTACGCCCCGAGGTCCCTCTGACGGCTCACGATGCCCCGCTCCGCCCGCATCAGCCGCCAGCCCCGGCGCAGCAGGAACGGTACGGACTTTCGGCCTTCCCGCAGGTCCCGCAGCAGCCTGCGGCGGAAGGTGGTGCCCGGGCGGCCCCGGAGGCAGATCGCGTCGGCGAGCACGCCCAGCTCCTGGCAGCGGGCGACGACGTCCGCCGCGAAGATGCCCTCGGCGACGAAGAGGGTTGTACGGCCGACGGAGAAGGAGTCGAGGCCGGTCCGGGAGCTGGTGGCGATGTCGTACACGGGTACGGACGTACGGCCTGTCCGGCACAGCTCCTCGATCGCCGCGACCGCCGCGTCCGCGTCCCACGATCGGGGGGAGTCCCAGTCGATGTCGGTACTGTCCGGCACCAGGGGGAGGGTGGGGTCGTCGCCCTCCTTGTAGAAGTCGTCGAGGCGGAGCACGGGGAGCCCGGTACGGGCCGCGAGGAACGACTTTCCGGAGCCCGAGGGGCCCGCGAGGAGCAGGACCCGGGTGGCGGCCGGAGCGGGTTGGGCGGGGATAGCGGTCACGGAACACCAGTGTGAGGCATTGCCCCGTGAAGGGGATCCACCGGGGATGCCGGTGGATCCGGAATCCCCGCCTCAAATACCCTGTGCACTCGCACGACCACCCAAAGCGACCATGTCGCATATCGGCGATCACAGGCAGGCAACCATGACATCCCACTCCACGTCTCCCAGCACCTCGCGGCGGTTCGCCGTGGGCGCCGGTCTCGCCGTCGCGGCGGTCGCGGCGACCCTCTCCGCGGGGAGCGCCGCACAGGCGGCCCCCATGGCCGTCCCGGTCGGCGGCGAGGCCCTGGGCAGCGCCCTGTCCGGCCCCGGCGCCGGGCTGACCGGCGCGCTCACCAACTCCGTGACGGGGCTGGCGTACCTCAAGGAGCACCAGCTCAACCCGCTGGCGCAGACCGGGGTGGACCCACTGGCGAACGGCGTCGGCACCCAGATCGCCGACTTCAAGCCGATCGGTACGGACCTGGTGACCGGCCCTCTCTCCAACGGCGCGGCCCTCCAGGACCTCCCGGTGATCGGCGGCCTGGTGGGCACCCTCCCCCTCTAGAGGGCCGCGAGGGGGACCGGGCCGAGCCCCATGCAGCGCCTTGGCCCTCCGGGGCGCCGCACCGAACACCCCGGCCGCGCAAGGCGACCACCGGTTGTCGGCGGTCTGCGGCCCGGCTGTGGCTTGTCGCGCAGTTCCCCGCGCCCCTGGTTGCCCTCCTCAACGCCCTCGTAAAGAGGCGGCCCCTTTCCAGGGCCGATGCTGGGGAGAGCATTTAGGGGTGCGAGGAACTGCGCGACAAGCCACCCACCGGCGCGCGGTCGCCCGACGCCATCCACCCGGCTGGGCGGATGGCGCGGGCCTCACCCGGAGGGTTGAGGCGCCGCGCCCCGCGAGAGGGCCCGTCAGTACGAGGAGCCCGCGGCTCCCAGCGCGCCCGTGGGGTGCCAGACCGTCTTCGTTTCGAGGAAGGCCGTCAGCCGGGACGTACCGGGGTCCGTGGTGAAGTCCGCCGGGGACCCCGCCGACGGGCGCAGGACGCGCTTCACATTGTCCGCCGCCGCGATCTCCAGCTCCTTCGCCAGGGCCGCGTCCGCGCCGGTGAGGTCGATCGCGTTGACGTCCTGGTGCGCGGCGAGCGGGGCCGCCAGTTCCGCCGTACGGCCGGAGAGGATGTTCACCACGCCGCCCGGCAGGTCGGAGGTGGCGAGCACCTCGCCGAGGGAGAGCGCGGGCAGCGGGGCCCGCTCGCTCGCCACCACGACCGCCGTGTTGCCGGTGGCGATCACCGGGGCGAGCACGGACACCAGGCCGAGGAAGGACGACTCCTGCGGCGCGACGACCGCGACGACCCCGGTCGGTTCGGGCGTGGAGAGGTTGAAGTAGGGGCCGGCGACGGGGTTCGCCCCGCCCACGACCTGGGCGATCTTGTCGGTCCAGCCCGCGTACCAGACCCAGCGGTCGATCGCCGCGTCCACCACGGCCGCCGCCTTGGACTTGGAGAGGCCCTCCGCGTCCGCGACCTCGCGGACGTACTGCTCGCGGCGGCCCTCCAGCATCTCGGCGACGCGGTAGAGGATCTGGCCCCGGTTGTACGCGGTCGCGCCCGACCAGCCGCCGAACGCCTTGCGGGCCGCGACCACGGCGTCCCGGGCGTCCTTGCGGGACGAGAGCGGCGCGTTGGCCAGCCAGTTGCCCTTTGCGTCGGTCACCTCGTACACCCGGCCGCTCTCGGAGCGGGGGAACTTGCCCCCGACGTACAGCTTGTAGGTCTTGAAAACGCTCAGCCGCGTCGATCGGTTCTCAGACATCGAGGTAAGCCTCCAGGCCGTGGCGGCCGCCCTCGCGGCCGAAGCCCGACTCCTTGAAGCCGCCGAAGGGCGAGGTCGGGTCGAACTTGTTGAAGGTGTTGGCCCAGACGACCCCGGCCCGGAGCTTGTTCGCGACCGCGAGGATCCGCGACCCCTTCTCCGACCAGATGCCCGCCGACAGGCCGTACTGGCTGTTGTTGGCCTTGGCGACGGCCTCGTCGGGGGTACGGAACGTCAGCACCGACAGCACCGGGCCGAAGATCTCGTCCCGGGCGACGGTGTGCGCCTGGGTGACCCCGGTGAAGAGGGTGGGGGCGAACCAGTACCCCGCCGACGGCAGCTCGCACGGGGCGGTCCACCGCTCGGCGCCCTCCGCCTCGCCGGTCCTGGCCAGGGCCGTGATCCGGGCGAGCTGCTCGGCCGAGTTGATCGCCCCGATGTCGGTGTTCTTGTCCAGCGGGTCGCCGAGCCGGAGTGTGCCGAGCCGCCGCTTCAGGGCGTCCAGCAGCTCCTCCTCGATCGACTCCTGGACCAGCAGCCGGGAGCCGGCGCAGCAGACCTGGCCCTGGTTGAAGAAGATCCCGTTGACGATGCCCTCGACGGCCTGGTCGATCGGGGCGTCGTCGAAGACGATGTTGGCGCCCTTGCCGCCCAGCTCCAGCGTGACCCGCTTGGCCGTCCCGGCGACCTGCCGGGCGATGGCCTTGCCGACGGCGGTGGAGCCGGTGAAGGCGACCTTGTCGATCCCGGGGTGGCCGACCAGCGCCGCGCCCGTACGGCCGTCGCCGGTGACGATGTTGACGACGCCCTTCGGCAGCCCGGCCCGGCGGCAGATGTCGGCGAAGAAGAGCGCGGAGAGGGGCGTGGTCTCGGCGGGCTTGAGGACGACCGTATTGCCGGTGGCCAGCGCCGGGGCGACCTTCCACGCCAGCATCAGCAGCGGGAAGTTCCACGGGATGACCTGGCCCGCGACGCCCAGCGGCTTCGGCTCGGGGCCGAATCCGGCGTGGCCGAGCTTGTCGGCCCAGCCCGCGTAGTAGAAGAAGTGCGCGGCGACCAGCGGCAGATCGGCGTCCCGGGTCTCCCGGATCGGCTTGCCGTTGTCGAGGGTCTCCAGCACGGCCAGCTCACGGCTGCGCTCCTGGAT
The DNA here is from genome assembly GCF_040635975.1 of Streptomyces sp. NPDC006798. Classification (NCBI taxonomy): domain Bacteria; kingdom Bacillati; phylum Actinomycetota; class Actinomycetes; order Kitasatosporales; family Streptomycetaceae; genus Streptomyces; species Streptomyces sp. NPDC006798. The sequence continues at coordinate 29,150 of NZ_JBEYIS010000061.1, forward strand.
GATCCGGGCGATCCGGAACAAGTACTTGGCCCGCTCGGCGCCCGGCAGGGCCGACCACTTCTCGAACGCCTTGCGGGCGGCGCGTACGGCCCGGTCGACGTCCTCCTCGTTGGCCTGGACGTACTCGGCGAGCACTTCCTCGGTGGCCGGGGAGAGGGTCTTGTTCCGGTCCTCGCCGGAGCCCTCGGTGAACTCGCCGTCGATGAAGAGGCCGTACGAGGGCGCGATGTCGACGACCGCCCGGGACTCGGGCGCGGGGGCGTACTCAAAGGGGTTCGTCATCGGGCTCAGTCCACCGTTACGTAGTCGGGGCCGGAGTAGCGGCCGGTCGCCAGCTTCTGGCGCTGCATCAGCAGATCGTTGAGCAGGCTGGAGGCGCCGAACCTGAACCAGTGGGGGTCCAGCCAGTCCGGGCCCGCGGTCTCGTTGACCAGGACCAGGAACTTCAGCGCGTCCTTGCTGGTCCGGATGCCGCCCGCGGGCTTCACCCCGATCTGTACGCCGGTCTGCTCCCGGAAGTCGCGGACGGCCTCCAGCATCAGCAGGGTGCTGGCCGGGGTGGCGTTGACCGCGACCTTGCCGGTGGAGGTCTTGATGAAGTCCGCGCCCGCCAGCATGCCCAGCCAGGAGGCCCGCCGGATGTTGTCGTACGTCGACAGCTCACCGGTCTCGAAGATGACCTTGAGCCGGGCGGGGCCCGCGGCCTCCTTGACGGCCACGATCTCCTCGAAGACCTTCAGATAGCGGCCCGCGAGGAAGGCGCCCCGGTCGATGACCATGTCGATCTCGTCGGCCCCGGCGGCGACCGCGTCCCGGGTGTCCGCGAGCTTGACGTCGAGGGCGGCCCGGCCCGCGGGGAACGCGGTGGCGACGGAGGCGACCTTGACGTCGGCGCCGTTCAGCCCGGCCTTGGCGGCGGCCACCATGTCCGGATAGACACAGACGGCGGCGGTGGCGGGGGTCTCCCGGTCCGTCGGATCCGGGTGGACGGCCTTGGCGGCCAGCGCCCGGACCTTGCCCGGGGTGTCCGCGCCTTCCAGGGTCGTCAGATCGATCATCGAGATGGCCAGGTCGATGGCGTACGCCTTGGCCGTGGTCTTGATCGACCGGGTCCCGAGGGCGGCGGCGCGCGCTTCGAGCCCGACGGAATCGACACCGGGCAGCCCGTGCAGGAATCTGCGGAGCGCCTGGTCGGACGTGGTGACGTCGGCGAGGGCGGGATGGATACGGGGCATGGTCACCACGAGAGCATATCTACGCGCGTAGCGACCTGTACAGGGGGTGGCTCGGGTGCGGCCCCGGAGTCCGTACGGCCGCAGACCGTCCCCGGCCCCGTACCGCCGCCGCCCCGCGCCTCGTCCCCGGCACCCCGGCACCCCGGCACCCCGGCACAAAAGGAAGCGGGACCGGACAAGACCCCCCGGCCTGTCCGATCCCGCTCCCGTTGGGGCTCCCCCGTGGCGCCCCGGTCCCCGTTTCCTTCTCGCACCATGAAGCCCCCCGGCTCCATGGCCCCCCACTCGCACCGCCTCGGCCCCCCGGCCCGGCGGTCCCCCCTCTTTTTCCCCCGTGCCTTCAGGCCACCAGCTCGCCGAAGGACTCTTCCTCGTCACGCCCGAAGCTCAGCGCCTGGTCTTCCCGCAGCCTGCGCAGGGACCGCCAGATGCTCGACTTCACCGTGCCGACACTGATGTCCAGGATGTCCGCGATCTCGGGGTCGGTACGGCCCTCGTAGTACCGGAGGACCAGCATCGTCCGCTGGAGTTCGGGAAGCCTGGCCAGCGCCTGCCAGAGCACCGCCCGCAGCTCGGTCCCCCGCATCGCGTCGGTGTCGCTCGCCGTCTCCGGCAGCTCCTCCGTGGGGTACTCGTTGAGCTTGCGGCGCCGCCAGGCGCTGATGTGGAGATTGGTCATCGTGCGGCGGAGGTAGCCCCCGACCGCCGCCTTGTCGCTGATCCGGTCCCACGCCCGGTAGGTGGAGAACAGCGCGCTCTGCAGCAGGTCCTCCGCCTCGAAGCGGTCGCCGGTCAGGTGGTACGCGGTGGCGTACAGCGCCGACCGCCGCTCCTGGACGTATGCCGTGAACTCCGCCTCGGAGACGGAGTCCGCCGCCGGGGCCGCCGGCTTCGGCGCTTCGGTCCGGCGCGGCGCCTCGGCCTGCCGGGGCACCTCCGCCGAAGCGGGGACCTCGACCGGCGCGGGCTCGATCACCGTCATGTACGGAGCCGGGAACCGAACTCCGGCGCCGCGAGCGCACCCCCGCCCGTTCGCGGCGCCGGAGACCTTCTCACCGGACCTGACATGGACGTCGTGCAGGCGCGTGGTCACTGCGCTGGCCGTGACTCCGTGCAGTGCCGTCTTCATCCTCGCGCCCCCCGTCGTCTCGTGTGTCAGTGGTGCTGGTTCGTTTCCTCGGGCTTCCGTCCGATGGCGACAACTCTGCCCAGCCTGTTTCATCGCGGTGTCCGTCGATCGTCACAGCACTGTCACAGGGGCCGTCGGGTGTGCGCCCCCGGGCCGCTCCCCCGGCCGCCCGCGTACGCCCTCCCGGCCGCGTCCCGGCGGGCCCGCCGGGCGTCACAGGACCGCCCGGGAACCGTCCCTTACCGCCGTCCGAACAGCCCCTCGAACGGTTCCCGCCGCGCACGGACGCGATGCCGGTCGAACTCCGGGACCGGCATACGCCAGAATGGCCCCCGTGCCTTTCCTGTTGCTGATCGAGGACGACGACGCCATCCGCACGGCCCTCGAACTCTCCCTGACGCGCCAGGGCCACCGTGTGGCCACTGCGGCGACGGGCGAGGACGGCCTGAAACTGCTCAAGGAGCAGCGACCCGATCTGATCGTGCTGGATGTGATGCTGCCCGGGATCGACGGCTTCGAGGTGTGCCGTCGTATCCGCCGTACCGACCAGTTGCCGATCATTCTGCTGACCGCGCGCAGCGATGACATCGACGTGGTGGTGGGGCTGGAGTCCGGCGCCGACGACTATGTCGTCAAGCCGGTCCAGGGCCGGGTGCTGGACGCCCGGATCCGGGCGGTGCTGCGGCGCGGGGAACGGGAGTCGACGGACTCGGCGACCTTCGGTTCCCTGGTGATCGACCGTTCGGCGATGACCGTCACCAAGAACGGCCAGGACCTCCAGCTCACCCCCACCGAGCTGCGGCTGCTGCTGGAGCTGAGCAGACGGCCCGGACAGGCCCTGTCCAGACAGCAGTTGCTCCGGCTGGTGTGGGAACACGACTACCTCGGGGACTCCCGGCTGGTCGACGCCTGCGTCCAGCGGCTGCGGGCCAAGGTGGAGGACGTCCCCTCGTCGCCGACGCTGATCCGTACGGTCCGCGGAGTGGGCTACCGGCTGGACGTTCCCCAGTGACCGGAGGAACGGCGCGGTGACCGGTGCCGCGAAGCGTGCCATAGTCGCCGGTCTCCGCTGGACCAGTCTGCGGTTGCGGCTGGTCGTCGTGTTCGCGGTGGTCGCGCTGACCGCCGCGGTCTCGGCGTCCGGGATCGCGTACTGGCTCAACCGCGAGGCCGTACTGAGCCGTACGCAGAAGTCCACGATCGACGACTTCCGGGCCGAGCTGCAGAGCCGGGCCGCCACCCTGCCGCTGCACCCCTCGCAGAACGAACTCCAGCGCACCGCCGAACAGATGAGCCACGGCCGGGACGGCTACAACGTGCTCCTGGTCGGCGAGGGCGGCGGCGGCAAGCCGCTGGTCGGCGCCTCCGACCTGGGCGACTTCACGTTCGGTGACGTACCGGAGGGGCTGCGGGAGCAGGTGAACCGGCGGCAGTCGACCGGGGCGGGCAACTCCGCGCCGTACCACCTGTACTGGCAGCGGATCATCCGCGACGGCGAGCCCTATCTCGTCGGCGGCAGCCGGGTCGCCAACGGCGGCCCCACCGGCTACATGCTCAAATCCCTCGAATCCGAGAGCAAGGACCTCAACACCCTGGCCTGGTCGCTGGGGATCGCCACGGCCCTGGCCCTGGTCGGCTCGGCGCTGCTGGCCCAGGCCGCCGCGACGACCGTACTGAAGCCGGTACGCCGGCTCGGCGACGCCGCCCGCAGGCTCGGCGAGGGCAAGCTGGACACCCGGCTGCGGGTCTCCGGCACCGACGAACTCGCCGAACTCGCCCGGACCTTCAACAAGACCGCCGAGTCGCTGGAGAAGAAGGTCGCGGACATGAGCGCGCGGGAGGAGTCCAGCCGCCGCTTCGTCGCCGATATGTCCCATGAACTGCGCACCCCGCTGACGGCGCTGACCGCCGTCACCGAGGTCCTGGAGGACGAGGTCGACAACCTCGACCCGATGATCGCGCCCGCGGTCAATCTGGTGGTCTCCGAGACCCGGCGGCTGGGCGACCTGGTGGAGAACCTGATGGAGGTCACCCGGTTCGACGCGGGCACCGTCAAGGTGGTGCTCGACCTCGTCGACGTCGCCGACCAGGTCACCGCCTGCATCGACGCCAGGGCCTGGCTGGACGCCGTCGAACTCGACGCGGAACGCGGAGTCATGGCCCGGCTCGACCCGCGGCGGCTCGACGTCGTCCTGGCCAACCTGATCGGCAACGCGCTCAAGCACGGCGGCTCCCCCGTCCGGGTCTCGGTACGCACCGTGGACCCGGCGACCGGAACGGAATGCCCCGACGGCACCGGCGACGAACTCGTCATCGAGGTACGCGACCACGGGCCGGGTATCCCCGAGGACGTCCTGCCGCACGTCTTCGACCGCTTCTACAAGGCGAGCGCGTCCCGGCCCCGCTCCGAGGGCAGCGGACTCGGGCTCTCCATCGCGGTCGAGAACGCGCATATCCACGGCGGCACCATCACGGCCGCGAACTCGCCCGACGGCGACGGGGCGATCTTCGTCCTGCGGCTGCCGCGCGACCCGGCGGCGGAATCCGGCGCGCCGGACGGCCCCGGCGCCGAGCCCGGCGACGACACGCCCGGCGGAGAGGACGACGGAAAGTGACGCGGCGGACCACACGACGGGCGCTGCTCGGTACGGCGGCGCTCGCCCTCCTCCTCGCCGGCTGCGGGATCCGCCCCACCCAGGTCCCCGTCGACGGCGGACCGGCACCCTCCCGGCTGCCGTGCGCCGTCAACGGCGAAGGCGGGCCGCAGACGCAGCCGTCGTCGGTACCGGTACGGATCTACCTGGTCTGCGCCTCGCAACTGGTCGCCGTCGACCGGACCGCCGACACCGAGGCACCCCCGAAAAGTCCCCCCGGGACCGGGCTGCCCGTGGCCCGGGCCCTCGTCGCCGAACTCCAGAAGGAGCCGACGCAGGCCGAGCGGGAAGCGGGCTTCCAGACGTACGTCCGCGGCCCGCTCACGATCTCCGGCGGCCGGGCGGGCGACCCCGACGGCACCTACCGCCTCAGCCGCCAGCCCGAGGCCCTGGCGCCCGAGGCCCTCGCGCAACTGGTCTGCACACTCGCGGAGAGCCGGGCGGCGGCGGACGAGGGCGGCGTCCGCATCGGGGGCCCCGGGGGCTACCCGCCGTCGCTCTACGACTGCGCCCCGACGACGAAGTCCCACCCCCAGACCCCCTTGCCCACCCGCGCCACGGAACCCCCGGAAACCCCGTAGTCACTCGACTCCTCCGGGCGCCGCGATCCGGGCCGCGCCCTAATGTTGTCGGCGGCCCGCGGGTGGACCACCGACATCAAGTGGCAGCATCCCCTCCCCGGGACGGGCTCCAGCACCAGGGGACAAGTGCAGTCGGGGGGTGCGGGGTCGCCCCCTGGGGGTCCCCCCAAAGGCAGCTTTGGGGGAGGACGGCGAGAATAACGGGTCTCCTGAAGAAGACCCTCACTTCCGCCGTCCGTGAGGAGGTGAGCCCGGAGGCCACCGACCCTCCCGCCACAGAACAAGACCGCCCGCATACCGCTGGAGCAACGGTCACAACGTCAACAGCCCCGCCGGCGCCTGAGGCGCGAACGGCCCCGCCTGGGCACAGGCAGCCCCCACACCAGGAACCGTTTCAGCAAGGGTGCGCGTCATGAGTGGTGTGGAGCGTCAAGGTAACGGCGGGGTGCGGGTGCGAATCGCGGGAGGAGTGCTCCTCTGCACGCATCTGCTGATCGTCGGCTGGCTGACCCTCCGGCCGCTGGACGTGCCCTGGGTGGCCGCCGCGAATCTGGAGGTCTTCGCCGGGATACGGGCCGATCTCGCTCTCGGTCCGGCCGAGGCGACCCGGCAGCTGGGTGGCGGGCTGCTGCTGCTCGCGCCGCTGGGTGTGCTGCTTCCGATGGCGGGCGGCAGTGTGACCGCGTCGACTCTGGGTTCGCTGGTGCGGACGGTCGCGGCGGGTGCGCTGATCTCGCTCGGGATCGAGCTGTTGCAGACGGGTGTCGCGGGCCGGGTGATGGATGTGGATTCCCTGGTGTTGAACACCGCGGGTGTGGCGATCGCGCATCTGCTGGTGGTCCCGGCCTGCCGGGCCCGTCTGCGGCGCGGCCGGGGCGGGCCGGTAGGCCCCGTAGCGGGGGCGGCGTCCCCGTATGCGGCCTCCCGCCCTCTGGTCGTAGACGCCGCCCTCCCCGCGGAGGAGGGCCCGCAGGGGGCGACCCCGACGATTCCCAGGGTCGGGATCGCACCGTAGAGCGACGCTTTGTCCCCTCTTCGGGGGCGACTATGGAGGTGTTCTCGGGGCAGACGGTCCCGGGACACCGCGTCGTCACTCTGCGAAGGAGCCCCTCATGTCCGCACTGGTCCGCCCGCGTGAAGGCCGCATGATCGGTGGGGTGTGCGCGGGGCTGGCCCGGCGCTTCGGTACGTCCGCCACCACCATGCGGGTGATCTTCGTGGCGTCGTGTCTGCTGCCGGGCCCGCAATTCCTTGTCTACGCGGCGCTGTGGATCTTCCTGCCGAAGGAGAAGACATCGCCTTCGATGTCCTGGTGACGATTCCCGGCGACCGTTCCTGGTGACCGTTGCCGGTGATCACAACGGGGCGCGCTGCCGTCATCGCCGCGAAGCGTGACGGGGGCGCGCCCCGCTGCTGTGTGCCGCCCGAGGGGGAAGAGACGGCGAGGGGAACCGGCCCGGCCGGACGGCCGAGCGGTCAAAGGGTCAAGGGGCGACCGGTCAGACGAGGCCGCCGGGCAGCCCGCCACCGGGCAGCGCGCCGCCGATCGGCAGCCCGCCGAGGAGCCCGCCGATCGGGTCGCCGCCGCCGAGCAGGTCCCCGGTGAGGACGCGCTGGCCGGCGCCCTGGAGGGTGCCGGGAAGGGTGCTGGCGCTCTCCGTGAGGGCGTTCTGCGCGCCGCCGAGGGATTCGGGGGCGCCCGTGGGGAGCTGGGTGAGGGCCTCCTGGACGGGCAGGACGCTGGAGACGGAGTCGAGGGAGGTCGCCGAGTCGGAGACCATGGCCTCCGCGGAGGCGGAGCCCGCGGCTGCCGCGGCGAAGGCGACGCCGAGGGCGGCGACACCGAGGGACTTGACGGCGGACTGCTTCATCAGGGGTGTGTCCTCGCGATGGGGAACGGGGGTGGTGCGGATCCGGCACCCGGCCGTTCGTACCGGGCCGGGGCCGGGCCGTGCCGCGCCGGAGTGACCGGGCACGGCGGGCGGCTCCGCAAGCTATTCATGCCGTGCGGTGCGAGGCAAACACCCCGAGGAGGCCGGGTGTCCGCCGTTCCGGGCCGTCGCGGGACTCGTACGATCAGCTGTCCCGGGCGGTGGAATCGCTGGTCGTGGCGGTCTGGCGGAACAGCCATTCGGATTTCAGCTCGGCGTAGCCGGGCTTGATCACGTCGTTGATCATCGCGAGGCGTTCATCGAAAGGGATGAACGCGGACTTCATCGCGTTGACGGTGAACCACTGCAGATCGTCGAGCGTGTATCCGAAGGTGTCGGTCAGCAGCTCGAACTCCCGGCTCATGCTGGTCCCGGACATCAGCCGGTTGTCGGTGTTGACGGTGGCCCGGAAGTGGAGCTTGCGGAGCAGTCCGATGGGGTGTTCGGCGTAGGAGGCGGCGGCGCCGGTCTGGAGGTTGGAGGTGGGGCAGAGTTCGAGCGGGATCCGCTTGTCGCGGACGTACGCGGCGAGCCTGCCGAGCTGGACGGTGCCGTCGTCGGCGACCTTGATGTCGTCGATGATCCGTACGCCGTGGCCGAGCCGGTCGGCGCCGCACCACTGGAGGGCCTGCCAGATGGACGGCAGTCCGAAGCCCTCGCCCGCGTGGATGGTGAAGTGGTTGTTCTCCCGCTTGAGGTACTCGAAGGCGTCGAGGTGGCGGGTGGGCGGGTAGCCGGCCTCGGCGCCGGCGATGTCGAAGCCCACGACGCCCTGGTCGCGGTAGCCGTTGGCGAGTTCGGCGATCTCCAGGGCGCGGGCGGCGTGCCGCATGGCGGTGAGCAGGGCGCCGACCCTGATCCGGTGTCCGGCCTCGCGGGCGGTCCGCTCGCCCTGCCGGAAGCCCTCGTTGACGGCTTCGACGACCTCTTCGAGGGTGAGCCCGGCTTCCAGATGCTGTTCGGGGGCGTAGCGGACCTCCGCGTAGACGACGCCGTCGGCGGCCAGGTCCTCGGCGCACTCGGCGGCGACCCGGACCAGGGCGTCCCGGGTCTGCATCACGGCGCAGGTGTGGGCGAAGGTCTCCAGATAGCGTTCGAGGGAGCCGGAGTCGGCGGCCTCCCGGAACCAGGTGCCGAGCTTGTCGGGCTCGGTCTCGGGGAGTCCGGTGTAGCCCGTCGCGCGGGCGATGTCGACGATCGTGCCGGGACGCAGTCCGCCGTCGAGGTGGTCGTGGAGGAGCACCTTCGGAGCGCGGCGGATCTGGTCCGCGGTGGGCGTGATGAGAGTCTGGCTCGTCATCTCCGCACTGTACGGCCTCCGGCCCTACGCGCGTAGAAGTCGGTGGGCCGATATGTAACAGTGATCGCGCGGACGGGTGGCGTACATCCCCACTTCTGAGACTGTTCTGCCGTGACACACCAAGCGCAGCCCCTGCGGAGGGGGCGTACGGACGGTCGCACGACGACCGCGGCGAGGCGGACGGCCAGGCTGGGCCGGGCGTACGGGGGGCGACGGCCATCCGGAACGGCCGGGGGCGGGCTCGGGGCCGGGGTCGGCGGGGTGGTGCTGGTCCTGCCGGACGGCGCTCCCGAGTCGAATCGCGGGCGCTCCCCATGGGCGCATCTGACGGCGCTGCCGCTGGGCCGGGCGCTGGCGCGGGCGGGGCGCGCGGAGGGTCTTCTGGTGCTCCCGGTGCACTACTCGGGCCGGGGCTGGAACGGTACGCGGGCGCAGCTCGCCGTGGACACGGCGTGGGCGGCGGACGAGGTGGTACGGCGGTACGGCGATGTGCCCGTATGCCTCGCCGGGCTCGGGCTCGGGGGACGCGCGGCACTGCGGGCGGCGGGGCACTCGGCGGTCTCCTCGGTACTGGCGATGGCGCCGTGGCTCCCGGCGGAGACGGAGCGCCCGGCGGGCGGTGACGGCGGGACCGGAACAGGGGACGGGGGCGTCGGCGGGGGCGGGGGCGATGCGCCGGAGCCGGTGAAGCAGTTGGTGGGGCGGCAGGTGATGATCGTGCACGGTACGAACGACGAGCGGTGCTGCCCGGACCGGTCGTACCGACTGGCGGAGCGGGCGAAGAAGACGAACCGCGACATATGCCGGTTCGAGGTGCATACGGATGGGCATGCGCTGCGGCAGCACCATGCCGAGGTGATGGCGCTGGCGGTGGACTTCGTGATCGGGTCGCTCTTTCCGCAGCCGTTCTCGCGCCCGGTCGCGGACGCGTTGGCGGCGCCGCCGCCGCTGGGGCTGCGGATGCCGCTGGCGGCGGGCTTCGGCAAGTCCCTCCGCCCTTAGCCTGCGGCGCTCCGTGGGGCGGGAATCCGCCGTGCCCCTCGCTGCGGAGTCCCGGCCGCGCCGGTGGCGGGTTGCCCGCGCAGTTCTCCGCGCCTCTCAACGCTCTCCCCCTCGCCGCCCTTGAAAGGGGACCCTCCCCTCGACGAGGGCGATCAGGAGGGGGCAGCCGAGGGGCGCTGGGGTCTCCGGCTCACCCGCACTCGCGGAGGGAGAGGCGGCCGGGGCCGGGGGCCGGAGGGGGGTGATTCGCGGCGGGGGTCGTACAGGCGTAGAACTCGGGCTCGTACATCCTCCGTAGGCCGCGCGGGAGATTCCGGAACGTACCCGGAGCCGCCCTTGCGCGAGTTCGTCCCGGCGACGTATGCCAGCCTGACGAGAACGGGGAGACGTATGCCGAACGAGGAACTGCAATCGTGTCGGGACACCCGGCACGGCATGTCGACCGGGGCGGGGGCCGACGTCCAGCGGCGTCTGGAGATGCTGGTACGGGACTTCCGCAGCAGCCATCCGCCGATGCCCGTGGTCGTGCTCCATACCGAGATCGAGGACGCCCCGGCCCGAACGGCCGCCGACGCTCCGCCGGATCCGGCGGAGCAGGTCGTACAGCTGGTGGAGGAGTTGCACACGAGCCATGGCGTACACGGCTCGCGCTGTGCTCTCGCCGCCGACGCGCGGGCGGAGCCGACGGAGGTCCGGCGGGCCGCCGGGCTCGTACGGGAACTGGGGAATCCCCGGCAGTGGGACGGGCGCCGGGCCCTGTACCGCCGCTACTCCTTCCCCCGGGTCCGGCTGGTCCACGCCATCGAGAACGCCGTCAACGCGCTGGCCGCCGACCCGAACAGGCCGCCCGTACCGCCGCACTCGCCCTACGCCGCGCAGAACTTGCTCGATCAGCTCGCCCGGCAGCGCTGGCGGCCCGGCGGCTCGTCCCGCTGGAGCGACCGGCTGCGCCTCTTCGACATGGCGCACATCCTGCCG
>NZ_JBEYIS010000062.1:0-39650 GCF_040635975.1 Streptomyces sp. NPDC006798
GCCCCCGCCACCGCTCGACGGGCCGCCGCCCCAAGGGAGTTGCTCCTTTGTGCCGAGCCGCCGCTTTTCCCGAGCCGGGGGCTATCACTCGCGCCGTCCGGCGGACCGGCGGGGGCGTCGCGACGGGTGTTACTTCTTCTTGCCGCGCTTCTCGCGGACCCGGACCGAGATGTGCAGCGGGGTTCCCTCGAAGCCGAACTCCTCGCGCAGCCTGCGCTCCACGAAGCGGCGGTAGCCGTGCTCCAGGAAGCCGGAGGCGAAGAGGACGAACCTGGGCGGCTTGGTGCCCGCCTGGGTGCCGAAGAGGATCCTGGGCTGCTTGCCGCCCCGGATGGGGTGCGGATGGGCGGAGACGATCTCGCCGAGGAAGGCGTTGAGCCGTCCGGTGGGGACCCGGGTCTCCCAGCCGGCCAGGGCGGTCTCGATCGCCGGGACCAGCTTCTCCATGTGGCGGCCGGTACGGGCGGAGACATTGACCCGGGGCGCCCAGGCGATCTGGGCCAGCTCGGTCTCGATCTCCCGCTCCAGGTAGTAGCGGCGCTCCTCGTCGAGGGTGTCCCACTTGTTGTACGCGATCACCAGCGCCCGGCCCGCTTCCACGGCCATGGTGATGATCCGCTGGTCCTGGACGCTGATGGAGTCACTGGCGTCGATCAGGATCACCGCGACCTCCGCCTTCTCCACGGCGGCGGCGGTGCGCAGGGAGGCGTAGTAGTCCGCGCCCTCCTGGAGGTGGACCCGGCGGCGGATACCGGCGGTGTCGACGAACTTCCAGGTCACACCGCCCAGCTCGATCAGCTCGTCGACCGGGTCGCGGGTGGTGCCCGCCAGCTCGTTGACGACCACCCGCTCCTCGCCCGCGACCTTGTTCAGCAGGGACGACTTGCCGACGTTGGGGCGGCCGATCAGGGCGATCCTGCGGGGGCCGCCGACGGCGGTGCCGAAGGTCTGGGCCGGGGCGTCGGGCAGCGCCTCCAGGACGGCGTCGAGCATGTCGCCGGTGCCCCGGCCGTGGAGCGCGGAGACGGGGTGCGGTTCGCCGAGGCCGAGCGACCACAGGGCGGTGGCGTCCGCCTCGGCGCTGGGGCCGTCGACCTTGTTGGCGCAGAGCACCACGGGCTTCCCGGCCCGGCGCAGCAGCTTGACGACGGCCTCGTCGGTGTCGGTGGGGCCGACGGTGGCGTCGACCACGAAGACGACGGCGTCGGCGGCCTCGATGGCGTACTCGGCCTGGGCGGCGACGGAGGCGTCGATCCCGAGGACGTCCTGCTCCCAGCCGCCGGTGTCGACGAGCTTGAAGCGGCGGCCCGCCCATTCGGCTTCGTAGGTGACCCGGTCGCGGGTGACGCCGGGCCGGTCCTCGACGACGGCCTCGCGGCGGCCGATGATCCGGTTCACCAGGGTCGACTTGCCGACATTGGGGCGGCCGACGACGGCGAGGACGGGCAGCGGGCCGTGACCGGCCTCGTCGATGGCCTCCTCGACCTCGTCCGCGTCGAAGCCCTCCACCGCGGCGAGCTCCATGAACTCCGCGTACTCGGCGTCGCCGAGTGCTCCGTGGTCGTGCTGGTCGTTCATGAAGTCCGTTCCTCGTATGTCGACCGGACCGGCTCCCGGGGTCGGGGGGTCCGTATGGTCAAGTCTTACCCGGGGCGCCCGGTGAGGCGCCTGGCGTTTTCCAGATGGGCGGTCAGCCGGTCCTGGATCCGTACCGTGGCCTGGTCCAGCGCCGTACGGGTCCGGCGGCCCGAGCCGTCGCCCGCGTCGAAGGCGTCGCCGAAGACCACGTCCACCCGGCCGCGCAGCGGCGGTACGGCGCCGACCAGACGGCTGCGGCGTTCGGTGCTGCCGAGGACGGCCACCGGGACGACGGGGGCGCCGGTCCGGACCGCGAAGTACGCCAGTCCGGCGCGGAGCGACGCGAAGTCGCCCTCGCCCCTGGTGCCCTCGGGGAAGATCCCGAGGACGTCGCCGCGCTCCAGGATCCCGAGCGCGTTGGTCACCGCCGAGCGGTCGGTGCCCGACCGGTCGACCTTCAGCTGGCCGATGCCCAGCAGGAAGGGGTCGAGCGGGCCGACGAACGCCTCCTTCTTGATCAGGAAGTGCACGGGCCGGGGCGCGGTGCCCATCAGCATGGGGCCGTCGAGGGCGTGCGAGTGGTTGACGGCGAGGATCACGGGGCCGGCGGACGGGACCCGCCAGGCGCCGAGCACCCTGGGCTTCCACAGGCCGTACATCAGCCCGATGCCGATGTACCGGCCGACGGCCGCGCCCTGCGCGGAGGGCTGGGTCACCGGGCCGCCGTCCGGCGCTCCTCGACCAGGCCGATCACCCGGTCGACGACCTGCTGGAGGGTCAGTTCGGTGGTGTCGACCTCGACCGCGTCGTCCGCCTTGGCCAGCGGGGACGTCGCCCGGCCGGAGTCGGCCGCGTCCCGGCGGACCAGGGCCTGCCGGGTCGCCTCCACGTCGGAGCCCTTGATCTCGGCGGAGCGGCGGGCGGCGCGGGCCTCAGGGGAGGCGGTGAGGAAGATCTTGAGATGGGCGTCGGGGAGGACGGTGGTGCCGATGTCCCGGCCCTCGACGACGATTCCGCGGGCCGCCCCGGCGGCGATGGCGCGCTGGAGCCCGGTGATCCGCGTCCGTACCTCCGGTACCGCGCTCACGGCGCTGACCTGCGCGGATACCTCGTGGCTCCGGACGGCGGCGGCGACATCGGCGCCGTCGACGGTGATCGTCGGGGCGGCGGGGTCGGTCCCGGAGACGATCAGGGCCTTGTCGGCCGCCGCGGCGATCGCGGCGGGGTCGGCGGTGTCCACACCGTTGGAGATCATCCACCAGGTGATCGCCCGGTACTGCGCGCCGGTGTCGAGGTAGCTCAGGCCCAGGGCGGCGGCGACCGCCTTGCTGGTGCTCGACTTTCCGGTGCCGGCGGGGCCGTCGATGGCAACGATCACGGCGGATTCCACGGTGTGCGACACCTTTCCTTCGGATTTCTGCGGAGCGGAGGGGGCGGCCGGCCCGGCCGTACCGGGGGATTCCGGTGGTCGCGGACGCCACGGGCCCCGGACAAGGTTACCGACTGCCGAAGCCTGCCCGTGAACCGCGCGCCCCGCCCGGCGGCCGGGCCGGGGCCGTACCGGGTCCGGTCCGGGTCCGGTCCGGGTTTGGTCCGGGTCCGGTCCGGCCGCACCGGGGCTACTGGCGGATGGACCAGCCCCGCTCCCGCAGCGCCGCCGAGAGCACGGCCGCGGCGGCGGGCTCCACCATCAGCTGCACCAGACCCGCCTGCTGTCCGGTGGCGTGCTCGATCCGGACGTCCTCGATGTTCACCCCGGCCCGGCCCGCGTCGGCGAAGATCCGGGCCAGTTCGCCGGGGCTGTCGCTGATCAGTACGGCGACGACCTCGTACGCCGCCGGAGCCGCGCCGTGCTTGCCCGGGACCCGGGCACGCCCGGCGTTCCCGCGCCGCAGTACGTCCTCGATACCGCTGACGCCGTCGGCCCGCGCGGCGGCGTCGGCGGACTCCAGCGACCGGAGCGCCCGGACGGTCTCGTCGAGGTCGGCGGCGACCCCGGCCAGGACCTCGGCGACCGGGCCGGGGTTGGCGGAGAGGATGTCGACCCACATCCGGGGGTCGGAAGCGGCGATCCGGGTGACGTCGCGGATGCCCTGCCCGCAGAGGCGTACGGCGGTCTCGTCGGCCTCCCGGAGCCGGGCGGCGACCATCGAGGAGATCAGCTGCGGGGTGTGGGAGACCAGGGCGACGGCCCGGTCGTGGGCGTCGGCGTCCATCACGACGGGGACCGCACGGCAGAGGGCGACGAGTTCGAGGGCGAGGTTGAGGACCTCGGTATCGGTCGCCGGGGTGGGCGTGAGCACCCAGGGGCGGCCCTCGAAGAGATCGGCGCTGGCGGCCAGCGGTCCCGAGCGCTCCTTGCCCGCCATCGGATGCGTACCGATGTAGGCGGAGAGGTCGGCGCCGAGGGCCTCCAGCTCCCGGCGGGGGCCGCCCTTGACGCTGGCGACGTCGAGATAGCCGCGGGCCAGGCCGCTCTTCATCGCCTCGGCGAGCGCCCCGGCCACCCCGGCGGGGGGCACGGCGACGATCGCCAGGTCGACGGGCCCCTCGGGGGGCGTCCCGGTACCGGCGCCGAGTGCGGCGGCGGTACGGACCCGTTCGGCGTCGGGGTCGACGAGATGGACGCCGATCCCCCGGCCGGTGAGGGCGAGGGCGGCGGAGGTGCCGATCAGTCCGGTTCCGATGACGGCGGCGGTTCTCACTGGGCGATGTCCTTGCGCGGGGCGGCAGGCGGCACGGAAGTGCGAGGCAGGTCCGGAGAACGAACGGCGCCGGACCGGTCACGACCGGTCCGGGCGTACTCCGGACAACCAGCCTAGGCCGTGTCGTCGAAATGGCGCCGTCCGCCCGGAGGGCGGGGCCCGCGGCGTCCGGTGCGTACGGTCCGCGACGGCGGCGGGGTCCCCCGTACCGGGCGTACTCGGGAACTCCGACAACGCAGAGGCGCCCCGCGTGCCCGAAGGGCTGCGGAGGAGAGCACATGCCGGACGCCGCGGGCCGGGCCGTGGATCCCCCGGCGGAGCCCGGGCGTGGGATTCCCGGCACGGGCGTACGCGGACGGTGCCACGACACCGGGGAGCGCCCCCGTGCTTCGAGGGCCGCCGGGGCGGGTGCGCGTGTCGGGTGCGGCGGGTGGCCGGGGGTTCCCGGGACTCCCTGGTCAGCCGGGCGGGCCGGATAGCGGCCCGGGCGACCGGGTTCGTGCGGCACGTGCCGGGTTGCCGGGGCGGCGGCGGGTGCGGTGGCACAATGCACGCCGACCGGGTAGCGCACGACCGAGGGAGTACGGCGATGGACGCAGCGCGGCGGACGGTGCTGGCGGCGGGGGCGGCGGCGACGGCCGCCCTGGCCACCGGCTGTACGGACGGCGGAGGCGACGGCGGGGGCACGGCCGAGCCGGGGGCGACCCCGCCGCCCGGTACCCCGGTGGACGCCGCTTCCCCCGGCGCGACGGCCCCCGGTGCCTCGCCGACCGTGTCGATGGGCCGGGAGCTGACGAAGCGCTCCGCCGTCCCGGTCGGCGGCGGAACGGTCTTCAAGGCCGAGAAGGTGGTGGTGGTCCAGCCGACGGCCGGACAGTTCAAGGCCTTCTCGGCGGTCTGTCCGCATCAGGGCTGTCTGGTGGACCGGGTCGCGGACGGCACCATCGACTGCCCGTGCCACGACAGCCGGTTCCGGATCGCGGACGGCTCGGTCGAGAAGGGCCCTTCGACGCGTCCGCTGCCGCCCGCGGCGATCACGGTCACCGGGGACGCGGTACTGCTGGCCTGACCGCCGGGCCGGTCGGGGCAGGTCAAGTCCGCGGATTAGCCTGATCCGCATGTACGACGGCGCACCGGCACCCGAAGACCTCGTCCGCGACCACACGGTCTACTCCTGCGTCATGGGGTCGCGGGCCTTCGGGCTCGCGACCGAGGAGAGCGATACCGACCGGCGGGGTGTCTTTCTCGCGCCCACCCCGCTGTTCTGGCGGTTCGAGAAACCGCCGACCCATGTGGACGGGCCGCTGCCCGAGCAGTTCTCCTGGGAGCTGGAGCGTTTCTGCGTACTGGGGCTGCGGGCCAATCCCAGCATCCTGGAGGTACTGCACTCCCCGCTGGTGGAGCGGATCGACGACACCGGCCGGGAGCTGCTGGCGCTGCGCGGCGCCTTCCTCTCCCGGGACGTCCACCGCACCTTCGTCCGCTATGCCGCCGGCCAGCACAAGAGGATCAGGGCGGATCTGCGGACCGGGCGCGAGCCGCGCTGGAAGCCGCTGTCGCATCTGCTGCGGCTCCTGCTGACCTGCCGTGATCTGCTGCGGACGGGTGAGCTGGTGCTCGATGTCGGCGCCGAGCGGGAGGCGCTGCTCGCGGTCCGGCGCGGGGAGACGGAGCTGAGCCGGGTCGAGTCCTGGGCGGACCGGCTGGTCGCGGAGGCGGACGCCGCCCTGCCCGGCTCGCCGCTGCCCGACGAGCCGGACCGGGCCCGGGTGACGGACTTCCTGGTCCGGACCCGCCGGATGTCAGCGCTCCAGCCGGACCCGTACGACGAGATCGCCCAGGGCGTCGCGGACTGAGGGGTGCTCCGGCAGTTCCGTGTCCCGCTGGGCGGAGTCCAGGACCGCGTGCAGGGCGGCGAAGTCACCGGCGGCGGACTCCGGGACGAGCCCGGTGCCCGTACCGTGCTCGGCCTCGGCCTTGGCGGTGATCAGCTCGGGCAGGTACGAGGGCGCCGTGACCTCCTCCAGCAACTCCGGCAGGGATGCCAGTACCCGGCCGCTCCGCATCAGATGGACGCCGGTGAGCAGCGCGCGGAAGGTGTACAGCAGCGGCTTCAGCTCGCCGGTCTTCTCGTAGAGCCGCCACTGGGTGTTGGCGAACCCCCGGTAGTGGTGGGCGTGGTGGCGGGTGACGACCCCGGGCGTGAGGGCGGTGAGTTCGGCATGGGTGCCGGTGGTGTGGACGACCAGCGGTGAGAGCAGTTGTTCGAGTACGTAGCCGTTGGGGCGGAGCATCAGACCGACGAACTTCCGCAGGTCATGGGTGACCAGGTCGGTCTCGACCCCGGCCCGGTCCCAGATCCGGCTACGGGTCTCGTCGGGGGCGCCGAGGCCGATCAGCTCCGCCACCGGCAGCAGATGCGCCCCGCGCAGGTCCACGTCCGAGTCGCGGGACGGGAAGCCGTAGAGATGGGCGCCGGAGACGGTGGCGAAGATCAGCGGATCGGGCTGGTCCGCGACGACGGAGCCGAGGTCGAGGGCGCCGAGGCCGAAGGTATCGAGGTCGCCGGGGCCGACAGGGGTGACGGCGGCGGGGGTGACGGGGTTCACGGGGCTCGCGGGGTTCACCGGGTGAGGATGACACCCGGTGCCCCGGGGCGGGGCACCGGGGGCGGGTCAGGCGTCCCAGAGGGCTCCCAGGGTCATCAGGTCGCTGCGGTGTTCGACGTCGTCGGCCCAGCGGCCCGGCCAGGCGGCGCCGCCGAGATGGGCTCCGGCGAAGGCGCCCGCGAGGGCCGCGATCGAGTCGGAGTCGCCCCGGGTGCAGGCGGCCCGGCGCAGGACGGTGAGGGGTTCCCCCGGGAAGAGCAGAAAGCACTGGAGGGCGGTGGTGAGGGCCTCTTCGGCGATCCAGCCGTCGCCGGTGGTCAGGCACGGGTCGCACTCGGGGTCGGCGGTGGGGAGGGCCTCGGCGAGCCGCCGCAGGGCTTCCTGGCACTCGTCCCAGCCGCGGGCGATGTACGCCTGGGGGGTGGGGTCACCGGCCCGGGTCCACAGGTCGCCGAGCCAGCGGTCGTGGTAGCGGGACCGGTTGTCGTAGGCGTACGAGCGGAGCAGTCCGACCAGGCCCATGGGTTCGGCGCCGCGGGCGAGGAGGTGGACGGCGTGGGCGGTGAGGTCGGCGGCGGCGAGGGCGGTGGGGTGGGCGTGGGTGAGGGCGGCCTGGAGCTGGGCGGCGCCCGCGCGCTGCCCGGCGCTGAGTCCGGGGACCAGGCCGACGGGCGCGACCCTCATATTGGCCCCGCAGCCCTTGGAGCCGACGACTCCGGCCCGCTGCCAGGGCAGCCGGGGGTCGTCGAGGCGGCGGCAGGCGTCGAGGCAGGTGGTGCCGGGGGCGCGGTTGTTCTCCGGGGAGTGGTACCAGGCGGTGAACTCGGCCCGCAGCGGCGGGGCGAACCGGGCCTCGTCCAACGGGCCCCGGTCCATGGCGGTGCGCAGGGCCCGGCCGACGGCGAGGGTCATCTGGGTGTCGTCGGTGATGTACGCGGGGCGCGGCAGCCGCATCTCCCGCCAGGGGCCGCACTTGGCGAGGATCCGCGGTACGTCGTCGAACTCGGTCGGGAAGCCGAGGGCGTCCCCGAGGGCGAGTCCGATCAGGGACCCGGTGGCCGCCCGCTTGTCGGCGGTCCCGAGGGGTTTGGTCGTTCCGCTGGTGGTGCTGCCGGTCACGGTCATGGCTGGCGTCCTTCCGGGCGCAGGAGGGGTGGGTGCAGGGTCGCGGCGGTGCCGGCCCGGTAGAGGGCGGCGGGTTTGCCCCGGCCGCCGGTGCGGCGCGGGGGGCCCTCGACCGGTTCGACGAAGCCGGGGGTGGCGAGGACCTTGCGCCGGAAGTTGGGCCGGTCGAGGGGGACGCCCCAGACGGTCTCGTAGATCTGCTGCAACTCGCCGAGGGTGAACTCGGGCGGGCAGAAGCCGGTGGCGAGGCCGGTGTATTCGAGCTTGGCGCAGATCCGGTCGTAGGCGTCGGCCACGATCCGGTCGTGGTCGAAGGCGAGGCCCCGGGCGTCGGAGCGGTCGGTCCAGCGGGCGTTGGCGGCGTCGCCGCCGCCGCGCGGTTCGGGCAGATCGGGCAGGAGTGCGGCGTACGCGACGGAGACCACCCGCATCCTGGGGTCGCGGTCCGGCTCGCTGTAGGTGCGGAGCTGTTCGAGGTGGAGGTCGTGGACGGTGTCGGCGGAGAGCCCGGTCTCCTCGGCCAGCTCCCGCCGGGCGGCCCGCCCGGCGGACTCCTCGGGCCGTACGAAGCCGCCGGGCAGGGCCCACGCGCCCCGGTAGGGCGCTTCTCCCCGCTCGACGAGCAGGACGTTGAGCCGCCCGTCGCGCACGGTGAAGACGGCGAGGTCGACGGTGACCCCGAAGGGCGGGAAGGCGCGCGGGTCGTAACCCGGAACGCTCTCGTCCCGGCCGGTGGCGGATGGCATCAGCGGCGCTCCGTGAGGTCGGGGACGGTGGTGGGCGCGTGGCCGCCGGGGACGACCAGCGGTGCGGCGAAGTCCCAGCCCTCGCCGAGCAGTTCGTCGACGGCGGCGACGGCGGTGGCGAGCCGCCGGTCCCGGGGCCCGGTGACGCGTACCGTACGCCGCCCGGTACGGGCCAGTTCGGCGGCGAACCGGCCGGTCATCCAGGGGCGCAGTTCCTCGCCGTCGCGGAGTCCGTCGTCCTCGAACGGGACGTCCGTGTGATCGGTGAGCAGCCACAGACACTGGCGCCGGGTGCGGTCGGCGATCTCCTGGACGGCGGGGCTCGGCGTGCCGAGGTAGCGCTCGTGCCAGACGGTGGTGGCGAAGGCGTCGGTGTCGCAGAAGAGGACGGGTGAGCTGAGCCGGGCGGCCTCCGTCTCCCGTTCGGCCTGCCGCCGGGCGATCACCGGGAACTCCTCGGAGCCGAAGGCGACGTCGGACCAGCCGGCGCCGGGCCGCTCCCGGCGCAGCCGGGCCAGTTTCCGCTCGCTGTACTCCCGCCCGTACTCGGGGACCCAGCGGGTCCGGCCCCAGACGCCGCCGCGGGCCCGGTAGTGGTCGGCGAGATCGCGGGCGAGGGTCGTGGTGCCGGTGGACTCGGCGCCCAGGACGACGATCCGGCGGGTGAGCGCGGCCCGGACCGGGGGCCGCAGGAAGTCCCAGTGGGCCGCCGGGTCGGCGCGGACGGCCGTCCCGGAGACCGGGAAGAGGCTGCGGGCCGGGTCGACGCAGACCGCGTCGGCGCCGAATCTGCGGCCGAGTTCGGCGCCGTACGACTCCGAGGTGAAGACCGCGTCGACGGGTTCGGGCACGGCGGCCCGGAAGACCGCCATATGGGCGTCCCAGATCGCCGGGTCGCGGACGTCCATGGGGATGTCGTCGACGGTGCCGACGACCCGGATCGCGGGGTCCTGGTGGACCTCCCGCAGCCAGGCCACCCGGTCGGCGAGCGGTACGGACTCGACCGTGGCGGCACAGACCAGGACGGTCAGCAGATCGCAGCGGTCGGCGGCGGTCGAGACGAGATGGTGGTGCCCGGCGTGCGGTGGATAGAACTTGCCGAGGACCAGTCCGTGCCGGTAGCGCCTCATGCGGTCACCTCCGCGGGTCGCGGCCGGGGCGGCGTGGTGAGCGCGCGCGACCAGTTCCGCAGCCCCGAAAGACAGAGCAGCAGGAATCCCGCGTAGAGCACCGAGGTCAGATAGAGGTCCTTGTGCGCGTAGAGCGGGATGTAGACCACGTCGGCGGCGATCCACAGCCACCAGGACTCCAGCCGCTTCCGGCACTGCCCGTAGGTCGCCATCAGCGACAGGGACGTGGTGAGCGCGTCCCAGAAGGGGACGGTGGAGTCGGTGGCGCGGTCGAGGAGCAGCGTGATCAGGATCGTCCCCGCCGCGCCCGCCGCGAGCAGCAGGGCCCATTCGGTCCGGCCGGTGCGGCGTACCTCCAGGGGGCCTT
Organism: Streptomyces sp. NPDC006798; assembly: GCF_040635975.1. NCBI lineage: Bacteria > Bacillati > Actinomycetota > Actinomycetes > Kitasatosporales > Streptomycetaceae > Streptomyces > Streptomyces sp. NPDC006798. Next base: position 10,261 of record NZ_JBEYIS010000062.1, read on the forward strand.
TCGTTCCTGGTCCACCCCCGTGGGTCCAGGACCACCAGCCGTAGGCGGCGAGGGTGATGAAGACGATCTGGAGGCCGGCGTCGGCGTAGAGCCCGGCCTGGGTGAAGAGGAGGACGAAGAAGAGGTTGTTGGCGATGCCGACGGGCCAGTTGGCGAGGTGCTGCCGGGTGACCAGCCAGACGCAGAGCGCGCCGCTGCCGAAGCCGAGGACCTCGGTCCAGCTGACCGGGGTGCCGAGCAGGGTGAACAGCGGCCGCTGCAGGGTCTCCATGACGTCCGCGAGTGCCACACCCACCCCCTTTCCTTAATAGTCATCTTGACTATAAACGGCCCGGGTGCGACGGCACAAGGGAAAAGAGGAGGGCCCGCGGCGCGAGTGCGCCGCGGGCCCTCCTCCCGAAGGGGTGCCGGTCCTACAGACCGACCTCGTTCATCAGCATCCCGACCTCGGTATTGGTCAGCCTGCGCAGCCAGCCCGACTTCTGGTCGCCGAGCCCGATCGGCCCGAAGGACGTCCGGACCAGCTTGTCCACCGGGAAGCCCGCCTCGGCGAGCATCCGGCGCACGATGTGCTTGCGGCCCTCGTGCAGGGTGACCTCGACCAGGTAGTTCTTCCCGGTGTTCTCCACCACGCGGAAGTGGTCGGCCTTGGCGTAGCCGTCCTCCAGCCGGATCCCGTCCTTCAGCCGCTTGCCGAGGTCGCGCGGGAGCGGACCCTGGATCGCGGCCAGATAGGTCTTCTTGACGCCGTAGCGGGGGTGGGTGAGCCGGTGAGCCAGCTCACCGTGGTTGGTGAGCAGGATGATGCCCTCGGTCTCGGTGTCAAGCCGGCCGACGTGGAACAGCCGGGTCTCCCGGTTGGTGACGTAGTCGCCGAGGCACTGACGGCCGTCGGGGTCCTCCATGGTGGAGACGACACCGGCGGGCTTGTTCAGGGCGAAGAAGAGGTACGTCTGGGTGGCCACGGTCAGCCCGTCGACCTTGATCTCGTCCTTCTGCGGGTCCACCCGCAGCCCCTGCTCGGTGACGATCCGGCCGTTGACCTCGACCCTGGCCTGGTCGATCAGCTCCTCGCAGGCCCGCCGCGAGCCCATTCCGGCCCGGGCCAGCACCTTCTGCAACCGCTCGCCCTCCTGCTCGGCGCCGGGGAAGGTCTTGGGCGTCTTGATCTCCGGCTTGTTCGCGTACCGCTCGCGGTTGCGCTCCTCGGCCCGGGCGTCGTACTCACGGGAGCGGGCGGGCTCCGTACGGCTGCCGCGGCCCGTGGGGGGCTTCACGGACTGGCGCGGGCCGCCCTTGGCCCCGCCGCGCGCCGCGCCGCCGCGGCCCTTCCTGGCGTCGCCACCGGCCCCGGCGCCCGTACCGGAACCGCCGACGTCGTAGCGGCGCTCCTCGGGACGGGGCTTGCCGGGCTTGCCCGCGCGCTTCTGCCTGTCGTCGCGGTTGTTGCCCGCGCCGCGGGGGTTGCCGCGCCCGCCGCTGTTACCGCCGCTGTTCCTGCCGCTGCCGCTGCTTCGCATCACGTTTCCGTCGTCTTGTCTTCATCGTCCGGTACAGAGTCTGTATCCGGTTCCGGAGCGTCCGGGTCGAACGACGGCACGCCCTCCTGCGTCTCGGCCTCGATCGCCGCCGCCTCGGGGAGGAAGGGCGCCAGCTCCGGCAGCTCGTCCAGGCCGCGCAGGCCCATCCGCTCCAGGAAGTAGTTCGTCGTCCTGTACAGGATCGCACCTGTTTCGGGTTCCGCGCCCGCCTCCTCGACCAGCCCCCGCTGGAGCAGGGTGCGCATCACACCGTCGCAGTTCACCCCGCGCACCGCGGAGACCCGGGACCGGCCGACCGGCTGGCGGTACGCGACCACCGCCAGGGTCTCCAGGGCCGCCTGGGTCAGCCGGGCCTGCTGGCCGTCGAGGACGAAGCTCTCCACGGCCGGGGCGTACTCGGCCCGGGTGAAGAACCGCCAGCCGCCCGCGACGGCCCGCAGCTCGAAGCCCCGGCCCTGGGCGGTGTACTCGTCGGCCAGTTCCCGCAGCGCGTCGGCGACGGCCCGGCGGGGCCGCTCCAGCACCTTCGCCAGATGCTCCTCGGTGGCCGGTTCGTCGACCACCATCAGCACCGCCTCCAGGGCGGGCTTCAGCGGCAGGGCCGCCGCGGCCCCGGCCGGATGGGGGGTCCGGGGGGCACCTGGGTCCCGGACCGCTTCGCCGATGTTCATGCCGTGGCCTCCGTCCTCTTCCTCTTCCCCTCCCGGCCCGCCGCCCGGTCCTCGGGGACCTCGGGCGGGCGGTCGAACTCGTCGGTGACCCCGGCCGCCGCGTCGCCGCCGGTCCAGAGCACCAGCAGTTCCCCGAGGGCCTCCTCCTGCTCCAGGGCGACCGCCCGGTCGCGGTACAGCTCCAGCAGGGCGAGGAAGCGGGCGACGACGGTCAGGGTGTCCTCGGTGTCCGAGGTCAGCTCCCGGAAGCTGGCCCGGCCGCGGTCCCGCAGCAGCGCCACCACGATCTCGCCCTGCTCGCGCACGCTGACCAGGGGCGCGTGGATGTGGTCCACGTACACCTCGGGCTTCGGCCGGGGGCGGGTCGCCTTCACGGCGAGCCGGGCGAAGCCCTCGGCGCCGATCCGGATCACCACATCGGGCAGCAGCTCGGCGTGGTGGTCCTCCAGGCCCACGGTCCGGGGGTAGCGGCGGCCCTCGGCGGCCAGCCGGTCGCTGAAGATCTCCGCGATCCGCTTGTACGCCCGGTACTGGAGCAGCCGGGCGAAGAGCAGGTCCCGGGCCTCCAGCAGGGCGAGATCCGCCTCGTCCTCCACTTCGGCGGCGGGCAGCAGCCGGGCGGCCTTCAGATCCAGCAGGGTCGCGGCGACGACCAGGAACTCCGTCGTCTGGTCGAGGTCCCAGTCGTCGCCCATGCCCCGGATATGGGCCATGAACTCGTCGGTGACCTTCGACAGCGCGACCTCGGTCACATCGAGCTTGTGCTTGGCGATCAGCTGGAGCAGCAGATCGAAGGGGCCCTCGAAGTTCGCCAGTCGTACGGTGAACCGCCCGTCGGCCTCCGGCGCGGCCGGGGGGTCGGCATCCGGGTCCGCCGGTTCCGCCGGTTCCGCCGGGGTGTCCGGTACGGCCCCGTCGACCGCGCCGCCGGAATCGCCGGGGGCCGGCGGGCCGCCGGGGTCGGGACCGGGGCGCCCGGCCTTCTCGGCCGCCGGAGGTACGGCGGGTTCCCGCCCGGCCTCCGCAGCGGACGGCGGCCCGGCCTCCGGAGCGCCGGGCGTCCAGGGACGTACACCGGACCCGTCCGGTGGCGGCGGTACGCCGTCGGGCACCCGGCCCTCCGGGACGGCACCCGGTGCCGGATCGTCCCGGACGTCCGGTCCGGTGGCATCCGGGCCGGTCGCGTCCTCCGAGCCCTCCGGGGCTGCCGTGGCTGCCGTGGCTGCCGTGGCTGCCGTGGCTTCATCGTCCGCGGGCCGCGCCGGAGACGGGGGCACGGCCGGACCCCGGCCCAGCGGGCGGCGGGACGGACGGAGCGGCGGAGGCATGGGCGGTCCAGAAGTACGGGGGTGGGGCGGGCAGCGCGAGGCTACCCTCAGCGGCCCCGCAGACGGCGGACGAGAATGCTCGCGTCGCCGCGCTGTTCGAGGTCGGCGAGGACCACCGCGACCGCCTCGCGGACGATCCGGCCCCGGTCCACGGCCAGCCCGTGCTCCCCGCGCAGCACCAGCCGCGCGTGCTCCAGGTCCATCAGTTCCTCGGCCGAGACATAGACCGTGATCTTCTCGTCGTGGCGCTCGCGCCCGCTCGGCCGGCGGTTCGCGGCCCGGCCGCGGCGACGCGGCGCCGCCGTACCGCCGCCGACGGCCCCGGCGGCCTCCTGGGCGGCCTGGGAGCGCCGGGCCCGCCCCGACACCCCGGGAACCGGAGTATCGGGCTCCTCGGCCCGGCCGCGGCCCTCGGCGGCCGTGTTCTGATCGTGCCGATCGTGCTGGTCGGCGTCCGCCGTCGTGTGCTCCTGCGGCGGCGACAGCGCGGCCGCGTCCAGCGGATCGCTCTCCCCGGCCGGGGCGGGCACCCTCGGCTCGCCGTTGGCCGCGCGCCGCGGCGACGACGGCTGGAGCGCCGTGCCACCGGTGGTACGGAACAGTTCGTCGGCTCCGGGCAGACTCACTCGGCGTGACACCGGGCGAGCACCTCCCTGGCCAGCTGGCGGTACGCGGCGGCGCCGACCGAGTTCGACGCGTAGGTGGTGATGGGCTCACCGGCGACCGTGGTCTCCGGGAAGCGCACGGTCCGCCCGATCACGGTGTGGTACACGTGGTCGTCGAACGCCTCGACCACCCGGGCCAGCACCTCACGGCTGTGGACGGTCCGCGAGTCGTACATCGTGGCGAGGATGCCGTCCAGCTCCAGTTCGGGGTTGAGCCGCTCCTGGACCTTCTCGATGGTCTCGGTGAGCAGCGCCACCCCGCGCAGCGCGAAGAACTCGCACTCCAGCGGGACGATCACCTTGTGCGCCGCGGTGAGCGCGTTGACGGTGAGCAGACCGAGCGACGGCTGACAGTCGATCACGATGTAGTCGTAGTCGGACATCAGCGGCTTCAGCGCCCGCTGGAGCGTGGACTCCCGGGCGACCTCGCTCACCAACTGCACCTCCGCCGCCGAGAGGTCGATATTGCTCGGCAGCAGATCCATATTGGGTACGGCGGTCTTCAGCAGTACCTCGTCGGCCGACATGCCCCGCTCCATGAGCAGGTTGTAGACCGTCAGGTCCAGCTCCATCGGGTTGACGCCGAGGCCGACCGAGAGGGCGCCCTGCGGGTCGAAGTCGACGAGCAGCACGCGCCGTCCGTACTCCGCGAGCGCGGCGCCCAGGTTGATGGTCGACGTGGTCTTGCCGACGCCGCCCTTCTGGTTGCACATCGCGATGATCTTCGCGGGGCCGTGCTCGGTCAGCGGGCCCGGGATCGGGAAGTACGGCAGCGGGCGGCCGGTGGGGCCGATCCGCTCACGGCGCTGGCGCGCCGCGTCGGGCGCGAGGGTGGCCGCGTACTCCGGATCGGGCTCGTATTCGGCGTCGGGGTCGTAGAAGTGCCCCTCGGGGAGTTCCTCGTAGGCGGCGAAGTGCGTGGACTCTCGGCCACTCTTGTCGCCTGCCGTGGCGTTCACGTGTAGGCCGTCCGTCATCGTCATCGTGTGGGCTGTCGTCATGTGCGTCCGGACGCCTCCGGGAGAAATTGTCGACTCATTCATAAGTCGCCTTACCCCCTCGGCCGCGATCTGGCTTCATCTGGCTTTATCGATAGGTCAGCGTGGCATCATGCCGACGGTTGGCGACTCTATGGCGTGTCACCGCTCCGCAGCAACACAATCCACCGGACCCGGCCCGATGTGTCGGCAACGGAACACCCCGGTGTCAAGAGCGCACGGCCACGGGAGTGTGATCCTCCCCACTGGCCCCGCCGGAACGGGTCCGGCGGCGCGAAGTGTTCGCACCGGGCCGGACGAACCGCCGCCCGCGAGAACGCCCCCGGCCGGACCTCGCGGGGCAAGGTCCGGCCGGGGGCGTGGAGTTGACGTCGCACCGGTCGGCTCGGGCGGACCGGGCGAACCGGCGTTCGGCGGGCCCGCCGGGGCCCGGGAACCGGGGCCGCCGGAGGCACGGGGAGTGCCGCGACGGCACGGCGGATCAGCCGATCAGCGCGCCCGGTTCGGTGTGCGGCAGTCCGTGGGCCTCGGCGACGGGGCCGTAGACGACCCGGCCGTCATGGGTGTTGAGGCCGAGGGCCAGGGCGGGGTCGCGGCGGAGCGCCTCGGCCCAGCCGCGGTTGGCCAGTTCGACGATGTAGGGCAGCGTCGCGTTGGTGAGCGCGTAGGTGGAGGTGTGCGGCACCGCGCCCGGCATGTTGGCGACGCAGTAGAAGACGGAGTCGTGGACCGCGAAGGTCGGCTCCGCGTGAGTGGTCGGACGGGAGTCCTCGAAGCAGCCGCCCTGGTCGATGGCGATGTCGACAAGGACACTTCCGGGCTTCATCTTGGCGACCAGCTCGTTGGTGACCAGCTTCGGGGCCTTGGCACCCGGGATCAGTACGGCGCCGATCACCAGGTCGGCCGCGACGACGGCCTTCTCCAGCTCGTAGGAGTTGGAGACGACGGTCTGCACCCGGGTGCCGAAGATCTTGTCGGCCTCGCGCAGCTTGTTGATGTCGCGGTCGAGCAGGGTGACGTGGAAGCCCATGCCGACGGCGATCTGGGTGGCGTTCCAGCCGGAGACACCGCCGCCGATGACGACGGCGCGGCCCGCGTGGGTGCCGGGGACGCCGCCCGGGAGCACGCCGCGGCCACCGGCGGAGCGCATCAGGTGGTACGCGCCGACCTGCGGGGCCAGCCGCCCGGCGACCTCGGACATCGGGGCGAGCAGCGGCAGCTGGCGGCCCGCGGTCTCGACGGTCTCGTAGGCGATCGCGGTGGTGCCGGACTCCAGCAGCGCGTCGGTGCACTCGCGGGAGGCGGCGAGGTGGAGGTAGGTGAAGAGGGTCTGGTCCTTGCGGAGCCGGTGGTACTCCTCCGCGATCGGCTCCTTGACCTTGAGCAGCAGATCGGCCGTGGCCCAGACCTCGTCGGCGGTCGGCAGGATCACGGCCCCGGCGGCGGCGAACTCGGTGTCGGTGATGGAGGAGCCGAGACCGGCACCGGCCTCGATGAACACCTGATGACCGTGGCGCGCCAGCTCGTGCACACCGGCGGGGGTGATCGCCACCCGGAACTCGTTGTTCTTGACCTCGCGGGGGATGCCGACCTTCACGTCGATCACGGTCCTTGGCTCAGGGGATAAGGAGGGTATTTCCAGATGAACCCGTACACACAAGGGCGCAGGGGTACACACCGCGAGATAACGCGATGGAGCCAGTATTAATGAAGGATTTCCCGCTGTCTAGCCTTGCAAACCTTTATTCTCATCTGAGGCCACTACGGATTTCGTAGGCTGACCGGCGAAACTGCCTTCGTTCACACACCGTGACCGATGGCACCCCGTGCCACTCCGGCCCCCTCCGTACCGGTACCCCCGCCGCCCGGGGCGCGGCGCCCGGAACCCCGGGCCCGCCGCTCCCCCGCCGGGTCTGCGGACCCCTCGGCCGGGGCGTCCGCGGCCGAAGGACCGGGCTCCGGTCCCGCCCCGCGCGCGCCTTCCGGCGCCGTCCCTCCCCCGGCCCCGTCCCCGTCGACGGTCTCCAGCAGCCGTTCGGCCCCGGAGCGCTGGAGCCGGGCCGACGCCGGGTCGCCCAGCCGGTCGAGGGTGTCGGCCAGCCGGAGCCGGAGTGCCGCCTGGAGCCGTACGTCCCCCGCCTGTCTGGCCCACTCCACCGCCTCCCGGCAGGTCCGCAGGGACTCCTCGGGCCGGCCCGCGTACTCCTGCACCCTGGCCGCCTCGCTCAACGCCCTGGCCTGCGACGGCAGATCCCCGGTCCGCCGGTATCCGGCGACCGCGGCCCGCCAGCAGCGCAGCGCCTCCCCGTACCGCCCGGCATAGGTGTGCGCGGTGCCGAGCCGCCCGTAGAGCCGGGCCTCGTCGGCCCGCTCCCCCCGGGTCTGCCGCTGGGCCAGGGCCCGGCCGTACCAGTCGGCGGCCCGCTGCCAGTCGCCCAGCTCCTGCCAGGCGCCGCCGACGGATTCCATCGCCCGGCAGACCGCGTACGGGTCACCGGCCCGGCGCCCGGCGTCCAGCGCCGCCCGGTAACGGGCCAGCGCGTCGTCGTTCCGGCCGGTGCGGGCGTCGAGGTCGCCCAGGTTCAGCAGGGCGGCGGCGGCCTCCCGGGGCAGCTCACGGCGCTCGGCGACATCGAGGACCAGCTGATGCAGGGGATAGAGGTCCCCGGCGGCGGCGTCGGTGCCCCGGTGCGCGGCCAGCGCCCTGACCAGGGCCGCGACCAGCCGTCTCGCCAGGGTGTCCAGCTCCCCGTCCTCGACCGCCATCCGGGCGGCGGCCAGCAGCCCGGGGCGGCGCAGCTCCAGCCACGCGGCGGCGGCCGGGGCGTCGGGGAAGCGCAGCGGCCGGGGCAGCGACTCGACCGCGGTCCTGGCGGGCGACCCCTCGGGTTCGGTGGCGGCCCGGCACGACTGGAGCTGGCGGACCGCGCGCTCCAGAGTCCTGGCCCGGGCCAGTTGCACCTCACCGGGCTTGTCGTGGGTCTCGCTCAGGGCCCGCATCAACGGGACCAGCACCCCCGGCACCCCGTACAGCGGACCCTCGCGGTGCAGTACGCCGAGCGCCACGAAGCCCTCCAGGGCCCGGTGCGCCTCGTCGGGCGAGCAGCCGCCGACGGCGGACGCGATCTGGGCGTCCACGATCCCGGCGGGTGCCAGCGCGAGCAGCCGCAGCAGCCGGGCGGCGGCGGTCGGCAGGGAGTCGTGCACCAGGCGGAACGCCCGGGAGACGGGCCGCGCGGCCTGGGGCACCTCGTCGTCCTCGGGCAGCGCCCGCAGTTGCCGGGTGGCGTCGGCCACCGACACCTGGGGCCGGGCCGCGAGCCAGCCGCCGACCATGACCATGGCCGCGGGCTGGCCCGCGCACTCCTCGGCGACGGATTCCGCGGCCTGCGGGTCGACGGTGATCCGTACGGAGCCGGTGTAGGTGGTCAGCAGCTCGATGGCGGCCTTCGGGTCGAGCCCGGCGACGGTGCACGGGCGTACCCCGGGGATCCCGGTCAGCGGTCCGGAGCCGACCACGACCAGCAGACAGTCCGGGTCGTCGGGGAGCAGCGCGTCGACCTGTTCGGCGTCGGCCGCGTCGTCGAGCAGCAGCAGGATCCCGCGCCCGGCCAGGCTCTCCCGGACCAGTTGCGACAACTCGTCCTCGCCCGCGCCCGGCGGGGCCGCGACGCCCAGGGTGCCGAGCAGTTCCCGGGCGGTCTCGTCGGTGGGTACGGCCCGGCCGCCGGGTTCGGTGAGCCCGGCCCGCAGCACTCCGCCGGGGTAGCGGCCGGCCAGCCGGGAGACCAGCCGCCGGGCCAGCGCGCTCCGGCCGGAGCCGGGCCGTCCGGCGATCAGCAGGACGCGGGCCCGGGGTGCCTTGCGGCCCGCGATGGTGTCGAGTCCGGCCCGTTCGACATCGGCCAGCAGGGAGGCCAGCTCCCGCTGCCGGCCGAAGAACGGCCCCGGGGATCCGAAGGACGCACCGGTTCGACCGACCGCGTCCACCGCCTGATCCGTCGCCTGATCCGTCACGGGCCACGCTCCCGTTCAGTCCGTGCACTCTCGCCGAGCCCGGCGGGAATCCGCACGGGCGTTCCGAGCGTAGTTCACTCTCTGCGACGAATCGGTGTCCGCAGCCCCGGTACTTCACCTGATCGGATCAGTGGGATCAGAAGATCATCTGACTGGATGACCAATGACTCCGGTGGTGGATCCCTCCGGCGGGGGAACGTGACGGCCGGACGGCGGCGGGGCCCCGGCGGCGGACGGCCGCCGCCGGGGGCGGGGCCCGCGGTGTCCGGTATGCGCCATCGCGACGGCGGTGGGTTCCGGGCGAGGCCGGGGGCGGATTCCGCCGTACGGGACGTACGGGGGAATCCCGCTACGACGCCGGGGACACCGGGCGCGTCTCCCGGGCCCGAAGGGCCACGGCGGAGAGTGCGCGGGCCGGGCCGGGGCCGGGCGGGACCTCGCGGACGCGCCCCGGGACCCCGGCGGCGGACCGGCCGGGCTCAGGCGTCGAAGGGCCTGGCGGGCCAGGGGGCCCCGGCCGGGCGGAGCGCGTCGAAACCGTCGCCCGCACGGGCCGCGATCGCCGACGTCACCCCCACCACCAGGCAGTTGTTGTGCAGCTCCCCGGCGAGTACGCCACGGGCCAGCTCGGTCAGCGGTACCCGGGCCAGCTCCATGTCCGCCTCCTCCTCGGAGACGTCGAACCGCTCGCCCTCGACCGGTGACAGATCGCGGGCGAGGAAGATCCGTACGGCCTCGTCGCAGCCGCCGGGCGTGGTGTACACATCCGTGAGCACCCGCCAGTCCTCGGCCTTGACGTGCGCCTCCTCGTACAGCTCGCGCTCCGCGGCGTGCAGCGGGTTCTCCCCGGGCACGTCCAGCAGCCCGGCCGGGATCTCCCACAGCCGCTGCCGTACGGGGTGCCGGTACTGGCGCACCAGCACGACCCGGTCCTCGTCGTCGAGGGCGAGGACCGCCACCGACCCGGGATGGACCTGGTAGTCCCGGCGGGCCACCGAGCCGTCGGGCATCACCACGTCATCGGTGCGGACGCTGGTCTTGTTGCCCCGGAACGGGGTGGTGGTCGCGGTGACCCGCCACTCCTCCGGTGTGTCCACGACGGCTCCGGCCTCAGCCGCCGCCCCGGTCGTCTCGTTCGCCATCCCGGCCCTCCCGCACAGTAGATCGGGGTACGGGCCGCCTGTGGGCCCGTACCCCGGATTACCGTAGCGCCCTGATCACCGGGCGCCCGACGTCAGGCGCCGGACTTCCGCTCCACGGCGGCCTTCACCAGACCGGCGAAGAGGGGGTGCGGGCGGGTCGGCCGGGACCGCAGCTCCGGGTGGGCCTGGGTGGCGACCAGGTACGGGTGCACCTCGCGCGGGTACTCCACGTACTCGACCAGCTTGTTGTCCGGGCTGGTGCCCGAGAAGACGATGCCCGCCTTCCGCTCCAGCTCCGCGCGGTAGGCGTTGTTCACCTCGTAGCGGTGCCGGTGGCGCTCCTCGACGTACGGCTGGTCGTCGTAGACCTCGCGCACGATCGAACCCTCGGCCAGCTTGGCCGGGTAGAGACCGAGCCGCATGGTGCCGCCGAGGTCGCCCGCGCCCTCGACGTAGGCCAGCTGCTCCTCCATGGTGGAGATCACCGGGTGGGCGGTGGCGGCGTCGAACTCGGTGGAGTTCGCCTCGGCGATCCCGGCGAGATTGCGGGCCGCCTCGATCACGATGCACTGGAGGCCCAGGCAGAGCCCCAGCAGCGGTACCCGGTTCTCCCGGGCGTACCGGATCGCGCCGACCTTGCCGCTGACACCGCGGTCGCCGAAGCCGCCGGGGATGCAGATCGCGTCCACGTCCTCCAGCTGCTTCTTCGCCCCGGCCTCGGTCTTGCAGTCGTCGGAGGTGACCCACTTGACCTTGACCCGGGCCCGGTTCGCGAAGCCGCCGGCCCGCAGCGCCTCGGTCACCGACAGATAGGCGTCGGGGAGGTCGATGTACTTGCCGACGAGCGCGACGGTGACCTCGTGGTCGGGGTTGTGGACCCGGTCCAGCAGGTCCTCCCAGACGGTCCAGTCGACATCGCGGAACGGCAGGTCGAGCTTGCGCACCACATAGGCGTCCAGGCCCTCGGTGTGCAGCACCTTCGGAATGTCGTAGATCGACTTGGCGTCGATGGCGGCGACCACGGCGGCCTCGTCGACATCGCACATCAGGGAGATCTTCCGCTTGATCGCGGTCGGCACCTCCCGGTCGGCGCGGAGCACGATCGCGTCCGGCTGGATGCCGATATTGCGCAGCGCGGCCACCGAGTGCTGGGTCGGCTTGGTCTTCAGCTCGCCCGACGGGCCGATGTACGGCAGCAGGGAGATATGGACGACGAAGACGTTGTCCCGGCCGACCTCGTGCCGCACCTGGCGGACGGTCTCCAGGAACGGCAGCGACTCGATGTCGCCGACCGTGCCGCCGACCTCGGTGATCACCACATCGACGTCATCGGTCGCCATCCGGCGGATCCGGCTCTTGATCTCATTGGTGATGTGCGGGATGACCTGCACGGTGTCGCCCAGGTACTCGCCGCGCCGCTCCTTGGCGATCACCTGCGAGTAGACCTGGCCGGTGGTGACATTGGCCGAGCCGTCGAGGTCGACGTCGAGGAAGCGCTCGTAGTGGCCGATGTCCAGGTCGGTCTCGGCGCCGTCGTTGGTGACGAACACCTCGCCGTGCTGGAACGGGTTCATCGTGCCGGGGTCGACGTTCAGATAGGGGTCGAGCTTCTGCATCGTCACCCGCAGCCCGCGGGCCTTGAGCAGCGCACCCAGGCTGGAGGCCGTCAGGCCCTTTCCGAGGGAGGAGGCGACGCCCCCGGTGACGAAGATGTGCTTGGTCGTCATGGTGTTGGGCGGCATCGCCAAGAGGGGCTCCCGTGGTCGCGAGGTGAGGTGCGTACCGGCGTCCCCGGCGAAGACCCGGAGTGGGTCGGGGGGATGCCGTAGCTGCGGTTCCGGGGCTGCTGTTCGGCACAGGCGGGCCACCGTCCACGGGGTACCAGGGTATCAGCGACAGGGGGAGACCGCTTCCGCCCACACCCGACGATCCCTCCGGTGCGCCCCCGCTCCCTCCGTGCGCCACTCCATGTCACCACCCCCCGGAACGCTTGGTTCCGCGCGCTGCCCGCCCCCTCTCCGTACCCCCTGCCCACCCCTGCCGCGCCCCCTGAGATTCGGCTTACATCCGGCTTACACCCGCTCCCACCAGCAGTTCACCCATGGCTCACTCGTTCGGATCACGCACGTTGCCGAGACCGCCACGCGGATGCCCGTACCGCGTCGTATCCTGCTCGGACACTCGCTCTGCTGAGCGATGCCGAGGGGCGCGCTAAGCGCATCAGAGCAGGGTGGTGATGGACGGCGGACGGGACGGTTCGGAACCGCGTTCCCGCACGTCAACCCGGACCCCGTGCTCGCGACGGAAGCGGCCCCGACCACAGCAAGCGCCCTACGGGGCGGACGTGGCCGTTCGACTGGAGATGCACGTGGCCGGGCGCATCGAGGATTACGCACTCATCGGAGACATGCAGACCGCGGCGCTGGTCTGCCGGGACGGCACAGCCGACTGGCTGTGCCTGCCGCGCTTCGACTCGCATGCCGTCTTCGCGGGACTGCTCGGCACCGAGGAGCACGGCTTCTGGAGACTGGGACCCGCCCATCCCGACGAAGCCGAGCCCCCCGCCGCCGACCGCCGCCGTTACCGGGGCGACTCCCTCATCCTGGAATCCGAGTGGGACACCCCGCGCGGCACCGTCCGGGTGACGGACTTCATGCCGCCGCGCGACGGCGCGCCCCAGCTGATCAGGATCGTGGAGGGCGTCAGCGGACGGGTGCCGATGCGCTCCGCCCTGCGGATGCGGTTCTCCTACGGACGGATCGTGCCGTGGGTCCACAAGGTCGACGGCCGTACGGTCGCCGTCGCCGGACCCGACTCGGTGTGGTTCGACTCCCCCGCCGACACCTACGGCAAGGACCTGACCACCTACTCCGACTTCACCGTCGCCCCCGGTGAGCGGATCGCCTTCACCATCTCCTGGCAGCCCTCCCACCACCGGTCGCCCGCCCTCCCCGAGCCCGAGGCGTCCCTGGAGGCCACCGAGGAGTTCTGGCGCGAGTGGGTGGAGCAGTGTACGTACCACGGCCCCTACCGGGAGGCCGTGATCCGCTCCCTGATCACCCTCAAGGCCCTCACCTACGCCCCCACCGGCGGCATCGTCGCCGCCCCCACCACCTCACTCCCCGAGGAGATCGGCGGCGTACGGAACTGGGACTACCGCTACACCTGGCTCCGCGACGCCGCGATCACCCTCTCGTCGCTGCTGCGCACCGGCTACCGCGAAGAGGCCCGCGCCTGGCGCGAGTGGCTGCTGCGGGCCGTCGCGGGCGACCCCGAGAACCTCCAGATCATGTACGGCATCGCGGGCGAGCGGGAGCTGGGCGAGGCGGAGCTGGACTGGCTGCCGGGGTACGAGAACTCCACCCCCGTACGCGTCGGCAACGGCGCCGCCCACCAGCTCCAGCTCGACGTCTACGGCGAGGTCACCGAGGCCCTCCATCTGGCCCATATGACCGGCCTGGCCCGGAACGACTACGCGTCGCTGCTCCAGCTCAAGCTGATCCAGTACCTGGAGAAGCACTGGATGGAGCCCGACGAGGGCATCTGGGAGGTCCGCGGCCCCCGCCGCCACTTCGTCCACTCCAAGGTGATGGCCTGGGTCGCCGTCGACCGGACCATCAAGCTCATCGAGGCCGGGGACGTCGACGGACCGCTGGAGCGCTGGCGGCAGCTCCGCGACGACATGCACCGCGACGTCTGCGAGAAGGGCTACGACCGGGAGCGGAACACCTTCACCCAGTCGTACGGCTCCAAGGAACTGGACGCGTCCCTCCTCCTCATCCCCCAGATGGGCTTTCTGCCGCCCGACGACAAGCGCGTCATCGGCACCATCGAGGCGATCCAGCGCGAGCTGTCCACCGAGGACGGCTTCATCCTGCGCTACCCCACCGCCGGTGACGACGCCGGGGTCGACGGCCTGGAGGGCGACGAGGGCGCGTTCCTCGCCTGCTCGTTCTGGCTCGCCGACGACCTGGCGATGATCGGCCGGGTCGACGAGGCCCGCAAGCTCTTCGAGAAGCTGCTCGCGCTCCGCAACGACCTCGGGCTGCTCGCCGAGGAGTGGGACTCGAAGAACGGCCGTCAGGTGGGGAACTTCCCGCAGGCGTTCAGCCACGTCCCGCTGATCGACACGGCGCTCCGGCTCACCGCGTCCGGCGCCTACGGCGGATAGGAACAACACGTCCGTGGAAACCCCCGACGCGTACCGGGGCGGTATCACCGTCCGCCGGGCGCTCGAACTGCCGGGACTGCGGTCCGGGCTCCCGGAGGTCGTCGCCGGTGCCGAACGGCTCGACCGCCCGGTGCGCTGGGTCCACGCGGGCGAGGTCCCCAATATCGCCTCCCTCCTCAAGGGCGGCGAACTGCTGCTGACGACGGGTCTGGGCCTCGGCACCAGACCCGCCGAACAGCGCGCCTTCGTCCGGCGGCTCACCGAACGGGGCATCGCGGCGCTCGTGGTCGAACTGGGCCACCGGTTCACCCGGCTGCCGTCGGCGATCGTGGACACCGCACGGGCCGACGGCCTGCCGCTGGTCCAGCTCCACCGCGAGGTCCCCTTCGTCACGGTGACCGAGGAGATCCATACCGAGATCGTCAACGGGCACTACGCCCTGCTGCGCCGCGCCGACGAGGTCCACCGGCGCTGTACCGAGGTCCTCCTCGGCGGGGGCGGCGTACCCCGGGTACTGAGCATCCTGGCCGAGTTCGCCGGGAACCCGGTCTTCCTGGAGACCGCCGACGGCGAGCTGCTGTACGCGGCCGGGCCCGGCGGTGAACAGACGGCGGCCGAGCCGCTCCAGGTCTGGGAGGGGCTGCGGGGCCGGCCCGGGGCCCGGCTCGCGCCGCCCGCGGGCACCGTCCTCGTCGACGTCCCCGGCGGCGGCCAGGGCGCCCCCCGGGCCCGGCTCGTACTGCCCGCCGTCGACGCGCCCCCGCACCCCGTCCACCGGATGGCCGCCGAACGGGCCGCCGGCCTGCTCGCCGTCGTCCTGATGCAGGCCCGGCAGGAGGAGGAACTGGCCGCGCGCGGCCGGGGCGACTTCCTCACCGACCTCGCCGAGGGCCGGATCGCCCCCGGCGACGCCCCCGCCCAGGCCAGGCTGCTCGGCTTCCGCCCCGCCGGTACGGGCCCCCTGCTGCCGGTCGTGATGCGCCTCTCCCCCGCCGGCGGCACCTGGGCGTCCCTGGCCCGGACCGTCCTCGAAGAGCTGTCCGCCGTCGGTGTCCCCGTCCTGCTGGGCGTACGTCCCGTGGAGGGCCGCGTCCCCCTGCTGGTGGGGCTGCGCTCCGCCGCCGACCGGGTCGCCGCGGCGCTGCGGACCGGGGTCGAACGCGCCGGACTCGACCGGGCCGGGGCCGGGCCGCCCGTCGTGGTGGTCGGCAGACCGGGCGACTGGGACACCGTCCCCGCCACCCTGCGGCACACCGCCGAGGCCGCGACCGCCGCACAGGGCCTCACCGGCCGGGCCTGGTACGACGCCCGGCGCCTCGATATCGAACTCCTCCTGTGGCGACTCCGCGACGACCCCGACCTCGCGGCGTTCGTGGACCGCGCGCTGGGCCCCCTCCGGGACCACGACGCGACGGCCCGCCCGCCACTGCTCCCGACCCTGGAGACCTACCTCTCCCACACCGGCCGCAAGGCGGAGACGGCCCGCGAGCTGCACCTCAACCGCCAGACGCTCTACAACCGGCTGGCCCGGATCTCCGAACTCCTGGCGACGGACCTGGACGACCCGGAGTCGATCCTCACGCTCAACCTGGCCCTCCGCGCCCGCCGCCACCTCGCCTCCCGCTAGGGTCACCTGCCCACGGCCCGCCGGTGGGTCGTTTGCGCAGTCCCGCGCGCCCCTGCGCCCTTCGGTGACGGAGGGACCCCCGGCGCCTCGGCCCTCCGGGTGAAGCCCACGCCCCCGGGCCGCGCCCGGCGACCTGATGTCGTTCGCGGCCCGCGGACCGTGCGTGGCTCGTCGCGCAGTTCCGCCCCCTATGCCTTCGGCAAGGGGGGACCCCCGGCGCCCCGGCCCTCCACGGCATCGCCGAAAGACCCGGGCCGCGCCCGGCGACCTGATGTCGTTCGCGGCCCGCACCACCGTCGTCGCCGGTCGCGCAGTTCCCCGCGCCCCTGGGTTGCCCTGCTCGCCGCCCCCGCAAGAAGACGGGCTCCCTTCCAGGGGCCGGGAGTGGGAGAGCGTTCAGGGGCGCGGGGAACTGCGCGAACAGCCCACCACCGGGCCGCGGGCGCGACTGACGCAGTGGCCCGGCAGGGCGGAAGGCGCGGGCGGCAACCCGGGGCGCCGAGGCGCCGGGGGTCCTCCCGTCACCGAAGAACAGCCACCCGCGGACAGCGGGCGGCTCTTGGGCGGGGGCCCTGGTGGAGGGGCTCCTCAGCGGAAGGCGCCCCCGCCTCTGGGGACCAGCTCGTCGTAGACGCTCAGGACGTGCGCGACCGTCTCGTCCTCCGTCTGCCAGGTCGCCGCCTGCGCCCGGCCCGCCCGGGCCAGCGCCGCCCGGCGCGCGGGGTCGGCGAGCAGGGCCGAGAGCGCGAGGGCGAGCGCGTCGGGGTCCCCGTACGGCACCAGTTCCGCCGCGTCGCCGACGAGTTCGGGGACGCCGCCGACCGCCGTGGCGACCAGCGGCACCCCGAGCCGGAGGGCTTCCTGCGCGAGAACGGACCGCGCCTCCCACCGGCTGGGCAGCACGGCGACGTCCGCCGCCGCCAGCAGGTCGGCGATGTCGTCGCGCCGCCCGAGGAGCCGTACGGGCAGATCCTCCGTATCGACCCGCCGCCGCAGCGCGGCCCGGTCCCGGCCTTCTCCGGCGACGAGGACGAGCGGGGCGGGGTCGGCGCCGAGGTCCCGCAGCCGGGCGGCGGCGTCGAGGAGGACGTCGTACCCCCGGTGGGGTACGAGGCTGCCGACGGCCACCACGAGCGGCCGCCCGACGGCCCCGAGTTCGGCCCGGGTCTTGTCGGGCGGGAGGCCGTCGCCGGGGGCCACCGACGGCGGTACGGCGACGGGCGCGAGCCGGGCGTCCCTGGCGCCGCGCCGACGGGCCCGGTCGACGAGTTCGGAGCAGGTGCCGAGGACGACTTCCGCCGTCCGCGCGACCCGCCGCTCCAGCAGCCGCAGGGCGTGGCCGCGGGCGCCGTCGGCCCGGGCGCGGGTGTGCCAGGTGACGACGAGCGGCACGGTGAGTCCGCGGAGCGCGACGGCGGCCCGGGCCCCGGCGTGCAGACCGTGTGCGTGGACCAGGTGCGCGCCGCGGAACGCGGCACGGAGGGCGCCGATCGACAGGGGGTCGCCGCGCCGGGGTACGGGGGTGAAGTCGGCACCCGTACCGGGGAAGTCGTAGTCGTGTTCGAGGCCGGCCGGCGCGCAGACGGTCACCCGCACGCCGCGGGCCACCAGCCCCGAGGCCAGTGACCGGACGTGCGCGCTGCTCCCCGCGCTGCCGCCGCCCAGTACCTGGACCGTACGCAGCTGTGTCACCCGCCAAGGATGCCAGCCCGCCGGGCCGTTGCGGCAATGTGGGTGTACGGGGCCCATATCCCCGTACACCCGATTCACCCACACGGCGTACGGCCACCTCGGCAGGACCGAGCCGAGCCGGCCCCCGACCGTCGAGCCGTCAGACCCCCGGTATCTCCGGGACCGCCGAAACCCGCGCCGTCAGCCGTCGCTGCGCGCGCTCGCCAGCAACTCCTCCGCGTGGGCGCGGGCGGTCTCCGAGTCCTCCTGGCCCGCCAGCATCCGGGAGAGTTCGCGGACCCGGTCCTCACCTTCGAGTACGGTCACCCCGCTGCGGGTGACGGAGCCGTCGCTGGTCTTCTCGACCAGGAGTTGACGGTCGGCGAAGGCGGCCACCTGCGGCAGATGTGTCACCACCACGACCTGAGCCGAGCGGGCGAGTTTCGCCAGCCGCCGGCCGATCTCGACGGCCGCCTTGCCGCCGACGCCCGCGTCGACCTCGTCGAAGAGATAGGTGGGCACGGGGTCGGTCCCGGCGAAGACGACCTCGACGGCGAGCATCACCCTGGAGAGTTCGCCCCCGGACGCGCCCTTGGCGATGGGCCGGGGCGGCGCGCCGGGGTGCGGGGCGAGCAGCAGTTCGACCTCGTCGACGCCGTGGGGCCCGTAGGCCACGGTCCGGCCGTCGAGGTCGACGCCGTCCGGGTCGTCCTGCTGCCGGAGCGCGAAGGAGACCCGGGCGTGCGGCATCGCCAGGGACGCCAGCTCTTCGGTGACGGCGGCGGCGAACCGGTCGGCGGCCTCGGTCCTGGCGTCGGTGAGCCGCCGGGCGAGCCCGGCCAGTTCGGCCCGGACGGTGTCCCGTTCGGCGGTGAGTCCGCCGATCCGGTCGTCGTCGCCGTCGAGTTCGGCGAGCCGGGCGGCGCCCTCCTCGGCCCAGGCGACGACGGCCTCAATTCTCTCGCCGTATTTGCCGTACTTGCGGGTGAGGGCGGTCAGGGCGGCCCGGCGTTCCTCGACGGCCGCGAGCCGCCGGGGGTCGGCCTCCAGCCGGTCGGCGTATCCGGCGAGTTCACCGGAGACGTCGGCGAGGAGGATGGAGATCTCCCCCATCCGGTCGGCGAGGGCGGCCAGCGCCGGATCGTGGGCGCGTACGGCGTCCAGCGCCCGGCCCGCGCCCGCGACGAGGGTGGTGGCGTCGACGCCCTCGGGGTCCTCGGGGTCGCCCGCGAGCGCGGCGTGCGCGGCCGACGCGGCGGAGGCGAGGGCTTCGGCGTGGCCCAGGCGCTCCGCCTCGGCGGCGAGTTCGGCGTCCTCTCCGGCCCGGGGTTCGGCGCCCGCGATCTCGTCGAGCCCGAACCGCAGCAGATCGGCCTCCTGGGCGCGTTCCCGGGCCCGGGTGGTCAGCTCGTCGAGTTCGGCGGTGAGGGCGCGCAGCCGCCGGTAGGCGGTGGTGTAGTCGGCGAGCGGCCCGGAGACCGCGGCGCCCGCGTACCGGTCCAGCGCGGCCCGCTGCCGGGCGGGCCGCAGCAGCCCCTGCTGATCGGTCTGGCCGTGTACGGCGACGAGGTCGTCGGCCAGCTCCGAGAGCAGCCCCACGGGTACGGACCTGCCGCCGACGTGGGCCCGCGAGCGGCCTTCCGCCGAAACGGTCCGGCTGATCAGCAGGGTGCCGTCGTCCAGCTCGGCCCCCGCCTCCTCGGCGCGTACGGCGGCGGACGCGCCGGACGGGACCGCGATCCGTCCCTCGACGACGGCGGACTTCGCGCCGATCCGCACCAGGGCGGGGTCGGCGCGCCCGCCGAGCAGCAGCCCCAGGCTGGTGACGACCATGGTCTTGCCCGCGCCGGTCTCGCCGGTCACCGCGGTGAAACCGGGGGACAGCTCGACGACGGCGTCGTCGATGACCCCGAGCGACCGTATCCTCATCTCCTCCAACACGGACACGACCATACGAGGTTTCCCGGCCGGCGCGCGACGCCGACCCCATGCCGATATCACCGTCATCACCTGGTACGACCGGCGGCCGGTGGCTCTATGCTCCGCTGATGCCGAAAAACACTTCACCAGAACCGGTGATCGCCTCCGGGCGCGCGTCGGCGCGTTTCGACGGTTCCCGACTGGTGTTCACACACGGCCGGACGGTGTGGGAGATACCGGTGGCGGCGGTCCGGGCGGTGGAGACGGGCGGTCCGGGGCCGCGCGCGGGCGTCACGATCCGGTTCCGGCGGGGTGTGTCCCTGCCGGAGGGCGCCGACCCCGTCGCCTTCCTCTTCCTGCCCGCGGAGCACGCGCACGCGGCCGAGGCGTTCCGGGCCCGGCTGGCGCGGGCGGTGGCCGACGCCCCGCCGGTGGACGCGGCCGAGGTCCGGATCTCGGCCGTCACCAGCCCTTTCCCGTGGCGGCGGGTGCTGTACGGCACGGTCTGGCTCGGCTGGTTCGCGGTGGTCCTGACGCTGACCCTGGACACGGACGAACCGGTCTTCGCGGCCCTCCTCACCTTCCAGGCCCTGTGGATGGCACCGGTGGGGTGCCGGATCGCCGCCGGGGGCGTACCGGCCCGCAGCCGCCCCCGGCGGACCTTCGCGCTGCGGCGGCTGCGCCGCCGAGGCATCACCGTCCGGGGCACGATCACGGGCTACCGCCCGGTCCGCCGCGAGTACCAGTACTTCCCCCTGTTCGCCTTCACCACGGCCGAGGGGACGGAGTTCCGGGACGTGGTGTCGCTGCGGACCGTGGACTCGGACGACGGGACGGGCACGGCCGTCGACGTCGTCTACGACCCGGAGGACCCCACCCTGGTCACGTGCTCGGGCCCGCGCGCGCACTTCATGCTCCTTCCCCTCGTCCTCGGAGGGGCCATCCTGGCGGCGGTCGTGCTGATGCTGTTCGGTGGCCGGGCCGTCGGCGGCTGAACCGGGGCCGGGCGGGCGAGCCCAGCCCCGTCACTGGGTGGGCGGCGCTCCCCGCCAGCCGGCGATCGGCAGGGCGAACTTCGCCACCAGCCGGTCCGTGAACGACGCGTGGTGCAGCCGGGCCAGCCGTACGGGTACGGCTCCCCTGCGGACCTCCACCCGGGCCCCGGGGGGCAGTTCGACGGTCCGGCGGCCGTCGCACCAGAGCACCCCGTGCGGGGTGTGCTCCTGGACCTCCACCGCGAGAACCGAGGTGGGCGCGGTCACCAGCGGCTTGGCGAAGAGGGCGTGCGCGCTGATCGGGACCATCAGCAGCGCCTCCACCTCGGGCCAGACCACGGGGCCGCCCGCCGAGAAGGCGTAGGCCGTGGAGCCGGTGGGGGTGGCGCAGACGATGCCGTCGCAGCCGAACGCGGTCACCGGGCGGCCGTCGATCTCCAGCACCACCTCCAGCATCCGGTCCGGGGAGACCTTCTGTACGGCCGCCTCGTTCAGCGCCCAGTCCCGGTGGACTATGTCGCCGTTGCGGCAGACCGCGACGTCGACGGTCATCCGCTCCTCGACCTCGTAGGCCCGGTCGACCACCCGGTTGACGACCCGGTCGAGGTCGTCGCGTTCGGCCTCGGCGAGAAAGCCGACCCGGCCCAGGTTGACCCCGAGCATCGGCACCCCGGAGGCGCGGGCGAACTCGGCGCCGCGCAGCAGGGTGCCGTCACCGCCGAGCACGATGAGGAGTTCACAGCCGTCGAGGGCGTCGGGGGTGGCCTCGGGTACGGTCGCGACCGCCGGGGGCAGCGGCAGGTCCGCCGCCTCCGCCGCGAGGACCCGGACCCCGAGTCCGCTGCGGAGCAGCCCCTCGACGACGAGTTCGGCGCTGCGGACGGCCGCCTTGCGGCCGGTGTGCGCGAGGAGGAAGACGGTCCGTTCGGTGGTCGCCGCTGGTGTGGTCAACGAGGTCCCTCCGCCACTGCTCGATCGAGGTCCGCCTGCTCCAGCCCGGGCGCTCCGGCCCGGAGCCAGAGGAAGTACTCCACATTGCCGGACGGTCCGGGCAGCGGGCTGGCGGTGACGCCCAGTACGCCCAGTCCGAGGGACGCGGCCTGGTCCGCCACGGTCCGTACGGCTTCCTTGCGCAGTTCGGTGCTGCGGACGACGCCGCCGGTGCCGAGCCGTTCCCGGCCCACCTCGAACTGCGGTTTGACCATCAGCACCAGATCGGCGCCGGGCGCCGAGCATCGGACCAGGGCGGGCAGCACCAGTCCGAGCGGGATGAAGGAGAGATCCCCCACGACCAGGTCGGCCAAGGCGCCGTCCAGGGCCTCCGGGGTGAGTTCGCGGACATTGGTCCGGTCCTTGACGGTGACCCGGTCGTCGCTCTGGAGCGACCAGGCGAGCTGTCCGTAGCCGACGTCGACGGCGAAGACCCGGGCGGCGCCCGCGCGCAGCAGTACATCGGTGAAGCCGCCGGTGGAGGCCCCGGCGTCGAGCGCTACGCGCCCTTCGACGGCCAGCCCGAGGGGAGTGAAGGCGGCCAGCGCGCCCGCGAGCTTGTGGCCGCCCCGGGAGACGTAGTCGGGGTCGGAGCCGTCGGCGGCGACCACGATCGCGGCACTGGTCTCGACCTGGGTGGCGGCCTTGGTCGCGGTGGTGCCGCCGACGGTGACCCGCCCGGCGGCGATCAGCTGGCTCGCCTGCTCGCGCGAGCGCGCGAGTCTGCGGCGTACCAGCTCGGCGTCGAGGCGACGGCGGGCGACTCCTGCCACGTTCGGTTCAGCTCCTGTGGTCGTGCGGTACGGGGTGCGCGGGGTGGTGCGCGGTGGGTTCGGGCGCGTCGAGCGCGGCCAGGACGTCGCGCAGTCCCCCGTGTACATCCTCGTACACCGCCAGGTGTCCGTCGGCCGGGAGGTGGTCGGCGTCGGCGAGACGGTCCAGCACGGTGTCGACCCCGGTGTTCCCGGTCGGGGCGCGGACCACGCCCAGCGGCGCGGGCGCGGCCGGTTCGTACGGCGCGAGGGCCGGTACGTCCCCGTCCCCTTCCCCGTCATGGCCGTCGCCGCCGTGCCGCTCGCCCCGGTCCGCCCGTTCCACGGGGTCGCGGTCGCCGTCGTGTTCGGGGCCCGGGCCCGGCTCTGCGGGCGTCACGTCGTTCATGCCCCGACGCTACCCCGAAGGTCTGGGGTACGGTCGATCACGATGGCGACGAAGGAAGAGTGCCGTGAGGCGCTCGGCAGACTCAGTGACAATCTCACCCGCGCGGACGGCGACGTCCGTGCCGCGACGGCGCTCGACCGCTCGTTGAGCTGCCACATCACGGATCTGGACCTCACCTTCACCGGGCGGCTGCGCGGCGGTGTGATCGAGGTGGCGGACGACCACGCGGGCCCGCCGCGCGAGAAGGCCGCGATCCGGCTGGCGATGACGGGCGACGATCTGGTCGCGATGGTCGACGGCCGGCTCAACTTCGGCCGGGCGTGGGCCTCGGGCCGGGTCAAGCTGGAGGCCGGTTTCCGCGATCTGATCCGGCTCAGATCCCTGCTCTGACCCGTCCGCCCCGGTAAGCACCTGTTCCGGGCGGCCGTTCTCACCGGGTTCTCACCAGGTGATAGGTCGCCCCCGGATCCGGCTGACACGTATCACCGTACGGCGGGCCTACCGCTTCTCGACGGGCGCGGCCTCCGGGGAGCCCGTGGCGGGTGGCACGACGGCCCCGCGCCGCCGGGCCACCGGCACCACCAGCGGCGTACCGGACTCGGGGTCCTCGATGACCCGGCTCCGTACCCCGAAGACCTCTTCCACCAGCTCCTCCGTGACCACCTCCGACGGCGCGCCCTCGGCGACCACCCGGCCGTCCCGGAGGGCGACCAGATGCGTGGCGTACCGCGCGGCCTGGTTCAGATCGTGGAGCACGGCGACCAGGGTCCGGCCCTGGGTCTCGTGGAGTTCGGCGCAGAGGTCGAGGACCTCCAGCTGGTGCTGGATGTCGAGGAAGGTGGTGGGCTCGTCGAGCAGCAGCAGCGGGGTCTGCTGGGCCAGTGCCATGGCGATCCACACCCGCTGGCGCTGCCCGCCGGACAGCTCGTCCACATAGCGCTCCGCGAGATCCCCGACGCCGGTCGACGCCATCGACTCGCGGACGATCCGCTCGTCCTCCGGCGACCACTGCCGCAGCAGCCCCTGATGGGGATAGCGGCCCCGGGCGACCAGGTCGGCGACGGTGATCCCGTCGGGCGCCACGGAGGTCTGCGGCAGCAGCCCGAGGATCCTGGCGACCTTCTTCGCGGGCAGGGAGTGGATGGTCTGCCCGTCCAGCAGCACCCGGCCCTCGGTCGGCTTCAGCATCCGCGACAGGGCCCGCAGCAGGGTCGACTTCCCGCAGGCGTTGGGGCCCACGATGACCGTGAAGGAGTGGTCGGGGATCGCGACCGTCAGATCCTCGGCGATGACCCGGCGGTCGTAGCCGAGGGTGACCGATTCCGCGGTGAGTCGCTGCATGGGGGTGGTAACTCCTGGTTCGACGGCCCGCGGTCCGGCGGCCCGCCCCGGGCCACGGACCGGCACGAACCACCACACCAGGGGGAAGTTAGGCAAGCCTACCCTCCCGCACCCGCCGTCGATCCGGGCCCGGGAGCCGCCTCGGGGCGCCGGCTCACCACCCCAGCCGGGACAGCGCCTTGCCCGCGTCCCCGCCGTACTCCCCGGGACCGGCGGCCGTCCACGCGGCGGCGCACAGCGCCCGCAGCCCGTCCAGGGGCGTCCCCGCGCCGTCGAGGACCAGCGCCCCGTCCCGTACCGCCGCCGTCCAGCCACCGCAGCCGAATCCGGCCGCCGCGTCCCCGTCTCCTTCCCCGCCGCCGGAGACCTCGGGCTGCCCGGTCAGCAGCCCCCGCAGATCCTCGTCCACATACGTCGGCCGGTGCCGGGGCTCCGCCGCCAGCAGCCGCGCCGGGTCGGTCACCCCGGTCAGCACCAGCAGGGAGTCCACGTCACCGTGGAACGCGCCCTCGATATCGGTGTCCAGCCGGTCCCCCACCACCAGCGGCGTACGGGCCCCGGTCCGCAGAATCGTCTCGCGGTGCATCGGCGGCAGCGGCTTCCCCGCCACCTCCGGCTCGGCGCCGGTGGCGATCCGGACCACCTCCACGGCCGCGCCGTTGCCCGGCGCGATCCCCCGGGCGCCCGGAATCGTCAGATCCGTGTTGGACGCGAACCACGGCACACCGCGCCTGATCGCGTAACTCGCCTCCGCGAACCGCCCCCAGGGCAGTTCGGGCCCGCCGTATCCCTGGACGACGGCCGCCGGATCGTCGTCCGCCGAATCGACGGGTACGAGCCCCCGTTCCCGCAGCGCGACCCGGAGCCCCTCACCACCGATCACCAGCACCCGGGCGCCCGCCGGGAACCGTTCCGCGATCAGCCGGGCCACCGCCTGCGCCGAGGTGATCACCTCGTCCGCCTCGGCGGGCACACCCAGCTCGGTCAGATGCCGCGCCACCGCGTCCGGCGGGCGCAGCGCGTTGTTGGTGACGTACGCGAGCCGCATCCCGGCCGCCCGGGCGGTCCGCAGCGACTCCACGGCGTGCCCGATGGCGTGCCCGCCCGCGTACACCACCCCGTCCAGGTCGAGCAGGGCGGTGTCGTACGCCGCGCTCAGCGCCTCCGCGCTGCCGTCCGGACGGTTCCTGATCTGCCGCCGACTCATCCGTCAACTCTCCTCGTCCCGCGGTCACTGCCCCGATCATCGCTCATCCCGGGACGCGCTTACGATGCTCTGATGAACAGCGAAGGTCCCGCGGCCACCGACGGCCTGCGCCTCCTGCCCTTCCGCGGACTGCGCTACGTCCCCGAACGCGTCGGCTCGCTGGCCGCCGTCACCTCGCCCCCGTACGACGTCGTCGTCCGGCCCGACGGCCTCGCCGAGCTGGAATCGTCGGATCCGCACAACATCGTCCGGCTGATCCTGCCGCAGGCCGGGACCGCCGAGGCCCGGCACCGCCGGGCCGCCGACACCCTCACCCGCTGGCTCGCCGAAGGGGTGCTCGCCGCCGATCCGGAACCGGCGCTCTACGTCTACGAGCAGCGCCACGGCGATCTGCTCCAGCGGGGGATCATCGGCGCCCTCGCGCTCTCGGAGCCCGCCGAGGGCGTCGTCCTGCCGCACGAGGACGTCATGCCCGACATCGTCGCCGACCGGGCCGATCTGATGCGGACCACGGACGCCAATCTGGAGCCGCTGCTCTTCACCTACCGCGGCGACGGCGACGCCACCGGCGCGACCGCCGTCGTCGAGGACACCGTACGGCGGCCCCCGCTGCTGGCCACCACCACCGAGGACGGCTTCAGCCACCGGCTGTGGGCCCTGACCGACCCGGTGGAGCTGGCCGCGGTCGGCAAGGATCTCGCCGACCGCCAGGCGCTGATCGCCGACGGCCACCACCGCTGGGCGACCTATCTGCGGCTGCGCGCGGAGCGGCCGGATCCGGGCCCGTGGAGCTACGGCCTGGTCCTGCTCGTCGACACCGCCCGCTACCCGCTGCGGGTCCGGGCGATCCACCGGGTGGTCCGACGGCTGCCCGTCCCGGCCGCGCTGGCGTCCCTGACCGCCGGGGACGCGTTCCGGGTGCGCCGGGTGGACGGGCCGCTGCCCCGGGCGCTGGACGCCCTCGCCGAGGCCGCCGCCGACGGCAATGCCTTCCTGCTCGCCGGGGACGGCTCCTTCCGGCTCGCCGACCGGCCCGATCCGGAGCTGCTGTCGCGGACCGTACGCGCCGACCGGCCCGAGGCATGGCGGTCCCTGGACGCGACCGTACTCCACGCCACTGTCCTGGAGCGGCTGTGGCGGATCCCGGACAGCCCCGACGAGATCGGCTACATCCATGACGCGGCGGCGGCCGTGGAGCACGCCGAACGGCACGGCGGTACGGCCGTACTGCTCCATCCCGTACGGGAGGAGATCGTCCGCGACCTGGCCCGCCGGGGCGTCACCATGCCCCGCAAGTCGACGTCCTTCGGCCCGAAGCCGGCCACCGGACTCGTCCTGCGCAGCCTCGCCCTGGAGTAGCCGGGCGTACGAACGCGAGGAGGGGCGGCCCCGAACGGGACCGCCCCTCCTCTTGTCTCAGCTCATCGCCGCTCAGGCGTCGCGGTCGTCCGCTTCGCCGTCGGTGGTCGCCGGGGCGTCGTCGTCGCCCGCGTCGGCCACAGGTGCGGCGGAGGCACCGTCCGTGTCCTTCACGTCGGTCACGTCGGTCACGTCCTCGGCGTCCATCGCGTCCACGAACTCGACGCCGTCGATCTCCGCGAGCCGGTCGGAGGCGTCGGTCGCCCCGTCCTTGTCGGCCTCCAGCGCCTTGGCGAACCACTCCCGGGCCTCGGCCTCGCGCCCGGCCGCCAGCAGGGCGTCGGCGTACGCGTACCGCAGCCGCGCGGTCCACGGCTGTACGGAGCTGGACGCCAGCTCGGGGCTCTGAAGGGTCACGATGGCGGCGTCCAGCTGCCCCATGTCCCGCCGGGCACCGGCCGCGACCAGCCGCATCTCGACCTGCCCGGCCTTGTCCAGCTTCTGCGTCTCGGGCTCACCGGCCATCGCCAGCGCCCGCTCGGGCCGTCCGAGACCGCGCTCGCAGTCCGCCATGACGGGCCACAGCTCGACCCCGCCGGTCATCCGCCGCGAGGCCCGGAACTCGGCCAGCGCCTCGGAGTACCGCTGAGTGGCGTACGCGGCGAACCCGGCGGCCTCGCGGACCGCGGCCACCCTGGAGGCCAACCGCAGGGCGACCCGGGAGTAGCCGTACGCCTCCTCGGGCTCCTCGTCGATCAGTCGCGCGACCATGACGAGGTTGCGCGACACGTCGTCGGCGAGGCCCTTCGGCAGGCTCTGCAGTTCCTGCCGAACGTCCTTGTCGATCTCCTCGCCGGTGACGTCGTCCGGGATGGGCAGCCGCTTGACGGGCTCGCGCTCCGGACGGTCGCGGTCGCGGTCCCGGTCGTCACGGCGGAAACCGCCGCCGGAACGGTCGTCGCGGCGCCCGTAGCCACCGCCCGACGGGCGACCACCACGGTCACGGTCGTACCCGCCACCGGGCCGTCCACCGGGACGACCGCCCCGGTAGCCGCCACGGTCCCGGTCGTCGTCACGGCGGAACGACGGCCGGTCGTCACGCCGGTCGTCGCGACGGTCGTGCGAACGGTCGTCACGGCGCCCGTAGCCGCCGGAGCGCTCGCCGCCGCGGTCGTCACGGCGGAAGCCGCCACCGGGACGGTCGTCACGACGGTCGTCACGGCGGTCGTGCGAACGGTCGTCGCGACGGAAGCCACCGGAACGCTCGCCACCACGGTCATCGCGGCGGAAGCCGCCACCGGGACGGTCGCCGCCACGGTCGTCACGACGCGGCCCGCGATTCTGGTCACGGTCCCGGTCGTTGCCGCGGAACCCACCACGGTCACGGTCACCACGGTCGTCGCGACGGAACGACGGCCGGTCATCACGACGGTCATCACGACGCTCGTACGGACGGTCGTCGCGACGGAAGCCGCCGGAACGCTCGCCACCACGGTCATCGCGGCGGAAGCCTCCACCGGGACGGTCGTCACGACGGTCGTCACGGCGGTCGTGCGAACGGTCGTCGCGACGGAAGCCACCGGGACGGTCGCCGCCCCTGCGGTCGTCACGACGGTCGTCGCGCCGGTCGTGCGAACGGTAGCCACCACGGTCGCCACGGTCCCGGTCGTCGTCACGGCGGAAGGCCGGCCGGTCGTCACGGCGGTCGTCACGGGGGCCTCGGTAGCCACCGCCGGAGCGGTGGTCGTCACGGCGCCCGTAGCCGCCGGAGCGCTCGCCGCCGCGGTCGTCACGGCGGAAGCCGCCACCGGGACGGTCCCCACCACGGTCATCGCGACGGTCGTGCGAACGGTCGTCGCGACGGAAACCGCCACCGGGACGGTCGCCGCCACGGTCGTCACGACGCGGCCCGCGATTCTGGTCACGGTCCCGGTCGTTGCCGCGGAACCCACCACGGTCACGGTCACCACGGTCGTCGCGACGGAACGACGGCCGGTCGTCACGGCGCCCGTAGCCGCCGCCCGAGGGGCGACCACCACGGTCGTCACGGGCACCCCGGTAACCCCCGCGGTCCCCGTCACGACGCGGGCCACGGTCGTCGCGACCACCACGGAATCCGCCTCGGTCACCATCGTCTCGACGGCGCGGTTCGCGCTCCGGACGGTCGTCGGGAGAGTTGGTGGACATCGACGTGACTCCTGTCTTCGGTACTGCGGCCATTCTCGCGCACCCGGCGATGGGGCGCGCTACGACGGAAATAAAAAAGGCCCTGGGCCCAGCGTGAACGCTGGACCCAGGGCCCTGAAAGATTGTTCGGCGGTGTCCTACTCTCCCACAGGGTCCCCCCTGCAGTACCATCGGCGCTGAAAGGCTTAGCTTCCGGGTTCGGAATGTAACCGGGCGTTTCCCTCACGCTATGACCACCGAAACCCTAACGGTTTCGAGCGAACAAGCACACTCTTCAATTGATGTTCTGCTCAAAACCGGCAACGGTCGTTGCCTCAGAACTAACACAGTGGACGCGAGCATCAATGGACAAGCCCTCGGCCTATTAGTACCGGTCACCTCCACCAGTTACCTGGCTTC
>NZ_JBEYIS010000063.1:0-37985 GCF_040635975.1 Streptomyces sp. NPDC006798
GCCCGCCGCCCCCCCCCCCCCCCCCCCCCCCCCCACCGCCCTCACCTCGGCCGGACACCCGGCCGAGGTGATGCCGTACCACCGATGGCGGGAGCGGATGCTCGCCGACCCGGCCGGGCCCTTCGCCCCGCTCGCCTTCTCCCTGCCCGAACACCCCCGCCCGCACCCGCGGTTCGACTGCTCCCGCACCTGGGCCGCCGCGGCCGGGGCGGGAGTGGGGTTCCCCCCGGCCGACGAGCGAATGCTGCGCAGACACCTGGACTTCCTCACCGGTGCCGGCGCGCTTTCCGGAAGTGGATGATCATGCCAATGTCCGAAGAATCCTCCGGTGTCCCGGCTCCGGTACTGGACCGGCTCGGCGCGGCCGGGTACCGGGCCATGATCGCCGGTGTCCGGCTCGGGGTGTTCACCGCACTGGAAGCGGGCCCGCTGTCCGCCGAGGAACTGGCCACCACGATCGGCGGCGACCCGGCCGGGGTACGCAGCCTGGTCGACGTCCTGGTGACCTTCGGCTACCTGCGGCACGGCGAGAACGGCGTCACGATCGCCGCGCATCCCGGCCCGGTGGACGCCGAGCTGTTCTGGCACGAGGTCCTGTTCGAGCACTGGGCCGACATCGAGGACACCATCCGTACCGGCACGCCCCGCCGAGGCTTCTACACCTGGCTGCGCGAGCGCCCCGCCTCCGGGGCCCGCCTGCGCCGGATGCTCGCCGGTGCCGCCGTGGACCTGGCCGACGACATCGCCGCCGCGCTGCCTCCCGCCGCGACCGTCCTCGACATCGGGGGCGGCCACGGCGACCACGCCGTCGAACTGTGCCGCCGCCGCCCGGAGATCCAGGTCACCGTCTTCGACCTGCCCGAGACGATCACGGCCCTGC
This sequence comes from Streptomyces sp. NPDC006798, assembly GCF_040635975.1. NCBI lineage: Bacteria > Bacillati > Actinomycetota > Actinomycetes > Kitasatosporales > Streptomycetaceae > Streptomyces > Streptomyces sp. NPDC006798. Next base: position 881 of record NZ_JBEYIS010000063.1, read on the forward strand.
GCGAGGACGCCCCGCCGGACCGGGTGACGGCGCAGGCGGGCGACTACCTCACCGACGACCTGGGCTCAGGGCACGACCTGGTACTGCTCTTCAACGTGCTGCACGGCCACCGCCCCGAGGAGTGCCGTGAACTGTTCCGGCGCGCGGCGAAATCGCTCTCCCCCACGGGAAGTATCGCCATCCTCGACCACGACCGGGAACCACCGGCCGGACTCGGCCCGGCCGCGGCCGGCTACCTCGGCATGTTCGACCTGACCCTGTGGCAGGGGCACGGCGGCGGCGTGCACCGCTACACCGACCTCGCGGCCTGGCTGGGCGAGGCCGGGCTCACCGAGACACGGGCCGTGCCGCTCTCCGCTTCCCCGCTGGAGAAGCTGCTGATCGCGAGCCGGCCGTCGTGACCGCCGACCCGTACCCGGGCTACGCCTGGCTGCGCGAGCACGACCCGGTCTGCCCCGTCGACGACCCGCACGTTCCGGGCCGGACGTGGCTGGTGACCCGGTACGACGACGTCCGCGCCTGCCTGGCGGACCGCCGCCTGGGCAACTGCGCCCCGGTCAACCCCGACCCGCACCCGCCCGGTCTGTCCAATCTGGACGATCCCGAACACGCCAGGCTGCGCCGGCTCATCGCCGCGGCGTTCACCCCCGCCGCCGTGTCCCGGATGCGGGATCGCATCACCCGGACCTGCGCGCACACCGTCGAGTCGTTCGCCGGGCGGGGGCACGCGGACCTCGTCGCCGAATACACCCGGGAGCTCCCGGTCGCCGTCGTACACGATCTGCTCGGCATCCCGGAAGCCGAGCGCGCGCCGGCCGCCGACGTGCTGGACATGTGGTACCGCGGGAAGTTCCAGCAGCCGCGTGACGAGGTGAGGCTGGCCGAGGTGTGGGACTACGTCCGGCGGCTGGCGGCCTACAAACGATCCCACCCGGGGGACGACCTGCCGACGCGGCTCATCGAGTCGGGCGCGCTGACGGGGGACGAGCTGGAGGTGATGGTCATGACGCTGATCGGCGCCGGTCACATCACCACGATCCAGTTGCTCGGTACCACCGTCCTGCGCCTGCTCGGCGACCCCGGTGGGCGAGCCGCCCTGCTCGGCGGTGACGTCGACTGGTCCCAGGCGGTCAACGAATTGCTGCGGCTGGACTCGCCGGATCACGTGGCGGAGTACCGGTACGCGGGCGAGGACATGACGATCGGGGACGCCCGCGTGGGAAAGGGCGACGTGGTACTGCTGTCGCTGGCGGCGGCGAACCGCGACCCGAACCGGTTCCCGGACCCCGACGCCCTCGACTTCACCCGTGACGCCCGCCCGCACCTGGCGCTCGGCCACGGCCCGCACGCCTGCCTGGGCAGCCATCTGGTGAAGCTGGAGACGGAGATCGCGATCACCACGTTGTTCGGCCGTCTGCCGGACCTGGCCCTGGACATCCCGAGCGGCGAGGTCGACTGGGGCTACGCCCCGACGTTCCGCGGCCCCCGGGCCCTCCCGGTCACCTTCACCCCCCGGGAGCCGATGACCGCGTGCCCGCCGGGGGAAGCGGCGGCCCGGGCGAACTCGCCCCGGTAGCGGGTCGCGTGAGGGGCAGTCAGGCGTCGAACCGAGCGGGCGCCGGGTGTGGATCCCGGTGTGCCTCCGCGCCGGCCTCGCGTCGGGACACCGTCGCGAGGCCGGCGGGGGAGAGGCCCGGGTCAGTGCCCCCGGTCGACGCCCGACAGTTCGTTGGTGCTCTTCGGCAGCGTCACCGAGGCGGTCTTGCGGCCGGACTCCAGGTCCACCGCGTGCACGGTGTTCCGGCCGGGCTCCGAGACGTACGCCGTGTTTCCACGGACGAACAGGGTGGGCCGGGGCTGCTGCCAGTCCAGCGGCTCCTGCCACGCGCCGACGACCGGGATCTTCCCGGTGACCTGGCCGGCCGCGGGGTCGATGACATGCAGGGCACCGTCGGTGCCCAGGACGAGGGCCTCGCCCCCCGGGCCGCGCCCCAGGGAGCGGAACGAGTAGCTCGTGCCCAGGTCCAGCAGGCGCAGCTTCGACGTCTCCGTGTCGATGAGGGACACCCGCGTGGGGCGCTCCCGCTCGGCGTCGGGGTCGGTCTTGTAGTCGCCCAGCAGGACCGGGGAGGCGTCGCTTCCGGCCTGGTTGCCGATCCGCCCGTACGCGTCGGGCGCCTGGATCTTGGTGAACCTGCCGTCCTTGTAGACCAGTACGCCGTCCTCGCAGCCCAGGGCCACGGCCTCGCCCCGGGCCATGGCCTCGCCGTGTACGCCGGGGCAGTTCTCGCCGCGGGCCAGTTCCTTGTCGTTCTCGTCCAGGACGAGCGCGCCCGTCCTCTTCTCCTCGGTGCCCAGGGTCGTCAGAAGCCGGCCGCCGCTCAGTTCGACGGCGACACCGTGGTGCGGTGCGGCGGAGGTGTAGGTGCGCCCCTCGGGCTTCTCGCCGCGGGCGAGCCCGGCCGGGTCGAAGACCCGGACCTCGCCGGTGCCGTCGGTGAAGAGCACGGTCCTGCCCGCGTGCCGGACGACGTGTCCGGGGTCGGCGCCCTCGTAGACGATGTCGGTGAGCGACGGCCGGGCGGCGTTCAGGACGCGGAAGCCCTGGGTGGTGGAGACCATGACATGGGTGTCGTCCCCGGCGGGGTTGACGCGGTTGAAGCCGGGCATTCCGATTGTTTCGGCAAGCTTCAGCGTTGTGCCGTCGAGGATGTAGAGCCCGCCGTCGAAGGTCGCGACCAGGGGATCGCCGACCTTCGCCCCCGTGGTGGGGGCCGTCCTGCCGGTGGCCGGCCCGGCGCCGGAGGACGTGGAGTTCCCGCCCCCGCACGCGGTCAGGGCCGTCGCCAGCGCGAGGGTGAGTGCCGTTCCCGAGAGGGCTCTTGTGCGGATGGATGTCTTCACTGGCGCGTTCTTCCTGATCGATGGGGAAAGTGAGCCGTACGGGCTCCCGCGGCCCGTCGGCGAAGGGTGGGCCCGCCGTCCGCGGGCCCCGAGGGCGGTCGGTGACGGCCTGCCCGCTCGGCACGGTCGGCGGTGTGGGGCCGCGTCCGGACGCGAGCCGCGTGCGGGCGCGGTTCAGCCCGCGGTCAGCCCGCCGGTCATGGCGGTGGTGTTGGCGCGCATCATCCGCAGGTAGGTGTCGGCGCCGCCGCCGGCGGCGGTGAGCGACTCCGAGTACAGCTCCACCACCCGGACCCGCCCTCCGAGTTCGCCGCGCAACACCTCGGCCAGGCGTTTGGGCTGGGAGGAGTCCGCGAACACGGTCCGTACTCCCGCCTTGTCCATCGCCAGGGCCAGCGAGCGGAGATCGGCGGAGCTGGGCGAGGCGAGGGTGGTGCCGCTGGGAACGACCGCGCCGATCACCCGGAATCCGAACCGGTCGGCGAGGTAGCCGAAGACATGATGGTTGGTCACCAGGGCGCGCCGGTGCTCGGGGATGGTGGCGAAGGACTTCTCCATCCACCGGGTGAGGTCGGTCAGACTCCGGTCGTAGCGCTCGGCGTTGGCCCGGATCGCGGCGGAGTCCACCCCGTCGACATGCTCGGTCACCCGGTCGGCGATGAGCCCGGTGGCTTCGCGTACCCGGTCCGGGTCGGTCCAGAAGTGGGGGTCGGGTTCGCCTTCGCCGTCCTCGGGGGCACCCGCGTCGTCCGCCCGGAAGGTGAGTGGCCCGACGGCCTCGCCGACGCCGAGGACGGGGACCCCGGCGGCCCGGGCGGCTTCCACGTGCCGCAGTACGTTCTCCTCGAGTCCCAGCCCGTTGAAGACGACGAGGTCGGCCCGCTCCAGTTCGGCGGCCTGCTTCGCCGACAGACCGAATGAGTGGGGGTCGGCATTGGGTTTCATCAGGACGGTGACCTCCGCCTCGCCGCCGACTATCTCGCGGGTGATGTCACCGAGGATGTTGGTGGTGACCACGATCCGGGGCTGGGCTCCCTGCGGGGCGCAGCCGGTGGTGAGCGCGGCGGCGCCGAAGGCGAGCAGCGCCGCCGCCGGTCCCGCCACGCGCCGGACGAGCCGGGCCGTCCTCATGGTGTGTGTCCTCGTCATCGTCCGGTCTCCGCCATCAGCTCCGGCTCGATGTCCAGGGCGAAAGCGCGTGCGACCCGGAGGCCGTCGTTGTAGTCGATCTCGAGCACCCGCCGTCCGCGCGGGTCGTTGACGTAGGCGCGGCTGCGGTCGACCTCGATCACCGGCGCCCGGTCCGCGGGGAGTCTCCCGGTCAGCAGCGCCTTGGTCCGGGCAACCCTCTTCCCGGTTCCGGTGTCCCAGCCGTGCAGCGTGCCGTCGGGTGCGAGCGCGAGCAGCGGGGAGCCCTCCCCGGCCGTGTTGACGGCGAGCACCGGTCCGGTCTCCACCCGTGTCCAGGTCCGTTCGGTGACGTCCAGGACCCAGACGGCCCCGCTCTCGGCGAGGGCGGTGAGCGTGTCGCCGCCGGGCCGGTACCGGAACTCCCCGGCTCGCTCCCGCTCGGGCACCGTCCCCTTGTACGGAATCCTTTCGACGGAGAAGGCGCCGTCCTTCTCCCGTACGAGCAGGGCGCCGTCCGCGCAGTTCAGCACCGCTCCGCGCCGGGTGACCGCGTCTCCCCCCGGCTCCCGGCACTCCGCGTCGGGAGCGGCGACCCGCTGGCCCTTCCGGTCGAGTACGGCCAGCCGCGCCGTTCCGCCCTCCCCGGTGAGCGTCACGAGATGCCCGGCGTACGGGACGACGGCCCCCCGGAACGTTCCCGGCAGCGCCCGCGGCGTCCCGAGCCGGCCCTTCTCCAGTCCGGGCCGGTCGTACAGGGCGGCCCGGCCGTTTCCGTCGGTCACCGCGGTCACGGCCGCGTCGCCGCGCACCCGGGTGTCCTCCCGTCCGGGGATCAGGCCGACGCCGCGGATGTCCGCGCGGTAGTGGTGGGCGTGGTCGCCGTGGTCGACCGTCCAGGACCCGCCGTCCAGCACACGGGTACCGCCGGGGCCGTGGAAGTAGCCGAACCGCCCGTCGGCTCCGATGCGTACGGTGTCCTTGACCGCGGCCGTCTCGGTCACCGCGCCGGTGACGAGATCGAGGACCCGGCTCCCGCCGCTGCCGGGGTCGTTGAGGAGCAGCCGGGGCTGCGGTTCGGCGGTTTCCTCCGCGCCCTCGACATAGCCGTGCGGTACGGGGGACTCCGCGCCCGCCGCCGGAGCGGGCTTGCCGCCGTCCGCCCGCTCGCCGTTCCGCGTACAGCCCGTGATGAGCAGCACGCCCGTCACCAGAGCGGCCGAGAGCTGTGCAGTGACGTTTCTTCGGAGGGTCACGGTATTCGCCTCAGACTTCCTTCAGGGTGCTTGTGCTCGATGGCGTCGTGGTGTCGGCGGAGGCGGCGGTGGCGCAGGGCGGAGCCCGCGTGGGAGAGGAAGAACAGGGCCACGGCGAGCGCCGAGACGGTCGCTCCTGCCGCGGTTTCCAGGTGCCAGGACAGCAGCAGCCCCGCGAAGGTGGCCGCCGCCCCGAGCAGGGCCGCGAGCGCCATCACCCCCCGCACGCCGCGCGCCCAGGGCAGTGCCGCCGCGGGCGGGGCGATGAGCAGGCCGAGTACCAGGAGCGTGCCGACGATATGGAACGAGGCGACGATCGCGAGCCCCAGCAGCCCGAGCAGGACGGCGTGGGCGAGCCGGGGCCGCAGGCCGAGGGTCCGCGCCTTGCGCGGGTCGAAGGCGAGGGCGAGGAACGCCCGGTGCCCGAGGGCCGTGACGGCCAGCGCCGCCACCAGCGCGACCGCCAGCAGGAGCAGGTCCCCCTCCCGTACGGCCAGGACGTCCCCGAACAGAAAGCCCGTCAGGTCGACCGCGAACGACTGCGACCGGGACACGATGATCACGCCGAGGGAGAGCATGCCGACGAACAGCAGCCCCACCCCGGTGTCCTGGGACAGCCGGGGAGCGCGTCCGAGGACGGTGACTCCGGCTGTCATGACGGCCGCACTCGCAACCGCCCCGACCAGCAGATTTCCGCCGAAGAGCGCGGCAATCGCGACCCCGGGCAGCAGTCCGTGGGACATGGCGTCCCCGAGGAAGGCCATCCCCCGCAGCACCACCCACGTCCCGGCCGGCGCGCAGATCGCGGAGACCAGGATTCCGCCCCATAGGGCGCGTTGCACAAAGGCCGCCTCGAACGGGGCCGTCAGCCACTCCATGGCGAGACAGTACAATGAAAATCATGTTCAATAAACCCTCCGGATCCGCGCACCACCGGGACGACGCCCCGCGCGTCCGTCTGACGGGGCTGTCCGCCGGATATCCCGGCCGCCCCGTCCTCCGCCAACTCACCGCCTCGATGGTGGAGTCGGCCGTCACCGCCCTCGTGGGGCCGAACGGCAGCGGGAAGTCCACCCTGCTCGGAGTGGTGGCCGGTGTGATCCGCCCGACAGCGGGGGAGCTGCACTTCGGCGAGGGGCCGCCGCCCGCTTTCGTCCCGCAGCGGGGAGCCGTCGGGGACCGTCTGCCGCTGACCGTGCGGCAGACCGTGGAGATGGGACGCTGGGGCGTACGCGGGCCATGGCGGCGGCTGACCCGCGAAGACCGTGCCGCGGTGGAGGGCGCCCTCGACCGCCTCGGCGTCGGCGACCTCGCCCACCGTCAGCTCGGCGAGCTGTCCGGCGGTCAGCGCCAGCGCGTGCTGATCGCCCAGGGGCTGGCCCAGGAGTCCGACCTGCTCCTCCTCGACGAGCCGACCACCGGACTCGACCCACGGGCCCGGCGGGTGATCCAAACGCTGCTCGACGGCCTCGCCGCCGACGGCGTGACGATCGTCCAGGCCACCCACGACCTGGACGCGGCCCGCTCGGCCGACGCCTGCCTCCTGCTCCGCGACGGACGGCTCGCCGCCCAGGGCGACCCCGGCGAAGTCCTCACCACCTCGGCGCTCGCCGAACTCTGGCAGCCCCTCTGACACGGGCGGCAGGGGAGGGGGAACGAGGGGCGGCCGGGGCCGTGAACCCCGGTCCGGGCGCGGCGGCGGGAGATCCGGCACCGCCTGCGTGCCACCGGCACACCGCTCATGGAACCGGGGGAGCGTCCAGCGGACCGACGCGCCCGCGTCCACCGCCGTCGTCGAGCTGATAAGGCGCCGCGACGCGGGTCGCGGACCCGGACCCGCGTCCGGCTCGCGGTCGGTGACCACATCCCGGAACCGGGCCGCCTCGGGGGCCGGACCGGGCTACGCGGCCCGGGGCGCGGCGGACATCCGGTCCTCGCCGGCCGAACCGGACGCGGACGCCCGGCCGTGGTTACGGAACGCGGGTGGTCCACTCCTCATGGCCGAACTTCGTCCGGACCAGTTCCTCGGCCCGGGCCAGCTCCTCGTCCGTCACCTCGCCCGCCGTCAGGCCGTATCGCGCGCGGAACGATTCGATCATCCGGTCGATCACCGTCTCGCGCGGCAGGCCGGTCTGCCGCCGCAGCGGGTCCACCCGCTTCTTCGCGCTCCTGGTGCCCTTGTCGGAGAGCTTCTCCCGCCCGATCCGCAGCACTTCGGTCATCTTGTCGGCGTCGATGTCGTACGCCATCGTCACATGGTGCAGCACCGCGCCGGGCCCGCCGCCCGGGCCGACCATCCGCTTCTGCGCGGCCCCCGCCACCTTGCCGATCTCCGTCGCGATGTCGTTCAGCGGCTGGTACCAGGCCCGGATGCCCATATCCCCGAGCGCGCCGAGCACCCAGTCGTCGAGATAGGCGTACGAATCGGCGAACGACAGGCCCGAGACCAGCGAATCCGGGACCGAGAGGGAGTACGTGATCGTGCTCTGCGGCTCCGCGAACATGGCGCCGCCGCCGGAGATCCGCCGGACCACCGTCACCCCGTGCCGGGCCGCGCCCTCGGGGTCGACCTCGTTGCGCAGCGACTGGAAACTGCCGATGATCACCGCCGGGGCGTCCCACTGCCACACCCGCAGCGTCGGCGGGCGGCGCCCGGCCGCCACCTCGGCCGTGATCACCTCGTCCAGCGCCATGTGCAGCGCCGGGGACTGCGGCGGCTCGTGGATCAGCTGCCAGTCGTAGTCCCGCCAGTCCGTGGCCTGCGCCAGCGCCCGGCGTACCGCGATCGCCACCGACTCCGCCGTGAACCCGAAGAGCACCGCCGACGGGGGCAGCGCCGCGTCGATCCGGGCCGTCAGACCCGGCGTGTCGGTATCCGCCGGGGCGCCCTCCAGGGCCGTGTCGATCCGCTCGATGGCGTCGTCCGGCTCCAGGAAGAAGTCACCACTGACCCGGACGTCCTTCAGCAGCCCGGCCTCGACCGCGAGATCGACCACCACCAGCTTGCCGCCGGGGACCTTGTACTCTCCGTGCACCGTACGCCTCCACCGCTCCCGCGCCGGACCCGGACGGAATCCGGACCGGGCCTTGCCATCGGGATCAACGGTCTCCCGGAGAGCCTTGTTCCCGCGAGCGGTGGACGCGTCCGGCGGTACGGCTCAGGTGTTGACCGCCTTCGCGATCCACGCCGCCGCCTCGGCCGGCGTGAGCCGGGTGGTGTCGACGACCTCGGCATCGGCGTGCAGCCAGGTACGGGCCGCCTCCGCGTACGGATCCAGATACTCCATCCGGAACGGGGAGGGGCCGAGGACCTGGTCCCCCTCGATCCGGCCGCGCAGCGTCTCCCGGTCGGCGTGGAGCACGAAATGCCGGACCGGGACGCCGTACCCGGCCAGGCCCGTACTGATCTCCCGCCAGTACTCCTCGACCAGGACGGTCATCGGCATCACCAGCGTGCCGCCGGTGTAGTCGAGCACCCGGCGGGCGGTCTCCACCACGAGCGGCCGCCACGGCGGCCAGTGCTGGAAATTGTCCAGCCAGGGCAGCCCCGGCTGAATGTCCATCAAGGTCTCGCCGACCTTCTCGGCGTCGAGAATCCGGGAGTCCGGGATCAGCGGCTGGAGAAGGGCCGCGGTCGTCGTCTTGCCCGCACCGTGCGTTCCGTTGAGCCATACGATCATGCGCCCCGACCCTAAGGCCGGGCCGCACGGCACCGGGCGCGGACCCCGCCGCCCCGGTGGCCCTGTGGCGAACATGTGACCCATTCGCGGCGAAGTCCGGACGTCGGACCGCCGATCGCGTGCGTGGCGTCTGCACGGACGTGCTTAGCTGGAGATATGATCGATCACTTTCTCAGCGGAGACCTGTCCGACGTCGAGGAGGCGGTCCGCAAGGCCGCGGCCGCCGAGATCATGCCGAGGTTCCGGCAGCTGGCCGCCGACGAGGTCGTCCAGAAGAGCGGCCCCCACGACCTGGTCACCACCGCCGACCGGCTGGCCGAAGAGCACCTCACCGCGGCCCTGACCCGGCTGCTGCCCGGCTCCGTGGTCGTCGGCGAGGAGGCCGTACACGCCGATCCGGCCGTCTACGAAGCCGTCAACGGCGACGCGCCCGTCTGGATCGTCGACCCCGTCGACGGCACCCGCCAGTTCGTCCGCGGCGAGGAGGGCTTCTGCACCCTCGTGGCTCTGGCGCACCGGCGCGAGCTGCTGGCCTCGTGGACGTACGCCCCTGCCCTCGACATCCTGGCCACCGCGACCCGGGGCGGCGGCGCACGGCTCGACGGCACGCCCCTGCGCGCCGGGGCGCCCGGACCCGACGCGGTCCTCGACATCGCCATGTCCCACCCCGACTACACCACCGACGCGCAGAAGCACGCCCTCCTCGGCCTGAACGTGCCCGGCTTCCGCCCCCGCCCCTGCGGCTCCGCCGGTCTGGAGTACCTCGCCATCGCCCGGGGCGCGCTGGACGCGGTCGCCTTCTCCTGGGAAGCGGCCTGGGACCACGCGGCGGGCCTGCTGATGGTCACCGAGGCGGGCGGGGCGCATCTGACGCTCGACGGCGAACCGTTCCGGATCGGCGGCGGCAACGCGCTCCCCTTCACGGCGGCCCGCGACGCCGCGACGGCCCGCCGCGTCCACGAGGCGCTGCGCGCGTAGCGCGCGGCGCTCGGGGAAGGTTCTGCCCGGTGCTGTCGTGCGCCGACCGCGCCCCGGCGATGGGTTGCTCGCGCGGTTCCGCCCCCTATGCCTTCGGCATGGGGGACCCCCAGGCTCCTTCCGATCGCCCTCGGAAAGAGGCGGGTCCCTCTTCGCGGGGTGGGTGCCCCTCTCAGGGGCGACGCCGGGAAGAGCATTGAGGGGCGCGGGGAACCGCGCGACCGGCGACGACGGTGGTGTGGGCCGCGAACAACATCAGGTCGCCGGGCGCGGCCCGGGTCTTTCGGCGATGCGGTGGAGGGCCGGGGCGCCGGGGGTCCCCCCATTGCCGAAGGCATAGGGGGCGGAACCGCGCGAACGGCCACGACGGCGCCTCGGTCGGCACACGACAGCACAGGGCAGGACCTCCTCCGCCCCGGGCAAGCGGCGGCTCCGGCGGGGGCCCGCGCCGCTGCCCGTACCGCTCGCGGAATATCCTGGACAGCGCTGGCCGTCGGCTGACGAATGGAGTCCGAAGGTGCCGTCGATGCTCGATACCGTCGTCGTGGGCGCGGGCCCCAACGGCCTCACCGCCGCCGCCGAACTCGCCCGCCGAGGTTTCTCCGTCGCCGTGTTCGAGGCCCGGGACACCATCGGCGGCGGTGCCAGGACCGAGGAGTCGACACTCCCCGGCTTCCGGCACGACCCGTGTTCCGCCGTCCACCCCCTCGGGATCGGCTCGCCCGCCTTCTCGGCGCTGCCGCTGGCCCGCTACGGGCTGGAGTGGCTGCACCCCGAGCTGCCGCTGGCCCACCCCTTCCCGGACGGCACCGCCGCCGTGCTCACCCGGTCCGTGGGGGAGAGCGCGATGTCCCTGGGCCCCAGGGACGCGGGCGCGTACCGGCGGCTCGTCGAGCCCTACTCGGGCCGCTGGGACGATCTCGCCGCCGACTTCCTGCGCACCCCGTGGGAGGGGCTGCCCCGCGACCCGTACCGCTTCGCCCGGTTCGGACTCTCGGCGCTGCGGCCCGCGACCTGGACGATGCGCCGGTTCGAGGGCGACAAGGCGCGCGGGCTGCTCGCGGGGCTCGCCGCGCACGCGATCGCCTCGACGTCCGGCGTCGCCACCACCGGGATCGCCCTGATGTTCGCGCTCGCCGCGCACGAACGCGGCTGGCCCCTGCCGCGCGGCGGCTCACAGGCGATCTCCGACGCCCTCGCCGGGTACATCCGCGATCTCGGCGGCACGATCCACACCGGCGTCGAGGTCAAACGGCTGGACGAGCTGCCGCCCGCGCGGTCGTACGTCTTCGACACCTCGCCGACCGCTCTGGCCAGGATCGCCGGGCTGGGGAGCGCGTACGACCGCTACCGCTACGGCGCCTCCGTCTTCAAGATCGACTACGCGCTGTCGGGGCCGGTGCCGTGGACCGCGAAGGAGGCACGGACCGCCGGTACGGTCCATATCGGCCCGACCGCCGGGGAGATCGAGGCCGCGCTCCAGGCCGCCGTCACCGGCCGCGACCCGAAGACCCCGTTCCTGATCACCTCCCAGCCCACCCTGGTCGACCCGTCCCGCGCTCCCGAGGGCAAGCATGTCTTCTGGGCGTACGGACACGTCCCGGCCCGCTGGGAAGGCGACGCCACCGAGGCCGTCGAGCGCCAGATCGAACGGTTCGCCCCCGGGTTCCGGGACCTCGTCCTCGCCCGGGCCGTCGCCGGACCGCCCCAGCTCGCCGCGCACAACGCCAATTACGTCGGCGGTGACATCGCCTGCGGCGCCTTCGCCGGACTCCAGACCGTCATCCGTCCCAAACTGGCCCGCGTCCCGTACGCCACCGCCCACCCGGCGGTCTTCCTCTGTTCGTCCGCGACCCCGCCGGGCCCCGGCGTCCACGGGATGTCCGGCCACTGGGCCGCGAAGGCGGTCTGGCGGCGGCTGCGGAGCACGGCGGGCGCGGCCGGCTGACGCCATGGGCCGCCCGGACGCCCCGTGTGCCGCCGTACGACCCCTGTGCGGGCCCGCCCGGCCCCGGGTGGGGGCCGAACTGCCGGTCTCCGGTGGGATGATGACGCCATGAGCCAGCAATCCGCCATCGTCCTCGTGCGCGGTGACATCACCGAGCAGCACGCCGACGTCATCGTCAACCCCGCGAACACCTCGCTCCTCGGCGGCGGCGGTGTGGACGGGGCGATCCACCGGGCGGGCGGCCCCGAGATCCTGGCGGCCTGCCGAGCCCTGCGGGCCTCCCACTACGGCAAGGGCCTGAAGACCGGGCAGGCCGTGGCGACGACCGCGGGGCGGCTGACGGCGGACCATGTGATCCACACCCCCGGGCCCGTCTGGTCCCGGGAGCACGACCGGGGCGGGCTGCTCGCCTCCTGCTACCGGGAGTCACTGCGGCTGGCGGCCGAGCTGGGCGCGAAGACGGTCGCCTTCCCCGCGATCTCCACGGGCATCTACGGCTGGCCGATGGACGACGCGGCGCGGATCGCGGTCCACACGGTCCGCGAATCGGCGCACCCGCCGGTGACGGAGGTCCGCTTCGTGCTCTTCGACGAGTACGCGTACGAGGAGTTCCTCTCGGTCCTCGCGGCGACGACGATCTGACCCTCCGGGCGGGGTACGCCGCTGAAGGGCCCTCCTGGTGTGGCCCGAACCCCGAACGGGGACGGTCCCGCCGGGTGCGGTCGTGTGCCGACCGCGGCGCCGTCGTGGCCGTTCGCGCGGTTCCGCCCCCTATGCCTTCGGCGATGGGGGGACCCCCAGCGCCTTGGGCCTCCGGGTGGGGTACGGGGACCGTCCTGCCGGGTGCTGTCGTGTGCCGACCGCGGCGCCGTCGTGGCCGTTCGCGCGGTTCCCCGCGCCCCTAAAAGCAAGGCCCGCCTCTTGGCGAAGTCGATGAGAAGGGCAACCAGGGGCGCGGGGAACCGCGCGACAAGCCACCCACGGTCCGCAGACCGCGAAAATGAATCAGCCGCCGGGCGCGGCCCGGGTGGCGCGGCGCCCGGTGGGCCGGGCACTGGCCCCCCATTGCCCGCGCGACCCCCATGTCGGATTCTCGCCAGCCCGAGGCGCCCCCGTGGGGGATCCTGGGACGTATGCACACCGACATCGAGCGGTGCGTACGCGCCGTGCAGTCGAAGGACGCCCGCTTCGACGGCTGGTTCTTCACCGCCGTTCTGACCACCAGGATCTACTGCCGCCCCAGCTGCCCGGTCGTTCCGCCCAAGCCGGAGAACATGACGTTCTACCCCAGCGCCGCCGCCTGCCAGCAGGCCGGGTTCCGGGCGTGCAAGCGGTGCCGTCCCGACACCAGCCCCGGGTCCCCGGAGTGGAACGCGCGGGCCGACACCGTGGCCCGGGCGATGCGGCTGATCCGGGACGGGGTCGTCGACCGCGACGGCGTACCGGGGCTCGCGGCCCGGCTCGGGTACTCCACCCGGCAGATCGAACGGCAGCTCAGCGCCGAGCTGGGCGCCGGACCCCTGGCCCTCGCCCGGGCCCAGCGGGCCCAGACCGCCCGGGTACTGATCGAGACCACCGGGCTGCCGATGGCGGAGATCGCCTTCGCCGCCGGATTCTCCTCGATCCGTACCTTCAACGGCACCGTCCGCGAGGTCTTCGCCCTCGCCCCGGGGGAGCTGCGGGCCCGGGCCGCCCGCCGCCCCGGCGGTGCGAACGGCGCGAGCGGCACGAACGGCGCCGGACCCGGCACCCCCGGGGCGATCACCCTCCGGCTGCCGTTCCGCGCGCCCCTCAACCCCGACAACCTGTTCGGACATCTCGCGGCCACCGCCGTCCCCGGGGTCGAGGAGTGGCGCGACGGCGCGTACCGGCGCACCCTCCGCCTCCCGTACGGCACCGGAATCGTCGCCCTCGCCCCCCGCCCGGACCACATCGCCTGCCGGCTTCTGCTCACCGACACCCGCGATCTGACCATCGCGATCAGCCGCTGCCGCTGGCTTCTCGACCTCGACGCCGACCCGGTCGCCGTCGACGAGCAGCTCGCTACGGACCCCCTGCTGCGGCCCCTGGTGGCGAAGGCTCCCGGGCGGCGGGTGCCCAGGACGGTGGACGCGGCCGAGTTCGCCGTCCGCGCGGTTCTCGGCCAGCAGGTGTCGACCGCCGCCGCCCGTACCCACGCGGCCCGGCTGGTCACCGCCCACGGCGACCCCGTGGACGACCCGGAGGGCGGCCTCACCCATCTCTTCCCCACCTCGGAGGCCCTCGCCGGGCTCGACCCCGAGGCCCTCGCCCTGCCCCGGAGCAGACGGACCACCCTGACCACCCTCGTCACCGCCCTCGCCGACGGGCGGCTCGCCCTCGGCGTGGACAGCGACTGGGACGAGGCCAGGGCCGGACTGTCCGCGCTCCCCGGATTCGGTCCCTGGACCGTCGAGGTGATCGCCATGCGCGCCCTCGGCGACCCCGACGCCTTCCTCCCCACCGACCTCGGCACGCGCCGGGCCGCCGCGGGCCTCGGCCTGCCCGCCACCCCGGCCGCGCTCACCGCCCACGCCGCCGCCTGGCGGCCCTGGCGCGCCTACGCCGTCCAGTACCTGTGGGCGACCGACGACCATCCCATCAACCACCTCCCGACCGACGAGAAGGCCCCCGCATGACCCGCGAGACCCGCGCCACCGGCACGCCCCCGAAGACCGGCACGACCGGAACCGACCGACAGCACATGGTGATGGACAGCCCGTACGGGCCCCTCACCCTCGTGGCCACCGGTGGTGTCCTCAGCGGCGTGTACATGTCCGAGCAGCGCCACCGCCCCGCCGAGGAGACCTTCGGCGAGCCCGCCACGGAGCCCTTCACGGACACCGTCCGCCAGCTCGACGCCTACTTCGCCGGTGAACTGACGGTGTTCGATCTGCCGCTGCGGCTGCGCGGCACCGACTTCCAGCGCCGCGTCTGGGAGCGGCTGCTGACCATCCCTTACGGCGAGACCCGCACCTACGGCGAACTCGCCGACGAGCTGGGCAACCCCAACGCCTCCCGCGCGGTCGGACTCGCCAACGGCAAGAACCCGATCAGCATCATCGTCCCCTGCCACCGGGTGATCGGCTCCACCGGCAATCTCATCGGCTACGGCGGCGGACTCGACCGCAAACAGCGGCTGCTCGCCTTCGAATCGGGCCGCACGGACACCCCGGAGGCGCTTTTCTAGGCCGGGGGAGTCGCCGGGGCCGCCTTTCGCACCCGGCGGGCGCGCAGCACCCGCACCGTACGGGTCAGGCCCCAACCGCCCAGCCAGGGCAGCACGGTGATCACACCGACGTACCCGGCGAGGTACGAGACCACGGTGTCCCACACGCCGGGACGGCCCCACTCCACGGACCGCGCCAGCACGTGAAACGGCGCGGCCACCGCGACCAGCGCCGGGACGGCCGCCCACAACAGGGGCCGGCGCCCCGGACGGTGTGCGTACCAGGCGCCCGCGGCGGCCATCAGAAACGGGCCGAGGAACAGCCACAGCACCATCACGGCGAACGGCGCGAGCCACCAGTCGTCCCCGGACAGATACATCCCGCGCCCCTCCGCCCGCCGAACCCCCGGCCACCGGGAACGACGCCCTCCGGCCGGTGCCGGTTCCCGGGTGTCCGATCCGGGCCGGACGGCGTCGAACTCCCGTGTCGGCGACCGCCCGGCCGGGCAGACACCCCCCGTGGACGCGGGCCCGGCCGGACCCGTGGGACCGACGGGCCCGGTCGGTGGACCGGTGGCGAGAGGGGAAGGCCGTGGCGGAGGCGACGAACCGGAGCAACTGGCCCTGCGGCGCTATCTGCTCTATGTCGACACCCTGCGGGCCCGGATGCCCGAGCCCCAGTTCCGGCTGCTGATGGAGATCGTCCGGCTCTGGGCCGAACAGGGCGGCGGTACGGCCCGGCTCAGCCTGGACGACGAGGAGCGCGAGCTGTTCACCGCCGACGTACGGCAGGAACTGCTCCAGCTCATCGGGCTGATCGGGGCGATGCGCCCCGGCCACGAGGACCGGGCCGAGCATGTCGTGGCCCGGCTCGGCGACGGCGAGCACGCCAAAGAGGTGATGTCGCTGGTCCCGCCCGATGTCGCCGACGACCCCGACCGGCTGCGCGATCTGCGCGACCGGATCGACGGCCGGGAGAGCAGACACCAGGCGGACCGGCGGGAGGTCGAGGGCATCGCCCGGGCCTCGGGGATGGCCCGGGACCCGGACGACTGAGGGGTACGTTCCGGATCCCTCCGGCGGCTCCGGCGAACAGGGCCCGAACACTCCGGGGCGGCGTACCGGCGGCGTACCGCCCCCGGCTCAGACGTCCCCCGCGGTCTCGGCCACCCGGCGCAGCAGCCCGGGCAGCGCCGTACCGATCGGCTCACGGACGATCTCGTCCGCGATCGCGTCGTACGGCGTCGGCTCGGCGTTCACCACGATCACCCGCGCCCCGGCCTCCGCCGCCATCCCCGTCAGCGACGCCGCGGGCTGAACCTGGAGGCTGCTGCCGACCGCGATGAAGATCTCGCACGCCTTCGCGATCGACATCGCCCGCCCCAGGACGTCCGAGTCGAGCGGCTGGCCGAACATGACCGTCGCCGACTTGAGGATCCCGCCGCACGACCGGCAGGCCGGATCCGGCTCGCCCGCGTCGACCCGGGCCAGCGCCTCCGCCATCGCGGACCGGGCCCCACAGCCCGTACAGACCACGGAGTGCGTGGTGCCGTGGAGTTCGAGGACCTTGCGCTCCGGCAGGCCCGCGGCCTGGTGCAGCCCGTCCACGTTCTGGGTGACCACCCGGAGCGCCACCCCCGGGCGCCGCTCCAGCTCGGCGACCGCCCGGTGCGCCGCGTTGGGCTCGGCGCCGCGCGCGGCATTGGCCCGGCGCATCTGCCAGGAGCGGCGGCGGATCTCCGGATCGGCCATGTAGGTGTCGTACGTGACGAGCTTCTCGGCCTCGGGGTCACGCCTCCACAGGCCGTTCGGCCCCCGGTAGTCGGGGATCCCGGAGTCGGTGGAGATACCGGCACCGCTGAGCATGGCGACGAGAGTCATACCACGACCCTAGACACGCCATCCGGCCCGGTGCGAATGACTTTCCGCAGGCCACCGCCGGTTTCGCGGCCGATCGGCGGTCGACAGCGGTCGGTGAGCGGTCGGCCGCCGGTGGCCGGTCGTCAGCGGTCGGCCGGCCGGGGAGTGGAGTGCACCGCGACCCCGACCGGGACCCGCTCCTCGACCGCCCGGATCACCGCCGCCACCGACTCCCCGTCCCAGCCGCCGTACAACTCGATCAGCTGGACGGAGTCCGCGAACTCGGCCGCGACCGCCGCCCCGGCCGAAGCCTCCGGCACGGCGACGAACGTCGAAGTGCTCGGGCCCGCCGGGCGGACGAACCGGTCCTTCGCCGGGTCGGCGCCCGGCTGGACGTACAGGAACAGCTCCCGCTGCGCCTCGCCCGCGGTCGCACGCCGCTTGTAGCGGGCGACGTCGATCAGGGAATCGAAGCCGAAGAGGACGGTACCGACCCGGGCCCGGCCCCGGACGGCGGCCTCGACCTCGGCCGCCCAGGTATAGCCCGTCGCACCGCACAGCTCGACCGTGGTCGTCCCCCGCTCCGCGTACGCGGCGGCCAGGGCCGCGGCGGCGGCCGGGGTGGGCGCGGTGAGGATATGGGTCGCCGCGCCGTCGGGCCCGGTCCGGACCGGCGCGGGCTCCGGGGTACCGGAGTCCTCCGGCTCCTCGGAACGGAAGATGATCGCCGTGTCTCCGGCCATGACATGCCTCCCCGTATCGGATCGCGGTCCGGTGGAGTTCCGCCGGGACCGCGCGGCTCGATGCCGTCGGCCCGGGCTCTCGCGGGCCGTACCGATGTCAACACCGAACGGCGGGGCGGGAATTCCCGCCCCGCCGACCCCGGATCAGAGGCTCAGCCGCTCAGCGCAGCGGATGCCCGTCCACC
The DNA here is from genome assembly GCF_040635975.1 of Streptomyces sp. NPDC006798. NCBI lineage: Bacteria > Bacillati > Actinomycetota > Actinomycetes > Kitasatosporales > Streptomycetaceae > Streptomyces > Streptomyces sp. NPDC006798. Next base: position 18,750 of record NZ_JBEYIS010000063.1, read on the forward strand.
AACTCGACCGCCCCGCAGCCCGAGTCCAGCGAGTCCAGCGCCGCCGCGACCCGGTGACCAAGGGGCGGCAGCAGATAGTCGGGTACGTCCTTGCGGTCGATCAGCCGCCACGACAGCAGTTCGTCCTCCTGGAGCCGGATACCGTCCAGCCGTTCGGGCGAGAGCACCCCGCCGTCGTACAGATAGGCCACGATCGGTGGCCGAAGCGGGCCGCGTACCCAGTCGACCGCCAGCAGCCTGCCGGGTTCCACGTCGAGCCCGATCTCCTCCAGCGTCTCGCGCCGGGCCGCCTCCCTCGGCGTCTCTCCGCCGTCCGATTCGACCGTGCCACCGGGCAGTGCCCAGCCGTCGCGGTAATTGGGCTCGACGACGAGCAGTCGGCCCAGTTCGTCCCGGAGCAGTATCCCCGCGGCGGACAGGACACGGGGCAGGGTGGCGATATAGGCGCTGTAAGCGCTGTCGCTGTCATGATCCGTGGTCACCCCCGCAGCCTAGGTGCAGAGCCAGGGGTTCCGGGGCCCGGATTCCGGTTCCGATGCAATTTCACGGACGAGCGTTCACGGATTCTCCCGTTCCGGCCCGGTCCGGCCGTGACGGGGGCATGTTCCACCGTCAGCCGGACCACAAGGCGGGCGAGTTCGGTGATCCGTACCCCCCTCGAACCCGGAAACGGCGTCGCGCGCCCGGTCACGGCCGCATCACCGGGCGGCGGCGTCGGCGCCCCGATAGGGTCGCCCCGGCGCGACTGCCTGTTCGACGGCAAAGGACGCAAGGTGACGGACGGCGTGGTGAACCGGTCCGGGCGAGCTCCCCGGGTGCTCGTCGCGACCGACAAGTTCAAAGGCTCCCTCACGGCGGCCCAGGTCGCCGAACGGGTGACGCGGGGGCTGCGCCGGGCCGTCCCCGGGCGCGGCCTCGACGTCACGTCCCTGCCCGTCGCCGACGGCGGCGACGGCACGGTCGCGGCGGCGGTGGCCGCCGGATTCGACCGGCGTACGGTACGCGTCACCGGGCCGCTCGGCGAACCCGTCACCGCCGCCTACGCCCTGCGGGACGGCACCGCCGTCGTCGAACTGGCCGAAGCCGCCGGGCTCCGGCTGCTGCCCGCCGGGGTCTTCGCCCCGCTGACGGCGACCAGTCACGGCTGCGGCGAAGTCCTGCGGGCCGCCCTCGACGCGGGCGCCCGGAACGTCGTCCTCGGCGTCGGCGGCAGCGCCTGCACCGACGGCGGCGCCGGAATGCTCACGGCCCTCGGCGCCCGGTTCCTCGCCGCCGACGGTGCGCCGCTGCCGCCCGGCGGCGCGGCCCTCGCCGATCTCGCCACCGCGGATCTCACCGGGCTCGACCCCCGCCTCCGGGAGCTCGGACCGGTCCTCGCGGGCGATGTCGGCAACCCCCTGACCGGGCCCCGGGGCGCCGCCGCCGTCTACGGGCCGCAGAAGGGCGCCGGGCCCGCCGAGGTCGCCGTACTCGACGCGGCCCTGAGCCATTACGCCGACGTCCTCGGCCCCGAACGGTCCGCCGAGCCCGGCGCCGGTGCCGCCGGAGGCGTCGGCTACGGCGCCCTCGTCGCCCTCGGCGCGGTCTTCCGCCCCGGTATCGAGGTGATGCTCGACGTCCTCGGCTTCGACCGCGCGCTGGACGGTGTCGGCCTCGTCGTCACCGGTGAGGGCTCCCTCGACGCCCAGACCCCGTACGGCAAGGCCCCCGCCGGGGTCGCCGCCGCGGCCCGCGCCCGGGGCGTCACGACGGTCGCCGTCTGCGGACAGCTCACCCTGCCGCCGGAGGAACTCGCCCGGACCGGCATCCGCCGGGCCTACCCCCTCACCGCCGTGGAACCCGACCCGGAACGCTGTATGACACACGCGGGCGAGCTCCTGGAGCGGGTGGCGGAGGACATCGCCCGCGACTACCTGACGTGAAGCCACGGCGCCGCTCGCCGGGGCCCGTCCCGGCCACCGCCGCTCCACCACCGCTCCACCACCGACAGGAGGACACCGAGGGTGTGGATCCGTCCCGCCAGACCCACCGACGCCGAGGCCCGGGCCGCCACGGCGCTCGTCCTCGCCTCCAAAGCCCACTGGGGATACGACGACGCCTTCATCGCCGCCTGCCGGGACGAGCTGACCGTCACCGCCGCCGACATCCCCCGGCGGCGGATCGCCGTCGCCGAGGCGCCCGACGGCGGACTCGCCGGGCTCGTCTGCCTCGACGGCACACCCCCGCACGGCCGGATCGGGCTGCTGTTCGTCGCGCCGTACGCCATGGGGGCCGGGCTCGGCCGCGCCCTGTACGCCCATGCCGTCGAGGAGGCCGGGGCACTCGGCTTCACCGGGCTGACCGTCGAGTCCGACCCGCACGCCGTCGGGTTCTACCGCGCACTCGGCGCCCGGCCCGTACCCGGCACGGAGAGCGCCCCACTGCCCGCCCTGACCGTGCCGATCCCCGCCCGGCCCGGCTGGGCCCGGGCCTGGGCGGGCGGGCGGCGCGCCGTCCACCTCGGGAACGTCGCCGAGTTCCAGGCACAGTTCGCACCGGCGACGACCGGGCGCGGCGGCGCGGCCCGCCGGGAGGCCGCCGACCACTACGCCTGCCTGGCCGCCTTCACCGGACTCCACCCCGCCGCCGTCGTCCTCCCGGGCCGGATCCCCGACGGCTGGCTCGGCCTGGTCGCCGAGCGGCTGCGCTGGTCCACCGTCGAGCTGTACGACGAGACCGACGAGGCCGCCCTGCTCGCCCGGGGCGGCCTCGGCGAGCGCTGGCACGACACCCCCGTCGTCCCCTGGGGCCGTACCCCGGCCGTCGCCCGGCTCGACGGGACGGCCCTGCCGCCGGACGTCCTGCGGTACGAATCCAAACGCGCCTCCCGTGAACTCTTCGCCCGGCTGGCACCCGGCCACCCCGGGATCCGGCCGCCCGAACGCTGGACCCCCGCGAACCGCCGGGCCGCCGCCCGGCTGATCGCCGCCAGGGCCCGGGCCGGGCGGCGGACCGTCGCCAAGACCGAGCACGGCGCGGGCGGCTCCGGCACCGTGATCCACACCGCCCGGCCCCGGCCCCGCACCCTGCCCCGGGGCCTGCTGCTGGAGGAGTACGTCGACGGCGGCTCCCACCCCACCTACGACGGGCTGATCGACGCGTCCGGCACGGTCCACGACGTCGGCGTCGCCGCGATGACCATGGACGGTACGGCCTACCGGGGCGCCACCGTCGGCCCCGGAGCCGTCACCGGCGCCACGGCGGAACGCGCCACGCGCTTCGGACACGCGGTCGGTACGGAGCTGGCCGCGACGGGCTACCGGGGCTGGTTCGACGTGGACTACATCGAGGACGCGGCCGGGCGGCTCGCCCCGGCCGAGACCAATCTGCGGCTGACCGGCCCTTCGGTCGCGTTCATGATCCGCCGACGGCTCGCGGAGGCGGGCGGCGGCCCGGAACGGGGACTCGTCCGCACCCTCGACCACGTACCGCTCGGCGCGCGCCTCCCGGACGCGGAGCTGATCGCGTTCCTGGCCCGGCTCGCGGAACGCTGCGCGACGCTCGGCACGGTGCTCGTCCCGACGATCCCCACCGCCGGGTACGCGCCCGCCCCGTACGTGGGCCTGGCGATCGCGGCGCCGACGCGGGACCACCTGGCGGCGGTGGACGCCTTCGTCCGCGCGGAGTGCGCCGCGCACACCCTCTGACCCCCGAGCGTCCTCGCCCTCTCCGCGGCGCCAGCCGGGTGGCCCCCAGCGTCTCGGCCCTCCGGGCGAGCTCCACGACCCGGGCGCGCCCGGCGACCTGATGTTGTTCGCGGTCTGCGGCCCGTGGGTGGCTTGTCGCGCAGTTCCCCGCGCCCCTAAACGCTCTTCCCAGCACCGCCCCTGAGAAGGTGCACCCGCCTTGCCGCGAGGGCGACGAGGAGGGCGACCAGGGGCGGGGAACTGCGCGACAAGCCACGACGGTGCCGTAGTCGGCATACGACAGCATGGGGCAGGACCGTCCCCGTACGGGCCGCGCCCGGCGGCGCCGCGTCAGTCCCGTTCGCGTTCCCGGGAGCCCACCCACCACGCCCAGAGCGCCACCACCGCCGCCGCCAGCATCAAAGGGATGTTGAAGGCGTAGACCAGCGCGGCCTGGCGCTCCCAGTCCTGTTTGGCCGCCAGACGGTAGAAGTTGTCCTGGGGCCACCAGGACGCCAGCAGATAGACGATCGCCAGGTGGGCGAGGGCCGTCAGCCGGCCGGGTGCCGCGTCCCGGGGCATCAGGGTGCGGCCCGCGATCAGGAAGCCGACGCCCGCGACGAAGGCCAGGTGCTCGGCGAGGTAGAGGCCGCGGAAGTACCAGGCCCACGGGTCGGGGACGATCGACAGGTCCGTGGAGCCGGGCCACAGGACGTTCGTGAGGGAGATCGACAGCACCAGGGCGATCAGCATCGCTGGCGCGGCCACCGTCCGCAGGGTCTCGTCCCGGGTCAGGGGGGCGCCCTTGCCACTGGGGCCGGGCCGGGTGCGGGGGCCGTCGGGGCGGGGTGCCGGGAGGATGAGGGCGGTGCGGTCGAGGCGGCCCGCCGCCGTACGGGGCAGGGCGGCGATCCGTATCACCGCACGGGGTATCTCCGACGCGTGCACGGTCTTCGTCAGATGGGCCCGGACCAGGGTCTCGTCGGGGGAGTGGCCGGGCTCGGCCACGATATGGGCGATGGGGCGGCCGTCGGCCGAACCGTCCGGGCCGACCACGGCGTCCCGGATCGCGGGGTGGCCGACCAGCTCGGTCTCGACCCGGTACGGGTCGACCGTACGGCCGCCCGCCGTGAAGCGGTCGGCGGCCCGGCCCAGGAACTCCAGCGGCCCGTCGCCGTCGCGGCGCCCCAGATCGCCGGTGGGGATCGCGTCGCCGCCGTCGGGCGGGGTGAGCCAGATCCGTTTGCCGCGCAGTTCGACCGTGACCCCGGCGAACGGCTGCCCCAGGTACGCGGGCCGCTCGGGCCGTCGTACCGGTCCGGTCAGCTGGGCCGTCTCGAACCAGGTACCGCAGCCGGCGACCTCCGCCGGGCCGTAGAGGCCGATCAGCCGGGTGCCGGGCGCGAGCCGCCGCTCCAGGGCGACATGATCGGCGAGCCGGACCCGTTCACCGCCGACGACCAGCAGCCGCAGCCCGTCCTGCGGGCCTCTCGGGGCGGAGGTGAGGGAGTCGGCGGTCACGGGGTCCGTATCGGCGACGGTGTACGGCTCCCCGGTACCGAGGACCAGGGTCGCGCCCGCGCCCAGCACCCGGACCCAGGCGGCGGTGAAGGCGGCCGTGTCGGGTGCCGAGGTGACCAGCACCCGGTCGTCGGTCCCGAGGCGGAAGACCTCGGCCCAGGCGGCGTACGCGGCGGTCAGCCGGGCGTGCGAGACGGGCACCGCGCGGGGCGTGCCCGTGGTCCCGGCGGTGAACAGCAGCGCCGCGTCGGTGCCCGCGGGCGGGTCGAGCGGGGTGCCCGGCCGGGCGTCGATCGCGGCCGAGTCGCCGTCCAGCAGGATCAGCGGGCGGGCGGGTGTGGAGGTGAGGCGGCCGGAGTGGATCCGGTGGCTGATGACGGCCCGGGCCCCGGCCAGCTCGGCGGGCTCCCGGGCCGAGGGCGATACGACGGTGAAGGCGGCCCCGGTCCGCAGTACGGCGAGCGCCGCGACGATCACATCCGGGGCCCGGAGCGTCCGGACGGCGACCAGATCACCGGGCCCGATGTCCGCGGTCGCGACGAGATGACGGGCCAGCCGGTCGGCCCGGGTGCCCAGCTGCCCGTAGGACAGCCGGACACGGTCGGTGATCACGGCGGTACGGTCCTTCCCGGCGGTCCGTACCCCCTTCTCGAACAGTTCGTGAAGTGCTGTTCCCCCTGCCATGACCGCCGATGGTCCCAGAAGTAGCGGTGCGCCGGGAGAGGGCAACAGGCCGAAGAGGACCGGCACAAAAGGGCCGGGGCCGGACGCTCCGTCGCGTCCGGCCCCGGCCCTTCGCTAAGAAGGTCGCCGTCCCCGGCTAGGGCAGCTGCGCCGCCCTGGCCTCCCGCCGGTTGTAGCGGAAGGTGTTGACCCGGCGCGCGGTGGCGAACAGCGGGATCACCGCGCCCAGCACCACCTGGAGCGCGCAGCCGGTCTGGAGCAGCAGCTGGCCGCCGGGCGCGTCGAACGCCCAGGCCGCCAGGAGCCCCATCGCGGAGACGATCCAGCCGAGCATCGCCACCGCGAGGATGCCGCGGGGCTTGGGGTACTCGACCCGGCTCACCATCAGCCAGGCCGTACCGATGATCGCCAGCAGGGTCGGGATGAACGGCAGCTCCAGCAGGACGATGGAGACGACCGTCAGCGCCCCGAAGGGGCTCGGCATGCCCTGGAACATGCCGTCCTTCATGGTGACGCAGGAGAATCTGGCGAGTCTGAGGACGACCGCCAGCAGCACCACGATCGCGGCCACCGCCGAGACCCGCTGATGGGCGTCGTCCGCGACCATGCCGTAGACCAGGACGAAGTAGGCCGGGGCCAGTCCGAAGCTGATCAGGTCGGAGAGGTTGTCCAGCTCCGCGCCCATCGGCGAGCTGCGCAGCTTGCGCGCGACCAGACCGTCGCAGAGGTCGAAGATCGCGGCGAGCAGCATCAGGATCACCGCGGTCGCGGCGCTGTGCCGCGCCATGCCCGACTCGGTGCTGCCCTGCATATGCGGGATGAGGATTCCGGTGGTGGTGAAGTACACCGCCATGAATCCACAGGTCGCGTTACCCAGGGTGAGGGTGTCCGCTATCGAGAGCCGCAGTGAGAGGGGCATCTCCTCGGTGTCCGGTTCGGCCTCCGGGTTGCCCGGGGCCTTCTCCCCGGACCAGCCCTTGGCCTGGGTATCCGGATCAATCACGGTCAATGCGAGTCACCCCCGCGGTGGTGGTCTGTCCGACCTCGACCGCGACCTCGACACCCTCGGGCAGATAGAGGTCGACCCGGGAGCCGAAGCGGATCAGGCCGATACGGTCGCCCTGCTCGACCTTGGTGCCCTCCGGGATGTAGGGCACGATGCGCCGGGCGACGGCGCCCGCGATCTGCACCATCTCGATGTCGCCCAGCTCGGTGTCGAAGTGCCAGACGACCCGCTCGTTGTTCTCGCTCTCCTTGTTGAAAGCGGGAACGAAGCCGCCGGGGACATGCTCGACGGAGGTCACCGTGCCCGCCAGGGGAGCCCGGTTCACATGGACGTTCAGCGGGCTCATGAAGATCGCGACCCGGGTCCGCCCGTCCTTCCACGGCATGATGCTCTGCACCACACCGTCGGCGGGCGAGATGACCCGGCCCTCCGCGATCTCGCGCTCGGGGTCGCGGAAGAACCACAGCATGCCCGCCGCGAGGGCGGTGGCGGGTACGGCGATGATCGCGGCACTGCGGGAGCGGCGGGCCCGGGCGAGGCTGACGGCCGCGGTGGCGACGGTCGGCAGAAGCCATGGCGACGCTCCGCGGGCCAGACGCCCCTTGGGGAATCCGTCGCGTGGTGCAGAGTTCTGGCTGTGGGACATGGATGACCTTCGTAGCGGATGAATGCCGCGGTTGTCGGGGACGGCGGCTTTCCGGCGATGCTAGCGGTTGCGGGTAGCAACTGGGAAAGCCAGAAGCCGAGTCGGCGACGGGATACCGAGCACAGGATGTGATCCACTTCGCGTCATCGGGAGGTTTAAACCCGGGCGAACGTGACGATCAACCCTGGATTCGGTACTCCTCCAGCAGTCGGCGTCCGATGATCATTTTCTGGATTTCGGCGGTCCCTTCACCGATCAGCAACATGGGGGCCTCCCGGTACAGGCGCTCGATCTCGTACTCCTTGGAGAAGCCGTAACCGCCGTGGATACGGAACGCGTCCTCGACGACCTCCTTGCAGTACTCCGACGCCAGATACTTGGCCATCCCGGCCTCCAGGTCGTTTCGCTCCCCGGAGTCCTTTTTGCGTGCAGCGTTCACCATCATCGCATGGGCGGCCTCGACCTTGGTAGCCATCTCGGCCAGTTTGAACTGCACGGCCTGGTGCCCGGCGATCGGCTTGCCGAAGGTGTGGCGCTGCTGGGCGTAGGAGATTCCCAGCTCGAAGGCGCGCTGGGCGACGCCGCAGCCACGGGCGGCGACATTGACCCGGCCCACCTCCACCCCGTCCATCATCTGGTAGAAGCCCCGGCCCGTCGCGCCGCCGAGTACCCGGTCGGCGGGGACCCGCAGCCCCTCCATGATCATCTCGGTGGTGTCGACACCCTTGTAGCCCATCTTCTCGATCTTGCCGGGGATGGTCAGACCCGGCATGACCTCGCCGAACCCGGGCTCCTTCTCGATCAGGAACGTGGTCATCGACTTGTGCGGGGCGGTTCCCCCGGGGTGTCCTTCGTCACTTCGGACCAGCACCGCGACCAGGGACGAGGTCCCGCCGTTGGTCAGCCACATCTTCTGGCCGGTCAGGACGTACTCGTCGCCGTCCCGGACCGCCTTCGACGTGATCGCCGACACATCCGAGCCGAGCCCCGGCTCGGACATCGAGAACGCGCCCCGGACCTCGCCCGCGGCCATCCTCGGCAGGAAGGCGTCCTTCTGCTCCGCCGTACCGTGCTGCTTGAGCATGTACGCGACGATGAAATGGGTGTTCACGATGCCCGAGACCGACATCCAGCCCCGGGACAGCTCCTCGACACAGAGCGCGTACGTCAGCAGGGACTCGCCGAGACCCCCGTACTCCTCCGGGATCATCAGCCCGAAGAGCCCCAGCTCCTTCAGACCGTCCACGATCGCCACCGGATACTCGTCCCGGTGCTCCAGTTCGGTCGCGACCGGCAGTATCTCCTTGTCGACGAAGTCCCTGACCGTCGCCACGATCTCCCGCTGGACCCCGGTCAGCCCTTCGGTCCTGGCCAGTCGTCCCGTCATCGCCGCACCTGCTCCTTCGGTTCGGGGCGGCCCGGCTGCTCCCCGCCGCGGTCGTCGACATATGCCTTCGTCGGCACCATCACCTTGCGCCGGAAGACGCAGACGAGGGTGCCGTCCTGCTTGTGGCCCCGGGTCTCCACCGTGACGATTCCCCGGTCCGCCTTCGACCGGGACGGCGTCTTGTCGAGGACCGTCGTCTCGCCGTAGACCGTGTCGCCGTGGAAGGTCGGCGCGACATGCCGCAGGGACTCGATCTCCAGATTGGCGATCGCCTTCCCCGACACGTCCGGGACCGACATCCCCAGCAGCAGGGAGTAGACGTAGTTCCCCACCACCACATTCCGCCCGAAATCCGTCGACCCCTCCGCGTAGTGCGCGTCCAGATGGAGCGGATGGTGGTTCATGGTCAGCAGGCAGAACAGATGGTCGTCGTACTCGGTGACCGTCTTGCCGGGCCAGTGCTTGTACACGGCGCCGACCTCGAACTCCTCGTAGGTGCGGCCGAACTGCATGGTGCTCATGCCTCCGGGGGTGTGAAGGAGCCGGTACGCGTCATACCGGCGGCGCGGCCCTTGCCCGAGACCACCAGCGCCATCTTCCGGCTGGCCTCGTCGATCATCTCGTCGCCGAGCATCGCCGAACCCTTCCTCCCGCCCGCCTCCGAGGTGTAGTAGGCGTAGGCGTCGAGAATCAGCTCGGCGTGGTCGTAGTCCTCCTGCGACGGCGAGAACACCTCGTTCGCCGCCTCCACCTGGCCCGGGTGCAGCACCCACTTGCCGTCGTACCCCAGCGCCGCGGCCCGCCCGGCGACCTCGCGGAAGCCGTCCACGTTCCGGATCTGGAGATAGGGGCCGTCGATCGCCTGGAGGTCGTGCGTACGCGCGGCCATCAGGATCCGCATCAGGATGTAGTGGTACGCGTCCGCCGGATAGCCCGGCGGCTGCTCGCCCACCACCAGCGTCCTCATATTGATCGACGCCATGAAGTCCGCCGGGCCGAACACGATGGTCTCCAGCCGGGGCGAGGCGCCGGCGATGGCGTCCACGTTCACCAGACCCCGGGCGTTCTCGATCTGCGCCTCGATACCGATCCGGCCGACCTCGAAGCCCATCGTCTTCTCGATCTGGGTGAGCAGCAGATCCAGCGCCACGATCTGCTGGGCGTCCTGCACCTTCGGCAGCATCACACAGTCCAGATTGGGCCCGGCGCCCTCGACGACGGTCACCACGTCGCGGTACGTCCACTCGGTGGTCCAGTCGTTCACCCGGACCACCCGGGTCTTGTTCCCCCAGTCGCCCTCGTTGAGGAACTTCACGACGGTGTGCCGGGCCTCCGGCTTGGCCAGCGGGGCGCAGGCGTCCTCCAGGTCCAGGAAGACCTGGTCGGCCGCGAGCCCCTGGGCCTTCTCCAGGAACCGGGGATTCGAACCGGGCACCGCCAGACACGAGCGGCGGGGCCGCGACGGACGGTCGGCGAAGGGGCGGGTCATACGGGAACCTCCAGAGGGTCGAGCCGGTGTGCTTGCCGGATCTCGTCGACGATACGGCCGATGATCTCCGTGATACCGAAGTCCTTGGGGGTGAAGACGGCGGCCACCCCGGCCGCCCGCAGCCGGGCCGCGTCCGCGCCCGGGATGATCCCGCCGACCACCACCGGCAGATCACCCGCCCCGGCCGCCCGCAGCCGCGCCAGCACGTCCGGCACCAGTTCGGCATGCGAACCGGAGAGGATGGAGAGCCCCACGCAGTGCACGTCCTCCGCCAGCGCCGCCGCCACGATCTGCTCGGGCGTGAGCCGGATGCCCTGGTAGACCACCTCGAACCCGGCGTCCCTGGCCCGTACGGCGATCTGCTCGGCACCGTTGGAGTGCCCGTCGAGCCCCGGCTTGCCCACCAGCAGCCGCAGCCGCCCGGCGCCGAGATCGGCGGCCGTACGCGCGGTCTTCACCCGTACCGCGGCCAGCGGGCTCCCCGGCTCGGCGGCCACCGCCACCGGCGCGCCCGACACCCCGGTCGGCGCCCGGAACTCCCCGAACACCTCCCGCAGCGCCCAGCTCCACTCACCGGTGGTGACCCCGGCCCGGGCGCACTCCAGGGTGACCGGCATCAGATTGCCGGTCCCCATCGCCGCCCGCTTCAAGGCGGTCAGCGCCGCCGTGGCGCGCGGCTCGTCCCGCCCCTCCCGCCAGGTGTGCAGCCCGGCCACCACCCGTGCCTCGTTCGCCGGATCGACCGTCATGATCGCCGCGTCCAGATCGGCGGTCAGCGGGCTCTCCTCGGTGGCCTCGAAGACATTGACGCCGACGATCTTCTCCTCGCCCGCCTCGATCCTCGCCCGGCGCTCCGCGTGCGACGACACCAGCCGCGACTTCAGATACCCCGACTCCACGGCGGCCATCGCGCCGCCCATCTCCTCGATCCGGGCGATCTCCGCCAGCGACGCCTCGACCAGCTCCGCCACCTTCGCCTCGATCACATGCGACCCGGCGAAGATGTCGTCGTACTCCAGCAGGTCCGACTCGTGCGCCAGGACCTGCTGGATCCGCAGCGACCACTGCTGGTCCCAGGGCCGGGGCAGGCCCAGCGCCTCGTTCCAGGCCGGCAGCTGTACGGCCCGGGCCCGGGCGTCCCGGGACAGGGTGACCGCCAGCATCTCCAGCACGATCCGCTGGACGTTGTTCTCCGGCTGGGCCTCGGTCAGCCCGAGGGAGTTGACCTGGACGCCGTAGCGGAACCGGCGCTGCCGGGGGTCCTCGACGCCGTACCGTTCCCGGGTGATCCGGTCCCAGATCCGGCCGAAGGCCCGCATCTTGCACATCTCCTCGACGAAGCGGACGCCCGCGTTCACGAAGAACGAGATCCGGCCCACCACCTCGCCCCGGCGGTCGTCGGGTATCTGCCCGGACGCGAAGACCGCGTCCAGCACGGCGACCGCCGTCGCCATGGCGTAGCTGACCTCCTGAACCGGGGTGGCCCCGGCCTCCTGGAGGTGGTAGCTGCAGATGTTGATCGGATTCCACTTCGGGATGTGGTTGACCGTGTAGGCGATCATGTCCGTGGTCAGCCGCAGCGACGGACCCGGCGGGAAGACATGCGTCCCCCGGGACAGATACTCCTTCACGATGTCGTTCTGCGTGGTGCCCTGGAGGGCCGTGATCTCGGTGCCCTGCTCCTCGGCGACCACCTGGTAGAGCGCCAGCAGCCACATCGCGGTGGCGTTGATCGTCATCGAGGTGTTCATCCGGTCCAGCGGGATGTCCCGCAGCAGCCGCCGCATATCGCCCAGATGCGCCACCGGCACCCCGACCCGGCCGACCTCGCCGCGGGCCAGCACGTGATCGGGGTCGTACCCCGTCTGCGTCGGCAGGTCGAACGCGATCGACAGACCCGTCTGACCCTTCGCGAGATTGCGCCGGTACAGCTCGTTGGACGCCTCCGCCGTGGAATGCCCGGCATACGTCCGCATCAGCCACGGCCGGTCCTTCGGCCGCGGCTTCTCCTGCCCGGAGTCCGTCATCTCCCCGGCCCTCAGACGTTCCGGAACCGGTTGATGGCGTCGAGGTGCCGGGCCCGGGTCTCCCCGTCCCGCACCCCCATCCCCTCCCGGGGCGCCAGCGCCAGCACGCCGACCTTGCCCTGGTGGAGATTGCGGTGCACGTCGTACGCCGCCTGCCCGGTCTCCGCAAGCGGATACACCTTGGAGAGCGTGGGGTGGATCTTCCCCTTGGCGATCAGCCGGTTCGCCTCCCACGCCTCCCGGTAGTTGGCGAAGTGCGAGCCGACGATCCGCTTCAGCGACATCCACAGATAGCGGTTGTCGTACTCGTGCTGATAGCCCGACGTCGAGGCGCAGGTGACGATCGTGCCGCCCTTCCGGGTCACGTACACCGACGCGCCGAACGTCTCCCGGCCCGGGTGCTCGAAGACGATATCCACGTCCTCACCGCCCGTCAGCTCCCGGATCCGGGCCCCGAACCGCTTCCATTCGCGCGGATCTTGGGTCCGCTCGTCCTTCCAGAAGCGGTACTCCTCCGCGTTCCGGTCGATGATCGCCTCGGCGCCCATCGCCCGGCAGATCTCCGCCTTCCTCGGACTCGACACCACACAGATCGGATGGGCGCCGCCGGCCAGCGCGAACTGCGTGGCATACGAGCCGAGCCCACCGCTCGCGCCCCAGATCAGCACATTGTCGCCCTGCTTCATCTGGGCGCCGTTACGGGACACCAACTGGCGGTACGCCGTCGAGTTCACCAGCCCCGGCGCCGCGGCCTCCTCCCAGCTCAGGTGCGCGGGCTTCGGCATCAGCTGGTTCGACTTCACCAGCGCCAGCTCCGCGAGACCGCCGAAGTTCGTCTCGAAGCCCCAGATCCGCTGCTCCGGGTCGAGCATCGTGTCGTTGTGCCCGTCCGACGACTCCATCTCCACGGAGAGACAGTGCGCCACCACCTCGTCGCCCGGCCGCCAGGCGTTCACCCCGGGCCCGGTGCGCAGCACCACACCCGCGAGATCCGAACCGATGACGTGATACGGCAGATCGTGCCGCCGGGCGAGATCGCTCACCCGGCCGTACCGCTCCAGGAAACCGAAGGTGGAGAGCGGCTCGAAGATCGACGTCCAGACGGAGTTGTAGTTCACGGAACTCGCCATCACGGCGACGAGCGCCTCGCCGGGCCCCAGTTCGGGCACCGCGACGTCCTCGACGTGCAGCGACCTGCGGGGGTCCTTGTCCCGGCTCGCGAGGCCCGCGAACATCTCGGTCTCGTCCTTGTGCACGGTCACCGCGCGGTAGGACTCGGGAACGGCCAGCGCCGCGAAATCCGCGGGCGTGGCGTCCGCCGACTGGATCGCGTCAAGGATTTCCTTCACGGTGTTGCCTCCGGCAAAGCGCGTCGGGGTGTCCTCGCGGACCCCGAAGAGGGTGAGGGGCGGTGCAGCTGCTGTGGAGGTATGCGTGTGCCGTCGGTTCGGCGGGGGTGGAGCGGGTTCGTGCGGTCGCACGACGGAAAGCCTGTGACGCAGGCGTCCGGGCACGCGGGGCGCGCGGTGCGCGCGGGGTGCGGGGACGGGACCGGTGAGCTTGGTGACTCGGGCCCGGCCGCCCGGACGCTTTTACGTTATGACACTGGGTGCCGCCTGACAAGACACTCCGTGCCACATTTCTTTCTTGTGGGGCCGTGGCCCTCCGGGTGAGCGCTACGACCCGGGCCGCCTCCGGCGGCCTGATGTCGTCGTCGGCCTGCGGGCCGTCGGTGGCTTGTCTCGCAGTTCCCCGAGCCCCTGGATCCCCTGCTTGCCGCCCTCGCGACGGGGGCGGCCTCCGGGCGGGGGGTAGTGCCTCCTCCGGAGGAGTTTTGACCGCGGGCCGTCGGTGGTTGTTCGCGCAGTTCCCCGCGCCCCTGACCACCTCCCCCTTCACCGGCCTCGTCAAGGAGGACGGGCCCCGTTTGGGGGCGCGGGGAACTGCGCGGGCAACCCTCCACCGGGCAGCGGGTGGACCACCGACACCAAGCGGCACCCTCCCCTCCACCGGGACGGGCTCCAGCACAAAGACGCATGACCAGTCGGCGTGGTCGGGGGGTGCAGGGTCGCCCCCTGGGGGTCCCCCCCAAAGGCAGCTTTGGGGGAGGACGGCGGATAAGAGACGGGTCTCCTGAAGAAGACCCGCACTTCCGCCGTCCGTGAGGAGGTGAGCCCGGAGGCCACCGACCCTCCCGACACTGCACAAGCGCGCCCGCATACCGCTGGAGCAACGGTCACATCTCCCTCAGCCCCGCCGGCGCCTGAGGCGCGAGCAACCTCGCCGCCGCGAGGAACCCGAGAACAAAGGGGCCCCCGGGGCGCAGGAACCCCACAGCGGAAGGCGCCCCCGCCCCGCCGGCGCCTGAGGCGCGAACGGCCCCGCACGACGCGGCAGCCCCGGCACCAGGCGCCCCGGGGCGCGCGGCGCAAGCGGCCCGCCTGGCACAGGCGACCCCGGCACCGGGCGGGCCCGGGGACCAGGAACCCTCAGCGGGAGGCGTCTCCGCGGGAGGCGCTCCGGTGGGACTGGAGCGCCTTTTCGATCGTGCGCATCACGTCGGGGAGGGGTGCGTCCGTGCGGGCCACCGCCACCAGGACCTCTTCGTGCGGTTCGGCCACCGTGACCAGGGACGTCTCGACCGCGGGGGTGCGGGTGGCGCCCATCATGCCGGTGCCGAAGGTGTCCCGGACGATGGCGAACGCGTGGTCCAGCTGGGTTTCCACATCGCCCTGTCCGCCCGCCCGGAGCCACCGCCGCAGGACGTGGTTGTGCGCGGTGACGACCGCCGACGCGGCGACCTCCGCGAGCAGGGGGTCGTCGTTGCCGTCGTGGTGGTCGCGTTCGTCGAAGTGGCCCAGGAGGTAGCGGGTGAAGAGGCGTTCGTACCGTGCGACGGACGCGATCTCCCGTTCCCGGAGTGTCGGGACTTCGCGGGTGAGCCGGTAGCGTTCGACGGAGACGGCCGGGGACGACGCGTACATCCGCATGACTTCTTTGATGCCCCGGCAGACGGTGTCCAGCGGGTGTTCGTGCGGGGGCGCGGCGTTCAGTACCGCCTCGGCGCGGACCAGGGTGTCGTCGTGGTCGGGGAAGATGGCCTCTTCCTTGGAGCGGAAGTGGCGGAAGAAGGTGCGCCGCGCGACCCCGGCGGCGGCCGCGATCTCGTCGACGGTGGTCGCCTCGTACCCCTTGGTGGCGAAGAGTTCCATCGCCGCCGCCGCCAGCTCTCGGCGCATCTTCAGGCGCTGTGCGGCCGCCCGGGTGCCCGCGGCGCTCTCGGGCGCGTCCGTGGCGGACTTCGGTCGGTTCGTACGACTGCGGGGATCAGGGGGCTGGGCCATGACCCGAACGTACTGCATGGGTAGGTATCGCCGCGCCCGCGGTCGGCTCCGTGGACACCGGGACGGGCGGCCCGGCTCGTCCCGGGGCGCGGGCCCGCCCGTCCCGGGGCGCGGCGCCGCCCGTGACCCCGCCCCCGGTCACGGGTGGCGCCGGGTTCACCGCCGGGCGTACTCGCGGAAGCCGCGTCCCGTCTTGCGTCCCAGGCACCCCGCCGCCACCAGGTGTTCCAGCAGGGGCGCGGGCGCCAGGCCGGGCTCGCGGAACTCCTGGTGGAGGACCTTCTCGATGGCCAGGGAGACATCGAGTCCGACGACGTCGAGCAGTTCGAACGGCCCCATCGGGTAGCCGCCGCCGAGTCTGATCGCGGCGTCGATGTCGTCGACGGTCGCGTAGTGCTGCTCCAGCATCTTCACCGCGTTGTTGAGATAGGGGAAGAGCAGCGCGTTCACGATGAACCCGGCCCGGTCGCCGCAGTCCACCGGATGCTTCTTGATCGTGGCGGTCAGCGCCCGGACGGTGGCGTGGACGTCGTCGCCGGTGAGTACGGTCCGCACCACCTCGACCAGTTTCATCGCCGGGGCCGGGTTGAAGAAGTGCATGCCGATCACGTCCTGCGGCCGGGTGGTGGCCCGCGCGCAGGCCACCACCGGCAGCGACGACGTCGTGGTGGCGAGGACGGCGCCGGGCTTGCAGATCCCGTCGAGGGCGGTGAAGAGGGCCTGCTTGACGGCGAGGTCCTCCGCGACCGCCTCCAGTACGAGATCCGCCCCGGCCAGGGCGTCCAGGGCCCCGGCGGTCCCGATCCTGGCCAGGGCCGCGTCCCGGGCCTCCGCCGTGGTCCGGCCCCGGTCGACGGAGCGGGTGAGCGATGCCGCGACGCGTTCCTTCGCGGCGTCGGCCTTCGCGGTGGAGCGGGCCGCGAGCACCACGTCGTATCCGGCTCTGGCGAAGACCTCGGCGATCCCGCTCGCCATGGTCCCGGATCCGGCCACGCCGACCGTACGGATCTCCCGGGGCACGGCACCGGCGGCCAGTGGGGACGGGGTCAGCGCGTCGGGCACCACCTGGGCCGAGCCGGGCCCGGCGTAGGTGTAGAAGCCCCGGCCCGTTTTGCGGCCGGTCAGTCCGGCCGCGTCGAGCTGCCGCAGGATCGGCGCGGGCGCGTGCAGCCGGTCCCCGGACTCGGCGTACAGCGCGTCGAGGACGGTACGGGCCGTATCGACGCCGATCAGGTCGAGCAGCGCCAGCGGGCCCATCGGCAGTCCGCAGCCGAGCCGCATCGCGGCGTCGACGTCCTCCCGGGACGCGTACTTCGACTCGTACATCGCGGCGGCCTGGTTGAGATAGCCGAAGAGCAGCCCGTCGGCGACGAAACCGGGCCGGTCGCCCACTTCGACGGGCTCCTTGCCCAGCTCCCGGGCGAGCCCGGTGACGGCGCTGACGGCCCAGGCGGCGGTCAGGACCGAGGAGACGACCTCGACCAGCCGCATCGCCGGGGCCGGGTTGAAGAAGTGCATCCCGAGCACCCGTTCCGGGCGGTGGGAGTCCGCCGCGAGCCGGGTCACCGACAGCGCGTTGGTGCCGGTCGCGAGGATCGTCGTGGGCCGGACGATCCCGTCCAGCTCCCGGATCACCCGCTGTTTCACCTCGTACGACTCGGAGACCACCTCGATCACCAGATCGGCGTCCGAGGCGGCGCGGAGGGTGGTGGTGGTCCGGAGCCGGGCGAGTGCCGCCCGGCGCTCGGCGCCGGTGATCCGGCCGCGCGCCACGGCACGCGCCGTCGACTCCTCGACCGCGGCGACGGCGCGCCGGGCGGCGGACTCGGCGACGTCGATACCGACGACCTCGCGGCCGGCCAGGGCGAGCACCTCCGCGATACCGGTGCCCATGGTGCCGAGACCGACGACGGCGACGGTCCGCAGGGGGGTGGTGGGGATGTCCATCGGGTCCATCCGGGGACTCCAAGGGGTGAGTGACGACTCAACGGGAAGGCGGCGGCGGGCCGCGCGCCGGCCGAGCGGAGACCGGCGCGCGGCGCGGTGCCGCCCGGGCTGTACTGTGCGGGCGCACCCGGTTGTCGCGCGGGGTGCGTGAGAACGGCGGCCCCGTCCCGGGCCGTGCCGTACGCGGCGCGTGACCGACTCACGCGCCGTACTGTGCTGTTCGCCGAACCGACCGCACTCGCGGCGGCTGCGTCACCAGGCCGCCGCGGGGCGTATCACGGGGGATACCCGCTCAGTTGAGGTTAACCGGCGGGTAACGAGCGCGCCAGACCCCGGGCGGACCCCTCCGGTGTGATCTGGGTCGCGATCCGCGACCGGCCCGCCACGGATCGTCGCTACGCTTTCGACCATGGACGACGAGTTACGGTCGCTGGCCCGGCGGCTGCGGCGCGAGTCGGGCGGCTCGACGGAGTACGAACGCCTCCTCGTGACGGCGGACCGGGAGGAGCTGGCGGCCGTCCTCACCGCGCCCGGGCAGCCGCTGTGGGCACGGGAACTGGCCGCGTTCCGGCTCGGCGGCGCGGGGGACCGGCGGGCGTTCGAATCACTGGTCCTGCTGCTGAACCACCGGGACCCTGAGCGCTGCGCCTCGGCGGCGCACGCGCTCCACGAACTCGCCGACCCGAGGACGGCGAGGGCGGCGGCGGCACTCGCCACCAATGAACTCCGAGTCGCGTACGCGCTGGTCCCGGTACGGCTCCTGATCCGGCTCCGGGCCCCGGAATCCGCGCCCGCGCTCATCACCGTGCTCCGCCGGCGGCTGGCACCGGGCGACCCGTACCGGCGGCTGGCACTGGCCTGTGTGGAGGGTCTGGGCGCACTGGGGGACCCCCGGGCCCGCGACGTCCTCACCTCGGCGGGCACGCGCCCTTCACTGGCGGCGGCGGCGGAGGCGGCCCTGGCGCGGATGCCGCCTGCCGGGGGGCCCGCCGAGTCCTGAGGCGGCTCTACGTGGGCCCCGCGCCTTGGCCCTCGGGGTGAGGCCCGCGCGGTGCGTCCTGCCGGGCGGGTGTTGTGGGGCGACCGCGCGCCGGTGGCTGGCTGGTCGCGCGGTTCCGCCCCCTGTGCCTTCGGCGATGGGGGGACCCCCAGCGCCTTGGCCCTCCGGGTGAGGGCCACGCCATCCGCCCAGCGGGACGAAGGTTGTCGGGCGGCCGCGCGCGGTCGGTGGCTGGTCGCGCAGTTCCCCGCGTCCCTAAATGCTCTCCACGGCCCCGCCCTTGGAAGGGGGCAGCCTCTTTCCGAGGGTAGTCAGGAGGGCAACCCAGGTAGTGCTGGGGGTCCCCCCATGCCGAAGGCGTAGGGGGGCGGAACCGCGCGACAAGCCACAGACGGGCCGCAGTCGGCCGACAACATTTCACGGCAGACGGCGGCCCGTTCGAACCTCGCCCGGAGGGCCGGGGGGGGGGGGGCGCGCCCCCCCCCCCCCCCCCCCCCCGGACCGAGCGACGAGAGTTGAG
>NZ_JBEYIS010000064.1:0-37434 GCF_040635975.1 Streptomyces sp. NPDC006798
GGAGCCCCCGTCATAGTCGGCGTCACCGAACGAGCCAGCGGCCCCCCACTCGTTCAGTACGCCTGCCCCACCTGCGCGGCCGAACACGGCGCCGGCCCCTCCCCCGACGACGAGATCGCGTAGGCCGTATCCGGGCGAATCTCGTTGTCGCAGGTCTCGTCCGGTGAGGTAGAAGGGCGCCATGGACACCGCTGCGCTTGCACGAATACTGGACGAGACCTTCGATCACGCCGTCGTGCACCACGGATACACGAACTACATGCGTGATTACGAGGTCATCGTCTACGCGACGGCTGATCCCCGTACCGGCACCGCACCGTCCTACCTGCGCTACCTCTTCCGGTACTGCGTCCAGGCCCGGTGCGAGACGTCGGTTCCGGCGGAGACCTGGCAGATTTCCTTGGACGACCGGCTCATCGACCACGAAACCGGCGCCGACCTCGACGGATACGTATGGGGCGTCAAGTGGCACGCCCTGCACCCCGGAGCCCGCCTCCTTCCCGAGTCGGAGGCAACCAGACACTGGTCGAAGGCTCTCGGCATCGAATTCCACGAGGTACGCATCGAAACCAACGCGCACAGCCTGACCTTGCTCTTCTCCGACCTCCAGGTGAGTGAGATCCCCGTCGGGTACGCACCCTTCGTCGCGGACTAGCCCCGCCAACCGCGTCAGAACGCGGACGGGACGACCGGACCTGCGCGGCCTCACATCCAGGACTTCAGTACGTCCACCTCGCAGCCCACGGGCCACCAGCAGCTCGCACTCGCGGTTGAGTTCCCGCCACACGCGTCGTGGCGGGAACATCCGGGCGTATCAGGCGTCAGACGGCGCGGGCTGTGGGTAACTGCGAGACCCATGTCGTGAGTTCGGTCAGGTGCTCGGGCTGCAGCCCGAGATACGGGTCCGGCTGCACGATGAGGGTCGGTGTTCCCCTTGCGGTGCGCTCCGCCGCCCAGGCGTGGTCGAGGCCGGTGAAATCGTCGTCGATCCAGACGGCGGGGGCGTCGCCGAGCCAGACGTCGACGTGGTCGCGCTTCCACAGGTAGCCATTGGGGTGGCTCGTGGTGATCCGTGGACGTGGGAGATCGACGTACGACAGGGGCGGAAGGCCGAGGAGCGGGCCGATGAGGATGGTGGCGTCCTGGCGCCAGCTGGTGCACCAGACCGGGGTGACCAGGCCGGTACGAATGACGTCCATGAGCATGGGGCCGTGGGCAGGGTCGAGCCAGACGGTGACCGGGTTGTCGACTCTCCGGCCGGCGGGGACGACATCGTGGCGGGTGTGCGTGGCCGGGGTCGAGCCGTGCTCGTCGGGAAAGGGTATGAGGACGCCGTCGATGTCGAGAAGCAGGTAGGGCGGGCGCATCGGTTCCTCCAGGGGAAGCCGGGGCGAATGGCTGGTCAGAGCTTGCGGGCGCGGATCAGCAGGGTGGTGGCCCAGTGGTCCATGCGGGGGTCGGGGAACTCCTGGGCCGAGGTGAGCCGGAAGCCCGCCCGGCTGAGGTGCTTCTCCCAGCGGGCTATGTCGAACTCCCAGCGGGCGACGGGGAGCCTGGTGTGGTCGGGAAGGGTGATGAAATCGCGGCGATGCCTGTCGTCGCCGGAAGGGCTTCGGCCGCCGCGCTGCGGGTGCGGGACGGAGAAGGCGAGCACCCGGCTGGTCGTGAGGCGCCGGCCAATGGCCGGGAGCAGGAGCTCGGGGGCTACGAGACCGACGGCGCCGAAGACGGAGTAGATCACGTCGAACTGCTCGTCGGAGGCGTGCAGGTAGTACAGGGCATGGTCGGCGACGAAGGTGAGGTTGTTCAACCGTCCGTAGTGGGAGCGGGCGCGGCGGACCTGGAGGCCGACCAGGTCGACGCCGGTGACACGGGCGCTATGACGGGTGGCGAGGTGGGCGGCGTTGTGGCCGGGGCCGCAGCCGAGTTCCAGGAGCCGCTTGCCGCGCAGGTCGGGGCCGAGGATCTCGGCTCCGGGACCTTGGCCGGGCCTCGTGGTCCACTCCATCCGCGCAGGCACGGACAGGGGCTCGGCAAGTCCGGCGGCGGTGCGTTGGAGGGCGTGGGCGTGCCATGGGGAAGCCTGGGCGAGCACGTCAGATCTCCAAGAGGTGGAGGACGTCTGCGAGGTGGCGGCGGACGGCCTTGATGTAGGCGGGATCGGTGGCCGGATCGTTGATCCAGCGGATGGACTGCTCCAGGAACCACTCGACGGCCCACATGCGGTGCCAGCCCAGGGCCCAGCTCTCGGCGGTGAGCCCGCCGCGCGGGGCGAGGGCGTCGGGAGTGCCACCAGCGGCAACGTACTGCTCCAGGAAGACGCCCAGGCGAGCGGAGTACGGGGGCTCGATGGTGCCGTGCCAGCTGGCGAGGTCGAGCAGGCCGGGGCCGGTGAAGGCGCGGGCGAAGTCCAGCAGCCGCCAACCGCGCTCGCCGATGTGGAGGCTGGTGGGGTGGAACTCGGAGTGCACCCAGCCGAACGGTTCCATCGTCGCTCCGGCCGAGCGGGCCTCGGCGGCCTCGGCGATCTGGTCGAGCGCGTCCTTGACGTCGTCGGCGTCCTGCCATCGGTCGGCCTTGCGCAGCCGTTCGAGGTGTTCCAGCGCTTGGGCGGGCAGCGCGCGCAGCCGCTCCTGGTCGAGTACGGACAAGGGCAGAGCCGTACGGGTGCCGTGCAGGATCACGGCCGCGGCGACGCCGTCGAAGTCGTCGGCCTCGCGGATGGACGGTCCGAGGTCCTCCATGAGCATGCCGAGCCAGCCGTCCAGGACGGCGGAGGCCTGGACCTGGGGGACGGGTACACCGAAGTTGTGGGCCAGGCGGAGGGCCTGGTCCTCGTTGTCGAAGGGCTTCTTGGCGTACTTGAAGATGGCCGTGGCACCGTCGGAGAAGGTGACGCGCTCGACGCCGGACATGGACCACACGCGTACCTCCTCCCGTACGGCGGTGGTCTGGCCGGCCACGGTGAGCAGGTTGCCGAGGAGTTCGGCGCTGGGGTTCGTGGTCACGTGGGGCTCCGGGAGATGGTGGCGTCCGGGGTGGGCGGGAGATGCCGGCCCACCCCGGAGCCTGATCGGGTGGGTTACGCGATGGGGTTCACGCGGTGGGCGTAGACCTGCTCGATGTAGCCCGCCTTGAACGTGGCGAGGTCTTCGCGGAAGGTGGCCATCGAGGCGCCATAGGGCGCGACCACGCCACCGGACTGGTCCGGCACGGACTGGCAGCCGTGCACGAGTCGGCCGCCGAGGGCGGCGTGGGCCTTGATGGACTCGATCCGGCGGTGCTCGTTGAACCAGCCGCCGTGGTAGACCTCGTCGAGCATCCCGCCCGTCTCGTCGTCCAGGTCGAAGACGACGGAGGTGGCGGCGGGGAAGAACCAGCACGGGCCGATGTTGGAGATGTGCCCGTCGAGCTCCACCTTGTTGAGCGCCATGAGCGTGGCCGCCTCGCGGAGGATCCTCAGGTGTTCGGCGGTGATCTGTGGCAGACCGAGGCCGGCCAGGTGCTCGTCGCGGAACAGGTAGGTGTACACCTCGTACGCGTTGACCAGGACGCGGGCCGCGTCGGACGTGGACTCGCCGTGCTGCTTGATGAAGTCGAGCGCGAGCTGCTCGACCGCACTCTCGGTCGTCTCGTCCGCGTTCAGGAGCTGGGACTTGACCAGCTCCCAGTCGGCGACGAGCCAGGTGTTCGACTCGAACCGGAAGAAGTACTCGGCCGGGTCGATCGTGATGCGTCGGCCGTCGACCTGGATTCCGGGCAAGCGGCTCCAGCGTGGGTCGAACGCCTCGGTCAGCTCGACCGTGATGGCCGTGGTGTCGATGGTGGTCACCGTGTCTCCGTCTCTGATCGGCCGGGTTCGGGCGCAGGAATGCCCGAGCTCGGTTTGGGCGTACGGAACTTCGGGATGCCGCCCGGACCAAGGGGGAGCCTGGATCACGGTCGTGCCGTTCCGGGCGGCTGCTGTTAAGTGAACCGGTGGTCACGCTCAGTGGGTACGGTGGAAGGCAGTGGAAGCGGTATACGCGGTTTACAGCTCCGCAGTGGAGGCGATCGTGGCGGTTCGGAGAGACCCCAACTCCCGTCTGCGCGACGTCATCGACGCGGCTGGCTGCACCTACGAGGCCCTCGCCCGAGACGTGCGGCGCATCGCTGCCGAGAACGGCGAGATCCTTCAGACCAACAAGTCGGCCGTCTCGCACTGGGTGAACGGCACTCGTGCTCCGTCGGGTCGGGTAGGTCAGTACCTGGCCGAGGCGCTGTCCCGTCGGGCGGGTCGTACAGTCACCCAGACCGAGATCGGCCTCCGGACCGGTGATGCCGAAGAGCCGGCAGAACCCGACCCCGTCCTCGCCGCCACCAATCTGGGCCGGGCCGACGTCGAGCACCGCCGCTTTCTCGCCATCGCGGCCTTCACCACCGCCGGTGTCGCCATGCCGCTCGGCTACGACCATGAAGCCACAACCCGCATACTCCGCGCCCGCACCGGCGGGTCCTTGGTCGGAGCGGAGGACGTGGACGTCGTACGGCAGATCACCGCCGCCTTCAGCGCAGCCGACGAGCGCCTCGGCGGTGGACACGGCCTGACAACTGTCACCGCATACCTCGCCGACACAGCCGCCCCCATGCTGCGTGGACGCTTCCCCAGCGGAGGCTTACGTAGGGCCGCCTTCAGCGCCGTCGCCGAACTCGCCTACCTCGCAGGATGGAAGCACCATGACCTGGGCCACGAAGGCGCCGCCCAGCGCTACTACCAGGTCGGCTACCAGCTCGCCTGCGAAGCCGACCCCCACGGCCACGCCGCCTGGATGATGCGCGCCCTCGCCCACCAGGCCCTGAGCCTCAAACAGCCCCACCACTGCGTCGACCTCGTCGAGGGCGCCCTGCGCGCAGGTCTCGGCCACGTCGACGGCCAGACCGAGGCGCTCCTCCACATCACCCACGCCCGCGCCTACGCCGCCACCGACGAGAACCCGTCGGCCGCACGCGCCCTCCTCGCAGCCGAGGACGCCCTTCTCCGCGACAACGGCCCCCAGCCCAGCTACTCCCGCGTGAGCGGCCCCGCCGCCGGCACAGTGGCCAGCCACACCGCCCGTACCCTGACCGACCTCGCCGACCACATCGGCACCGAGCAGCAGCACCGAGATGCCCTCACCCGCTGGGACCCCGTGAAGTACAAGCGCGTCCATGCCCTCACCCACGCCGACCTCGGCGACAGCCTCGCCGCCCAGGCCCGCGCCGACGAAGCCGTCGCCGCCTGGAGCCAGGCCCTGGTCCTGATGGAGGGCATGACCTCAGACCGGACCCGGAAGGCGATCACTTCGATCCGCTCCACTCTCGCGGTCTACCAGCGGCGCAAAGTACCCGGCGCCGCCGATCTCGCCCGCCGCGCCCGCGAAGCCCTCGCCTAACATGCCCAACGACCCGCCCGACGAGAGGAACATCGTGGCCCAGCAGACCGACGAACAGCCGAAGGCTCTCAAGCCGGCGCTCGAATCGATGACTCTGCTGGTCGCCGCCGTCATCGTCCACGACAAGGCGGCCAACCGTGTCGTTCTCCTCCAGCGCGGCGAGAACGCGAAGTTCGCCCAGGGAATGTGGGACCTCCCCGTCGGCAAGAGCGAACCGGGCGAGCCCATCACCGAAACCGCGGTCCGCGAGCTCTACGAGGAGACCGGCATCAAGGTGAAGCCCGAGTCCCTCAAGGTCGCCCACATCATCCACGGCGCCTGGGGCGTCGAAGCCCCCAACGGCTTCCTCACCGTCGTCTTCGCCGCACACGAATGGACCGGCGAAACCGAGAACCGCGAACCACGAAAGCACTCCCAGGTCCGCTGGATCGACGCCGACGCTGTCCCCGAGAACTTCGTGGACACCACCGCCAGCGCCCTGCATCAGTACTTGGGCGGCAACTCTCAGGTATCACTCGACGGGTGGAACTAGGGCCAGCGGGAGGCAACCTCCGGGGGCGGTGCCCCCTCTCTTCCACCGAACGGATCATCGGGGGGAACGGCCGTACTGGTGTGACCGGATGGCCGTATCACCCCTGCCGGAAAACGGGGCGGAGCAGGGGCGCGTGAGAGTTGGCGCGGCCGGGTTCGGCCCTTTTTTCGGCCGTGTGATGAACGACCACACCGGAACGAACTGGAGTGCGTGGATGAGCCCTACCCGTCGTAACGTTCTGAAGTGGGGCGCCGGCGCCGGCGGCCTCGCCACCGCATCGGTGCTCGGTGCCTCGGCTCCGGCCAGTGCCGCGAGTTGGGCCTACCGGTCCTGGATGGGCTCGCTCTCCAGCAGTCTGCCGATCACCGGTCTGACGATCCCCGGTACCCACAACACCTGCTCCGTCACCGGGGGCTCCGTACCCAAGTGCCAGGACTGGGATCTGCCGACGCAGCTCGGCAACGGCATCAGATTTCTCGATATCCGGCTGAACGGCCTGGCGGGGACCCAGCACGAAATGGGGCTCTACCACGGCCCTGTTTATATGTACAAGCGCTACCAGGACGTGCTCCGCGACTGCCAGAACTTCCTCCGCGACAATCCGCGTGAGGTCGTCGTGATGCGGGTCAAGAACGAATACAGCGGCGGAAACAAGCTGAACGCGAATGAGTTCATGCGCCGCTTCAACTGGCATATGGACGACCCGTCCATGAACTTCCGCTCGATCTTCCGGACCGATCCGTCGTGGCCGACCCTGGGGCAGGCCCGGGGGAAGGTCGTCCTGCTCACCAACTTCGACCACCCCTGGGCGACCCTCCGTTGGGGCGGTGACCACTGCGACATCCAGGATCAGTACAACGTCTCGGACGACGCGAAGCGGCGGGCGATCGCCGATCAGTTCGACCGTGCGTTCCTCAACCCGAACTCGTCCAAGATGTTCATCAACTTCACCAGCACCGCGAAGGGGCCCATCCCGAACCCCTCCATCGGCGCTCAGAAGATCTTCCCGAGCGTCTACTCGTATCTGGACCCCCGGCGGCACCAGCGGGCCCGCTTCGGCATCGTGCCGATGGACTTCCCCAACTACCGCACCGACATCCTGGATCTGCTGATCAACAAGAACTTCGTCCAGTGAGCTGAGTCGCGGGACGCGTCACGCCCGGTGCCACGTCTGACGCGCGCGGGCCGTGGCGAAGAGGGATTCGACGTCGGCGGGCTTGTGGACGCCGCCGAGCGCGCCCAGCGCCGGGACGTCCGCGTCCCGGAGTATCCGTACGTCCCTCGGCCTGGGCGGGATGACCTCCAGGCGCGCCGCGTCGACCACGACCAGGACCGCGCGGACCGCCGTCGCCAGGGCGTGGGCGGCGCGTTCGGCCTGGCGGCGGGCGAGGCGGAGCGGCGGAACGTCTTCGTCGAGCCGGAATCTCGTACGCAGTTCGCCGTTCGCGACGACGACCCGTAATCGGCGGGCGGGCACCGTATGGACGGCGAGGACGCCGCCCGGTCCGACGGCGAGATGGCCGATCCGGTCGCCGCCGGGCAGCGGCAGGGAGTGCAGGATCCGCCAGCCCTCCCCGCCGAGCCGGTCGAGGGACGCGCCGACGCGCTCTTCTGCGGCGAGCCGGGCCCGGGCGGCCCGGTGCGGGTCGCGGCCGAGCCGGCCGGGCGGCGGAAGGTGGTCGAGGGCCGCGTGGAGGGCCTCGCCGGGCCGGTTGGGCGCGAGGTCGTCGTCGGGGTGGAGGGCGAGCCGGGTCAGTTCGGCGGGAGTGGGTACGGGCGGGGGCCCGACCGTGACGTCCCCGGTGACGTACGGCGCCAGTACGGCGAGCACTTCGGCGCGGAGTGACGTATGGACCAGGCGGATCCGGCCAGCCTCGGCGGCGCCCCGGGCGCCCTCGCCGCCGCCCTCGCGGTCGTACCAGGCGACGATCCGGCCGTCGCGGGCGCGGACGTACAGCCGGTCGCCTGCCGGTGTGACGCGCAGTGACACCGTCATGACCTCACCTTCGGCCGCCGCCACCGGGCGTGGCGTTCCCGACCATGGGACCAGTCCCCGGCCCTCCTGGGCAATAACCTCGCCATGTCCGGCCGTAACCGACTCGGCGTCGGGTAGGTGGTGCACACTCTCACCGAACGAATGGTTCGAACGGGGTGGTGGATCCACCCCTTGTGGGCGTATGCCTGTGGTGCTTCGTGAAGACGGAGCCTCGGGGAGGAGGCGGGCGTGTTCGGGGGGATCGACGAGGTCGAGTGGACCGGTCTGGAGCATGCCTACGGTCCGGCCGGTGACGTGCCCGGTCTGCTGCGGGGGCTGGCGTCGGCCGATCCCGAGGTACGGGAGTCGGCGCTGGACGGCATGTACGGCGCGGTGCACCACCAGGGCGATGTGTACGACTCGACGCTGGCCTGCATACCGTTTCTGCTGGAGCTGGTGGCGGATCCGGAGGTGCCGGACCGGGGCGGTGTCGTCGAGCTGCTGACCAGCATCGGCGGGATCGAGCTGGACGGCGACGACGAGCTGGACCCGGAAGGCGATGAGTTCGAGTCGGCGGCCAACTACGCGATGGCCGCGTCGGCGGTGACGGCCGGTTCCGACGTCTTCCTGTCGCTGGTGGACTCCGAGGACCGGGGGGTACGGCTGGCGGTGCCGCTGGCGCTGGCCGCGTTCCATCAGGAACCGGCGCTGGTGCTGGCGCTGCTGCGGGAGCGGCTGAAGGTGGAGCAGGACCCGGAGGTCCGGTTCGCCTGTGTGGAGGCCGGCGGGCGGATCGCCCTGCGGCACGACCGGCTGGCGGGGGAGGTCGTGGAGTGGCTGACGGCCCTGACGCACGGCCCGCACGACGGCAAGCCGTCGGTGTACGACCCCGACGCGTACCGGCTCGGCCCTCCGAACCGCGCGGCCCAGGGGCCGGGACCGGACGGTACGGGCGGGGCCGGGGGCGGCCGGGGCCCGGCGTCGAACGGGGTACGCGGCACGGTCCTGGGCCCTCCGGGCGGCGGGCGGATCCCGGGGCGTTCGTACGATCCGGGGCTCAGGCTCTCCGCGATCGCCCAGCTCGCCCGGTGCGCGCCGGACACCCTGCCCGCAGATGTGGTGCCCGGGGTGACGGGGCTGCTGCGGGAGCTGCGGGCGGGCCGGGTGACGGGTCCGACGGGGCGGGCGATGCCGCCGCAGGCCCCGGCGACCCCGGCCCAGCAGTCGGCGGCCGGGCGATTGCGCGAGTACCGGGAGACCAGCCGGGTCGGCCGGGTCGCGCCGTATACGGGCGACCTGCTGCGGACCCTCCACGCGGGGCTCGGCGACCGGGTCGACGACCGGATAGCGCTGCTGGCGGACCAGTTGTGCAGCCCCGACTGGGGGCAGCGGATCGACGCGGTCCGGATGAGCGGCGGGCTGATGCGGACCTGGCGCGGGGACTACGACGAGCTGGTGAGCCTGATCGGCGACCAGCTCGACGACGAGGAGCCCCGGCTGGCGGACGCTGCGGTGGCGGCGCTGGAGGATCTGCACCGGCTGGCGGAGCCCGCCGCCGACGCCCTCGCCGACTATGTGCGGTGCGGCCCCGACCGCTGGGTGCGGCGGTGGGCGGAGGGTCCCGACGCGCTGAGCCGGGCCCTGGTGACGCTGGCCAGGACCGGGGACCCCCGGGCGGTGCCGGTCCTGCTGCGGCTGCTGGAGCGGGAGCACGCGCCCCGGGACCTGGGTTACGCGGTGGGGCATCTGGGCGCGGCGGCGGCGCCGCTCGTACCGGTGCTGCGCGAGCGGCTGGGCGCCGTACCGCTGGACGACCGGCTGTACGACCACGCCGGGTCGCTGCTGTGGGCGCTGAAGGCGCTGCGGGCGACGGAGGCCATGCCGGAGGTGCTGCGGGTGCTGCGGGGCGCGCCCGCCTACCGGCGGGAGTGGGTGGTCGAGCTGGTGCTGCGGGCGCTGACCGCGTTCGGGCCGAAGGCGGCGGACGCGGCGCCGGATCTGCGGGCCCTGCTGGCGGACGCGGCCCGGGGGGACGCGCTGCCGGTGGCGTTCGGGGCGAAGGTGGCGGCGACGCTGTGGGCCGTGGAGGGCGACGCGGACGCGGTGCTTCCGGTGCTGCGGGGGGCGCTGATGTCGCGGGACCAGGGTGCCCGGCGGGTGGCGGCGGAGGCGGTGGGCACGATGGGCCGGGCCGCCTCGGGCGCGGCGCCCGCTCTCGTACCGCTGCTGTCGGCGGCGGATCCGTGGACCCGGGTGGACGCCGCGCACGCGCTGTGGGCGGTGACCGGGGACGCGGACAGGTCGTGGCCGGTCCTGCGGACGGCGTGGGAGTCGCTTCCGGCGACCCGGATCGCGACGGCCGAGCTGCTGTCGCGGACGGCGTCCGAGCCGGGGGCCGGGGAACCGGGCCGGTCGTGGCCGGGGGGCGCGGCGGCGCTGCTGCGGTCGGAGCTGTCGTACGTCCGCCGCCACAACGCGATAGACGGAGGATATGGCAGTCATGACATCGTGAGGGACGAGAGGCTGCTGGCCCTGTGCCGACAGGCGCTTAACGGGAGGAACCTTTAATGATCATCTTTGGTACCAAGGGGTATCTGTACCAGCTCGCGATAGTGACGCTGGTGTGCGGCCAGTGCGGCAATCCGGCGGCGCACACCCTGCGCAAGCGGGTCTCGAAGTTCACGCTCTTCTTCGTGCCGCTGTTCCCGTTCTCGACGAAGTACGGCACGCAGTGCACTTTCTGCGGGGCCGAGTCGCAGCTGAACCAGCAGCAGGCGGAAGCGTTGCAGGCGCAGGCGGCGACGGGCGGGGCGGTGCCGGGTGGCGCGCCGGGCGGTGCCCCGGGGTACGGCGGGCCGCAGCAGGCGAACCCGTTCGCGTCGGGCAACCCCTTCCAGCAGGGCGGCGACCCGGGCCGGCCGGGCGGCCCCGGCCAGTCGGGCAACCCGTACCAGCGCTGACGCCACCGCGGCAGGCCGGGACTCGCAGAAGCCGGGGCCGGTGGTCCTGGGTGCGGGTGTGGTGTCCGTCCGGCGGGCGGACGGGGCCGGGGGGTCGGTCGGACATCTCATATGGTTGACGGGGGTCTCGTAGCCCCGACCGCCCGCCCGTTCCGTACCGCCCGCACCCGGCGAGGAGATCCTTGCGTCCGCACCGTCACCGGATCCGCCGGATTCGCCGTTCGCCCGCCCTCCTGGCCCCGCTCGCCGCGGTGGCCGCCGGGGCGGCCGTGCTGCTGCTGGCCGGCTGCGGTACGGCCGGTGAGCTGCGGAGCCACGGGCCGACGCCGACCGCGACCGGTCCCATCCGGCTCTGGCCAGATCTGCCGCCGGTGACCGCGCCGCCGTACGACTACGGGGAGATCGACACCCTGGTCATTCCGGGGGTCCGGGTGCCGAAGGGCGGAGTGAGGGCGCTCGACCCGATCGAGGTGATCCGGGCCGAGGCGAAGGCGAACCCGTCCGCGTACACCGGTCCGGACGGCGAGCCGCTGCCGCTGATCCTGACCCGGCTGGACGCCTGCAAGCGCGGCGAGGACGCCCTGCGGGACGGGGCCGACGGCGCGGCGCCGAAGCCGGGCGCCTGCCCGGTGCTGGCGCCGTACTACATCGATCTGACCGGTGACGGCCGCGAGGAGCTGATCACCGGGGTCCGGGTCGGCAGCCAGCTGACCGAGGTCCGGGTCTATATGTCCGGCGCCAAGAAGGACGTCTCCGTACTGACCCGGATCATGTCGACCTCCGACCAGCTCGTGAGCGTCGACGTGGCGGGCCGGGACATCATCCTGCGGTCGGTCTCGGCGGGGATCCCGGGGTACGAGTACCGCACGGCCTGGTCGTGGGACGCGCAGCACCAGGCGATGCTGCCGACCCGGGACGAGATCGTCGAGGTCAAGTCGGCCGGCTCGAAGCCGTCCCCCGGCGCGTCGATCACCGCTTCGGCGTCGGCCGCGGGCTCCGGCGGCGGTACGGGGACGGGTACGGGGCCGGGCTCGGGCGACGGCACCGGGGACGGCGGCGCGGAGGACCCCCGGCCATGAACCATCCCCCGAAGCACCCGCATCCGCACCCGCACCGGGGCACGGACCCGGCCACCGGCCTCGGCTCCGACCCCACCTCCGGCCTCGGCTCCGGCTCGCCTCGTGGCGACCGGCCCGTACCGCTCCCCCGGCGACCCCTGCGGCCCGGCTCCCCCGGGTTCCGGCCGCGCGCCCGGCTGCGGCTCCGGCCGCGCCGCCCCCGCTGGACCGCGACCCTCACCTGGAAGGCCGCGCTCTTCATCACCGTCATGTGCTGCGGCCTGGCCACCCTGCTCGGTGTGCTGGTCCATGTCGGGGTGACCCGGCAGACCGTGGACACCTCACGGCAGAAGGCACTGGACCGGCTGGAGGAGGTCACGGCCGCCTACCAGGCCGGGCAGCCGCTGCCGAAGTTCGGCGGGATCGACTCGCCGGGCCTCCCGGCCGAGCTGCGGGAGCTGGCGCTGAAGGGCGAGCGGGGCACGATGGTCGCCCGGTTCCGGGAGCGCCCCACGATGTGGGCGGCGGGCCCGGCCGACGGCCGGACCATCGCCGTCCGGGTCGACTACACCCACGCCGCGCGGACCATCTCCACCCTGGACCGGGCGATCCTCGGCTCGGCGGGTCTGGCGATCGGTACGACACTGCTGGTGGGCGCCGTCGCGGTGACCCGGGTGACCCGGCGGCTGCATCTGACGGCGCAGGTCGCCCGGCGGATCAGCGCCGGAGATCTGGACGCCCGGGTGGACGACCCCAGGACCAAGGACCCGTCCCGTCCGCAGGACGAGGTGGCGACGGTCTCCGGGGCGCTGGACACCATGGCCTCGTCGCTCCAGCACAAGCTGCTGAGCGAGCAGCGGTTCACCGCCGATGTGGCGCACGAGCTGCGGACCCCGCTGACCGGTCTGACGGCGGCGGCCGAACTGCTGCCGGACGGCCGTCCGGCGGAGCTTGTCCGCGACCGGGTCCGGGCGATGCGGTCGCTCACCGAGGACCTGCTGGAGATCTCCCGGCTGGACGCGGGCCGCGAGACGGTCGACCTGGCCCTGTACGAGATGGGGGTACTGGCCGAGCGGGTGGCCCGCGCGTCGGGCACCGCGACGGAGGTCCGGGTCGTCCGGGACGCGCTGGTGGAGACGGACCGGCGGCGGCTGGAACGGGTCCTGGGCAATCTGGTGGCCAACGCGCACGGACACGGCGCCGAACCGGTGGTGCTGTCGGTCGACGGGCCGGTGGTCACGGTCCAGGACGGCGGTCCCGGCTATCCGGCGTATCTGCTCGACCACGGGCCCGAACGGTTCCGGACCGAGGGCGGCGCGAAGGGCCACGGTCTCGGGCTGACGATCGCCGTGGGCCAGGCGTCGGTCCTGGGCGCGGCGCTGACGTTCCACAACCCGCCGGAGGGCGGCGCGCTGGCCCGGCTGGAGCTGCCGCGCGGCACCGGCGCCCTCGACTGAGAGCCGTAGAGCCGTAGAGCCGCCGTACGGGACCCGTCGGACTCGTACCCCCGGACGCGCACACCCCTCATACATAACGGACATAAACCTCGGCTCTTGCTACGTTTCCCCGCATGACCGCAAGCGCAGACCCCGGCCCCGGCGCGCACACCGCGACAGGCCGGGGAACGGGGCGGGAAACGGGCCCGGTACCGGAGGATCCCCCGGCACCCCCCGGGCGGCGCGGCGCCGAACTCTGTCTGCTGGTCGGCGCGGTGGGGATCCCCGTCTTCGGCTATGCCGCCGTCGGTCTCGGACGCGGCGGTTCCGTACCGCCCGACGTCCTCGGCTACGCCGCCGGGCTCGGCGCCCTCGCCCTGGTCGCCCATCTCGCGGTCCGGCTGCGCGCCCCCCGCGCCGATCCCCTTCTGCTGCCGATCGCCGTCCTGCTCAACGGCCTCGGGCTGGTCCTCATCTACCGGCTCGACCTCGACACCCCCGGCGAGGTCGCCGCCCCCGCGCAACTCGTCTGGTCGGCCCTCGGCGTCGGGCTCTTCACGGTCGTCGTGGCGCTGCTGCCGGACCACCGGATCCTGGCCCGGTACGCCTATGTCTCCGTCGTCACGGCCCTCGCCCTGATGGTGCTGCCGATCCTCTTCCCGCCGGTGAACGGGGCCCGGATCTGGATCAGGCTCGGCGCCCTGTCCTTCCAGCCCGGCGAGTTCGCCAAGATCCTGCTGGCGGTCTTCTTCGCCGCCTATCTCGCCGCCAACCACCGCACCCTGTCCGCGCGCGGGCGCGGGCTGCGCCGCTTCCGGCTGCCGCCCGCCCGGGTCCTGAGCCCGGTCGTCACGGTCTGGCTGCTCAGCGTCGGCGTCCTGGTCCTGGAGCGGGACCTCGGTACGTCCCTGCTCTTCTTCGGCCTCTTCGTGCTGATGCTGTACGTGGCCACGGGCCGGACCGGCTGGATCCTGGCCGGGCTGGCGCTGGCCTCGGCGGGGGCGTACGCGGTCGGCACTCTCGAACCCCATGTCCACGGCCGGGTCGACGACTGGCTCCGCCCCTTCGCCTCGATCGACGCGGGCCTGGGGCCCGACCAGATCGCCCAGTCCCTGTTCGCGTTCGGCGCGGGCGGGCTGCTCGGTACCGGACTCGGCCTCGGCCACTCCGTCCTCATCGGCTTCGCCGCCAAGTCGGACTTCATCCTCGCCACGGCGGGCGAGGAGCTGGGGCTCGCCGGGCTGGTGGCGCTGATCCTGCTCTACGCCCTGCTGGTGGCCCGCGGCTACCGGGCGGGCCTCGGGCTCCGCGACGACTTCGGGCGACTGCTCGCGGTCGGGCTCGCCTCGATCGTGGCGCTCCAGGTCTTCGTGATCACCGGCGGGGTGACCGGGCTGATCCCGCTGACGGGCATGGCGATGCCGTTCCTCGCGCAGGGCGGCTCGTCCGTGGTCGCCAACTGGATCATCGTGGCGCTGCTGATCCGGCTCAGCGACGCGGCCCGCGACCCCCTCCCGGACGGCCCCGATCCGGCGGCGGCCCGCTCCCCGCTGCCCACCGGCGAACCCGGCGGGGCGGCGGGCGGGGCGGCGGGCCGGGGGACGGGCCGGTGATCCGCCCGATCCGGCGGGCGGCCGGTCTCTGTCTGCTGCTGCTGGCGGCGCTGCTGGTCAACGCGGCCCGGGTCCAGGTCGTCGACTCCCCCGAACTGGACCGGAATCCGGCCAACCGGCGCGGCCCGATCGCCCGGTACGCCGAGCCGCGCGGCGACATCCTCGCCGGGGACCGGGTGATCACCGGATCCCGCGACACCCGGGAACAGCTCCGCTTCGAACGGGTCTACCCGCAGGGGCCGATGTACGCGCCGGTGACCGGCTACGCCTCGCAGACGTACGGCACGTCCCTGGTCGAGCACACCGAGGACGCGGCGCTCTCCGGCGCCGACCCGCTGCTCTCGGCGATCCCCCTCTGGAACGACCTGACCCGGTCGCGGCGGCCCGGCGGCAAGGTCTTCACCACCATCGAACCGGCCGCCCAGGAGGCGGCGTTCCGGGGGCTCGCGGGCCGCCGGGGCGCCGTCGCGGCGCTCGAACCTTCGACCGGCCGGATCCTGGCCCTGGTCAGCAGCCCCTCCTACGACCCCGGGGAGCTGTCGGGCACCGGCCCGGCGACCCGGGCGGCCTGGCGGCGGCTCACCTCGGCGGCCACCCAGCCGATGCTCAACCGGGCGATCCGCCAGACCTATCCCCCCGGCTCCGCCTTCAAGATCGTCACAGCGGCGGCGGCCCTGGACGCGGGCCTGGTCCGGAACGTGGACGCGCCGACGGACACCCCGGAGCCGTACGTCCTGCCGGGCACCAGGACCCGGCTCCCGGACGCGACCGAGGGCTGCGGCGGCGCGTCCCTCGCCTACGCCGTCCAGTGGTCGTGCAACTCGGTGATGGCGGCGCTGGGCGCGCGGACCGGACTCCCGGCGATACTGCGGACGGCGGAGAGCTTCGGCTTCAACGACCGGTCGCTGCGGATCCCGGCCCGGGTCGCGCCGTCGAACTTCGACACCCGGATGTCCGTCGACCAGGTCGCGCTCTCCTCCATCGGCCAGTTCAACACCACCGCGACCCCGCTCCAGATGGCGATGGTCGCCGCGGCCGTGGCCAACGGCGGCCAGCTCCGGCGGCCCTATCTGGTGGACCGGGTCACCACCGCCGGAGGCCGTACCGTACGCCAGTACCACCAGCGCCACTACCGCCAGGCCATGAACCCCTCCACCGCGCACCGGCTCCAGCGGCTGATGATCCGGGTGGTCGAGGACGGCACCGGCCGGAACGCGGCGATCCGGGGCGCCCGGGTCGGCGGCAAGACGGGCACCGCCCAGCACGGCCCCGACAACACCGGCATCCCCTACGCCTGGTTCATCGCCTGGGCCCAGGGCGACGAAGCGGTCCAGCCCGGGGTCGCGATCGCCGTCGTGGTCGAGGACGCGGAGGCGATCCGGGGCCGGGTCAGCGGCAACGGCAGCGCGGCACCGATCGCCCGCGCGGTGATGAGCGCCGTACTGGAAACACCGCCGACCCGCTGACCTCGGCCTCCGTCCCCGGCCCCGCCGGAGCGGCGTCCTCCATGTGGACAGGGACTGTTTGCGGACCCCGGACCCGGCCTGACGTTCGGTCCATGACCTCCTACGAACCGGCCCGGGTGAACACAGCCCGCCTCGAATTCCCCCCCGACTCCCCGCAGCTGAAGGACTTCGCCGAAGCCCTCGACCCGGTGAACGCGGTCGCCGACGCCGCCGACGGCTTCGTCTGGCGGCTCGCCGACGACGACGGCGGCGACGCCACCGAGATCCACGTCTTCGACGACGAGTGGATCCTGGTCAACATGTCCGTCTGGCGCGACAAGGACGCCCTGACCACGTTCATGTACGCCGGCCAGCACCGCGAACTCCTCAGCCGCCGCCATGACTGGTTCGAGCGGGTCCGCGAGGCGATGTCGGCCCTCTGGTGGGTCCCGGCGGGCCACCGCCCCACGGTCACCGAGGCGGAAGCCCGCCTCGTCCACCTCCGGACGGAAGGCCCCACCCCGCACGCCTTCACCCTCGGCCGCTCGTTCCCGCCACCGGAGGCGTGACGGGGCCCGGCGCCGGGATCGGGCTCACAGGTCCCGGGTCAGATCGATGTCGATCGGGAACGGCAGATCGAGCTTGAGCTGCTTGTGATGAATACCCGTCACCGCATACGAACGGGTGGCCGGATCGAGTTCGTAGACATGGACGACGGGCGCCTCATTGACCTGCTCGACCCGCCAGAAGTGGGGAATGCCCGCCCGGGCGTACTTGAGGGGCTTGACCTCGCGATCTCGCTCCTCCGAGTCCGGCGAGGCGATTTCCACCGCCAGCAGCAGGTCTTCGGGCGCGTACCAGGTCTGCTGCCGATTCCGGCGCGCACCGCGCGGCACCACCATGAGATCCGGGCTCGGGACGGTTCCGCCGGTCCAGCCGGATCGTCATCTCCCGGACGACATACAGATCTCCGGGCGCGCAGGCCACCAGTCCGTGCTCCAGTAAGCGGAGGGTGGCCATAGGGAAATCGGCCCGCGGACTCATGAGGGCGAGACTCCCGTCGATCAGCTCCGTATGCGGAGGCAGGTCGGGAAGCCGGTCCAGATCGTCCGCCGTCCAGCCACCGGCCGGCGGACGAGGCCATACGTACCTGTCCTGCGCGTCATCGCGTGCGGCGCTCACCGGTGCTCCGTGCGGCGGAGTCTGCCCGTCCCGACCGGCGTACCCGGCCCGATCCGCCCGGCATCGGCCGAACGGGTGACCGGAACCCGTGTGTTGACGTCACGGCGGCCCCGTGCCGGGCAGGGCGGGGAGGGTTCCCCGCCTCCTCGGGTGCCAGGGCCTCCCGATACGCTGCGGACATGACCAGTCCCGCGCCGGCGGCGACCCGGGCCTACCGGCGGCTCGGGGTCGAGGAACGCCGAACGCAACTGCTCGACGCCGCCCTCGACCTCTTCGCCCACCGGCCGCCCGAGGACGTCTCCCTGGACGACGTCGCCGAGGCCGCCGGGGTCTCCCGGCCCCTCGTCTACCGGTACTTCCCCGGCGGCAAACAGCAGCTCTACGAGTCGGCCCTGCGCTCCGCCGCCGACGAGCTGAAGGAATGCCTCGCCGAACCCCAGGCCGGGCCGCCCACCGGACGCCTCGCCCGGATCGTCGACCGCTATCTCTCCTTCGTGGACTCCCACGACGCCGGATTCAGCGCCCTGCTGCGCGGCGGCAGCGTCGCCGAGACCTCCCGGACCACCGCGATCGTCGACGAGGTCCGCCGGGCCGCCGCCGAACAGATCCTCCGCCACCTCGGCGCCGAACAGCCCGGACCCCGGCTCCGGATGGCGGTCCGCACCTGGATCGCCGCCGTCGAAGCCGCGTCCCTGATCTGGCTCGACGAACGGAAACAGCCCCCCGCGCCCGAACTCCGCGACTGGCTCGTGGACCATCTGGCCGCCCTCCTCGCCGCGACCGCCGCGACCGACCCCGAGACCGCCCGGACCGTCCGCGCGCTCCTGGACCGGGAGACGCCCGACGGGCCCGCCGCCACCCTCGCCCGGCGGGTCGAAGCCGTACTCGGCCCGGCCGCCGGGCCCACCCCGTGACCGCCCGCGGCCGGGGCGCGATACGTCCCAGGGGCGCTTACCGAGGGCCCCGGACGGGCACTATCTTGGGCCGGGGCCGCCTGCGCACGACACCGGCCCACCGGCCGCCGGGACACCGGCCGCCACAGCCCGGTACGACACCAGGACCACGGCGGCGGGGCGGCGACGGCACCCCCTCCGCCCAGGCGAGACGGGAGACCGGCCGATGGCGACGACGGTCGGTGTGATCGGCCCCGAGGACCTGGTGCGCAAGGTCCTCGCGGTGGGCACCGAATGCGGGGCACGCCGACTGCGGCCCTACCCCTGCCGGCACGAGGAGCGGACCGCGCAAGTGGTCGCCCGCGCCGGGACCGAGACCGACGCGCTCCTCTTCACCGGGATCGCCCCCTACGCCGTCGCCGAGGCCGCCGGACTCCTCGACCGGCCCGCGATGTACGTCCCGTACAGCGGCGCGACCCTGCTGCGCGCCCTGGTCGAACTCCTCCGGCTCGGCCACGACGTCTCCCGGCTCTCCATCGACACCCTCGGCCGCGCCGAGGTCATGGAGACCCTGACCGAGGCCATGCTGCCCACCGAACACGTCCGCGTCCTGCCCTACCGCCCCGGGCTGACCTCGAACGACCTCGCCGACTTCCACCGCGACGCCCGCGACCGCAAGGGCACCCGGGTCGCCGTGACCTGCCTCGGCTCCGCGTACCAGCTGATGGAACACGAACTCCACGCCGTACGGCTCTCCCCGTCGCGGCACTCCATCCGCGCCACACTCCAGGCCCTGCTGCTCGCCACGGCGGGCGTCCACAGCGGGGACGCGCAGGTGGCCCTGGGAATCGTGGAAGCCTCCCCGGAACCGGACGAGCCGTACGACGGCGGCGGCACCCCCGTCGCCCGCGCCCTCGCCGAAGACCTGCGGATGCCGGGCGGCAGCCTGGCCCGGCTCCCCGACGGGCGGCCCCTGGTCGTCACCACCAAAGGCGTCCTGGAGGAGGTGACCGCCGGATTCACCCGGCTGCCCTTCCTCGACGCCCTCTCCGCCCGGCACGGCGCCGTACGCATCGGCTTCGGCCTCGGGCGTACGGCCGCCGAGGCCCAGGCACTCGCCTCCCGGGCCGTCGCCCGGGCCCGCGCGGTCGGGCCCGTCGCCGCCGTCGTCTGCATGAAGGACGACGTCGACATCGTCATCGGCCCCGAGACCGCGCCGCCGCCCGAGGCCGCTCCGGGCTCCGGGGGCGCCGCCACCGGCGCGACCCTGGCCCGGCGCACCGGCCTCAACCCCAAGACCCTCGACAGCCTCCGCGCCCTCATCGCCGAAGGCCCCGGCGACGGCCTCACCACACATCTCGTCGCCGAACGCCTCTCGGTCCAGCAGCGGACCGCGCGCCGCATACTCAAACGCCTGGAACGGGCGGGGGTCGCGGTCCCCACGGGCTGGCGCCAACAGGGCCAGACGGGCCGCCCCCCGATCGTCTACCACGTCCATCTCTAGGCCGTCTCTCTCGGATCAGGCCGGGCTCGTGTGCCTCCCCGGCTACCGCTGGGGGTGCCCCCGGCCACCGTGCTCCCCCCTGGGCCCGAAGGGAGTGGGGGGACCCCCAGCGCCTCGGCCCTCCCCGGCAGCGCCGACTACCCGGCAGCGCCCGGCGGCCTGATCTCGTTCGCGGTCCGCGGACCGTGGTGGGCTTGTCGCGCAGTTCCCCGTGCCCCCCAAAAGCTCTCCCGCTCACCGCCCCTGAAAAAAAGGGGGTGCCGGCTCTCTCCGAGGGCGGTCAGGAGGGCAATCCAGGTGGCACTGGGGTCCCCCGTTCCGCGCGAACAGCCACAGGCGGTCCGCGGACCGCCGACAACATCAGGTCGCCGGGCGCGGCCCGGATGGCCGAGGCTCCTGAAGAGCATCCGGCGCGGCGCGTAGGACACTGGGAGTGTGCGAAGTGAGATGACCCCGTTCGTCGGGGGGCCCATGGACGGGCAGGTCGTCGACGTGGTGCTCGGGGTCACCGGGCAGCCGCCGAAGTGGTACGAAGTGCCCGTGCCCCAGGAGGGCGGGGGGCCGGATGTCGTGTACGCGTATCAACGGGAGCCCGCCGGGTACGGCAAGCGGCTGGGGCTGCCGCGCGGCTGGAAGTACGTCTACGTGCCCGGGGGGCGGCAGAAGGAGGCGCCCCGGTGGCCGTGGTCGAAGCCGCCGGGGCGAGCCGACACGCCGTAGCCGCCGCCCGCTCCGCCGCAAGGAGTGAAGGGGTGCGTCCGTTGCGGCCACCCGGGAGGCGCGCGGGCGGCGGGGGACGCACGCTCCGGGGGACGGGCGGCGGAACCCGCCGCCCCCGCCCCGGAGGTGATCACGTGTCAGGCAAGGTGCTCCGCGCGGTGTGGACGGCCGCCCTGGTCACGGCGGTGTCCCTGGCCGTCGTGCCCGGACCCGCCGCGCGGGCGGCGGGCCCCGGGCTCCCCGAGAGCGTGCCCGAGCTGCTGACCCGGCTGAAGGTCCTGTACCGGGATGCCGAGACCGCCGCCGCCGCATACTCCGCCGCCGAGGAGCGGCTGACCGCCCAGCGGGTGGAGACCGCCCGGCTGGGGCGGGAGCTGACGGCGGCCCGGGACGCCCTCGCCGGGGGGCGGGACGCGGCCGGACTGCTGGCCCGCGCGCAGTACCGGGGGCAGTCCGATCTGCCGTCGTCTCTCCGGCTGCTGCTGGCCCCGGATCCGCGGGCCGCCCTGGACGAGGGCCATCTGGTGCGGCGGGCCGCCTCCGACCGGCGGGCGACCCTGGACCGGCTGAGGGACCGGACCGCGCGGGCGGAACGGCTGACGCGGGAGTCCAGGGCCGCTCTCGACCGGGAGCGGGCCCTGGCGGCGGAGCGGCGGACCGCCCGGGAGGCGGCGGACGCCGGGCTCGCGGCCGTCGAGGAGGTGCTCGCGGGGCTGACGCCGGACGAGATCCACGGCATCACCACCCCCGAGGCGCAGACCGAGCTGACCGGCCCGGACGCCCTCGACACCGAGGATCCGGCGGAGGACGCCGCCGAAGGGTCCGGCGCGGTGTCGGACGACGGCGCCTCCGGTGACGTACGGCCGCCGACGGCCGGGGGCGAGCGGGCCGTCCGGTACGCGGTGGACCAGCTGGGGAAGCCGTATGTCTGGGGCGCGAAGGGGCCGGACGCGTACGACTGCTCGGGGCTGACGTCCCGCGCCTGGTCGGCGGCGGGGCGGCCGATCCCCCGGACCAGCCAGGAGCAGTGGCGGACCCTGCCCCGGGTGCCGGTGGGCGAGCTGCGCCCCGGGGATCTGGTGGTGTACTTCGCGCAGGCCACCCATGTGGGGATGTACATCGGCGGCGGCCGGGTCGTGCACGCCCCCCGGCCGGGCGCGACGGTGAAGGTGTCGCCGCTGGCCGCCAATCCGGTCCTGGGCGCGGTCCGGCCCGATCCGTATGCCGCGCCCCTGCCCTCGTACCGTCCGGTGACGCTGCCCGGCTGGGCGGCGGACGGCGACGACGCGGGCTACGCGGAGACGGCCGCTCCGTCATAGGCGTACGGGTTCCGGCCCCCGGAGAGCCCCCTGGGGGCCGGGGGCCGGAACGTACCGGGCTCAGGAGCCCAGCGCCGCCAGGTACGCGCCCGCCTTCTCCGGGTCGTAGAAGAAGTTCTCGAAGTCGGCGGGGTCGTTGAATCCGTTGGCGATCCGGTCGGCGACGGGCTGGATGGCGCCGCCCGCGCCGATCAGGTCGAGTACGTGCTCCGGCGGCGGCGCCAGCATCGCGTTGGTCCACTTGGTGACGTGCCGGGCGGTCTCCCAGTAGCGGTCGAACGTGGCCCGCATCCATGCCTCGTCGAACGGCCGGTCGCCGTGCTCGGTGATCGAGTCGAGGTACGCGGCGGCGCACTTGGACGCCGAGTTGGAGCCCTGGCCGGTGATGGGGTCGTTGGCGACGACCACATCGGCGACGCCGAGGACGAGTCCGCCGCTCGGCATCCGGCCGACCGGGTTGCGGACTATCGGCGCGTACCGCCCGGCGAGCGTGCCGCCGCCGTCGGTCAGTTCGGCCTTCGCGGTCCGGGCGTGCTCCCAGGGGACGTACCGCTTCATCAGTTCCAGGGTGATCGCCAGGTGCTCGCCCGGGTCCTTGACGCCCGCGAAGACGTCGAGGGGGCCGCCGGGGATGCCCTCCCAGAAGAGGATGTCGGCCCGGCCGGAGGTGGTGAGGGTCGGCATCACGAAGAGTTCGCCGACGCCGGGCACCAGGTTGCAGCGGACCGCGTCCATGTCGGGGTGCTCGGGTCGCGGGGCGAGCCCGTGGACATAGGCGACGGCGAGGGCGCGCTGCGGTGTGTCGTACGGCGAACGGGACGCGTCCCGGCCGAACATGGAGACCAGCTCGCCCTTGCCCGCCGAGACCATCACCAGGTCGTAGGTGCGGGAGAAGTAGTCGAGGTCGGAGACGGCGGCACCGTGGATGACGAGCTGCCCGCCGCGTTCGGCGAAGGTCTCCATCCAGCCGGCCATCTTGATCCGCTGGTCGACGGACTGGGCGAAGCCGTCCAGCCGGGCGACCCAGTCGACCATCCGGGAGAGCGGCCCCTCGGGGTCGTCCCCGGCCGGGGGGCCGGAGACGGAGACGCCGAGGCCCTGGATCCGGGGCGCCTGGGACTCCCAGAAGCCGAGTCCCAGATCGCGCTCGTGCTGGAGTGCCGTGTGGAACATGCACTGGGTCGACATGACCCGGCCGGACCGGATCTCCTCGGAGGTGCGGTTGGACATCAGGGTGACCTCGTAGCCCCGGGACTGGAGTCCGAGGGCCAGCTGGAGGCCGGACTGTCCGGCACCGACTATGAGTATCTTCCGCATCCGGTTCGTCTTCTCTCGTTGGGCTCAGTGGGATCGGATCGCTCGGACCGTAAGGGTCATTCGGGTGTTTCGTCGAGGGCGTGGGTGACCAGGGTCGCCAGTGCCTCCACGACGCTGAAACGCCGGCGCGCGTCCATGATCAC
This sequence comes from Streptomyces sp. NPDC006798, assembly GCF_040635975.1. Classification (NCBI taxonomy): domain Bacteria; kingdom Bacillati; phylum Actinomycetota; class Actinomycetes; order Kitasatosporales; family Streptomycetaceae; genus Streptomyces; species Streptomyces sp. NPDC006798. The sequence continues at coordinate 23,509 of NZ_JBEYIS010000064.1, forward strand.
GATGGGTACCCGGCTGGATATGGTCAATGCCTCGCGCACATCGTCCTGCTCGAAGCTCTCCGAGCCCTCGAAGTGGTTGACGGCGACGATGTACGGCAGCCCGCTGCTCTCGAAGTAGTCGAGAGCCGGGAAGCAGTCGGAGAGCCGCCGGGTGTCGGCGAGCACGATCGCGCCGACGGCCCCGCGCACCAGGTCGTCCCACATGAACCAGAACCGCTGCTGGCCGGGGGTGCCGAAGACGTACATCACCAGCTCGTCGTCGAGCGTGATCCGCCCGAAGTCCATGGCGACGGTGGTGGTCCGCTTCTCCGGGGTCGCGGTGAGGTCGTCGGTCTCCGAGCTGGCCTCGGTCATCAGCGCCTCGGTCTGGAGCGGGGTGATCTCCGAGACCGCGCCGACGAAGGTGGTCTTGCCCACGCCGAAGCCGCCCGCGACCACGACCTTGGCGACATTGGGCGCCCGGGTGTGGTCGAGCTGCCAGGGCTGGAGGCCCTCCTCGGACGCGTCGTCGTCGGCGAGGCCGAAGAAGCCGGCGGCCGGGGCGCGGTCCGGTGCGGCGGCCGGGCCGCCCTCCCCGTGGCGGCGGGGGGCGGAGAGCGTGTCAGAGGCGGCGGAGTCCACTCAGCACCCTTTCGAGCAGTGCGCGTTCGGGGCGGCCCGGGCCGTGCCCGGTGCCGTATACACGAATTTTGCCCTGGTCGGCGAGGTCGCTGAGCAGCACCCTGACGACGCCCAGGGGCATCTTGAGGATCGCCGAGATCTCGGCGACGGTCCGCATCCGGCGGCACAGCTCCACGATGGCCGTCAGCTCCGGCATCACCCGGCTCGACAGATCGCCCTTGGGCAGCTCCCGGCGTTCGGCGGGGGCTTCGAGGGCGGCGACGAAGGTCTCCACCAGCAGGACGTGCCCGAACCGGGTCCGGCCGCCGGTGAGGGAGTAGGGGCGGACCCGGGCGGGGCGGCGGTTCTCGCCCCTTATCGGCAGCCCGGCGGCGGCGGGCCCGCCGGGTCCGGCTCCGGCCGGGGTGAAGGACCCGGTCATCGGGCTTCCTCCAGGGACTGCCGCAGCTCGCTGCGGAGTTCGGGGGTGAGAACGTGTCCGGCCCGGCCCACGAAGAGTCCCATGTGGTAGGCGACGACCGACATATCGCAGTCGGCCTCGGCGTGGACGCCGAGGAGCGAGCCGTCGCTGATGGACATGATGAAGACGCAGCCGTCCTCCATCGCCACCATGGTCTGCTTGACCCCGCCGCCGTCCATCAGCCGGGCGGCGCCCACGGTGAGGCTGCCGATCCCGGACACGATGGTGGCCAGGTCGGCGCTGGAACCGCGCGGCCCCTCGGGGCTGGTGGCGCCGCCCGCCTCGACATTCCGCGCGGGGTCGGAGGAGAGCAGCAGCAGTCCGTCGGACGAGACCACGGCGACCGAGCGCAGACCGGGCACCTCCTCCACCAGATTGCTCAGCAGCCAGTGCAGATTGCGGGCCTCGATACTCAGGCCGAACGTCCCGGTCGCAGTCAACTGCGTGCCTCCTCGACTGTGTCCCCCGCTTCTTCTTCTGCCGCGGTACGGGCGATCTCGTCCCGTGCCTCGCGGCGGCCGTCCTCGGCGGCCTTCTGGAATCCACCGAGCCTACGCCTCAGAGCCGCGGCGTCGACGCCGCCACTCCTGCGCTCCCCGGGGTCGGTGGCGGGTCGGACGACCCTCGGCGTCCGCTTGGGCAGTCCCTTGTCGGTCAGCCGGTAACCGCCGGGCTCCCCGGGCCCGGTGGGGGCGGACGGCTCGGCCGGGGCGGCCGGGCCTTCGTCCCCGGCGGAGTCCGCCGGGGTCACGGGGGCCGCGAAGCCCCGTTCGTCATCGGGGTGTTCGGGGGCCGCCGGGCGCGCGGGCTCCCCGGCCCGGGCGTTTCCGGCCGGTTCCCCGGCGCCGAAGGGGTCGGCCGCGAGGTCCCCGGGGTCCGGGAGCCTCATCTCGAACGTGGCCTGATCCAGCCCGGTGACCGCGGGATCGCCGTCGGCGGTACGGGTGTGGACATCGGGTTCGGCGGCCCGTACGGCGGCTTCGGCGGCCTCCACGAGCGGGTCGGTCATCGGGACGAAGGCCCCGGGCGGCGGGTCCGTGTCGGTCAGGTCGTCCCCGACACCGGTACCGATCCCGGAGACGGTGGGGCCGTACGGGTCGTCGTCGTACCGGGAGTTGCCGTAGAGCGTGCCGGGCGTGTCGTCGTACGTGTCATACGTGTCGTACGGGGGCTCCGCCGGGTCCGGGTCCGGCGCCGCGTCGGCGGTGAGGCCGGGGCCGGTTCCGGTGCCGGACGTGGTGGGTCCGACCGGGAGTTCGGCCGGTCCGCCGCCGACGGGGCCGCCGACCGGAAGGTCGACGGGAACGTTGTCAACGGGCGGTACGAGGCCGGTCGCGAGGTCCCGTCCGGTGTCGGCCGGGCCGCTGTCGCCGGACGCGGCGGCGATGCCCCGGGCCCGGTCGGGGGCCTGACGCGGGCCGGTGGGCAGGGCGTTGGAGTTGGCCTCGGCGACCGAGCCCGGCAGCCGGACGGCGGGCATGGAGCCGGAGTCGGTGAGCGGGTCGCGGCGGTCGGCTCCGGCGCCCCGGGGCAGCAGTCCGACCGGCAGCACCACGACGGCGGTGACTCCGCCCTGCTGCTGGTCGCGGAGTTGCACCCGGACGCCGTGGCGGGCGGCGAGCAGGGCCGTGACGCGCAGTCCGAGGCCCTCGGGCTCGGCGGACCTGCCGCCCTTGCCGGTGCGGTGGGTCCGCCCGGAGGCGCCGTTCTTCCCGCCGCCCTTGGCGCCCTTCTTGTTCTTCCCCGCGGGTACGGGCTGCCCGGACTCCTCGAACGCGGCCGGGTCCTCCAGCTTCCCGTTCAGCTCGGCGATCCGTCCGGCGGCCATCCCTATGCCGTTGTCCCGGACGGAGAGCATCACCTCGCCGTTCTCCAGCAGCCAGCCGGACAGCTCGACCTTGGTCTCCGGCGGGGAGAACGAGGTGGCGTTCTCCAGCAGTTCGGCGAGGAGATGGCTGAGGTCGTCGGCGGCGAACCCGGCGACCTGGGCGTGCGGCGGGAGGGACTGGATGACGACCCGCTCGTACCGCTCGATCTCACTGACCGCGGCCCGCAGCACATCCACCAGGGGTACGGCGTTGGGGTGGCCGTGGCTGTGCTCGGCCCCGGCCAGCACCAGCAGGTTCTCACTGTGGCGGCGCATCACCGTCGCCATGTGGTCGAGCTTGAAGAGGGTGGCGAGCCGCTCCGGGTCCTGCTCGCGCTCCTCCAGCTTCTCGATCACCGACAACTGCCGGTCGACCAGGCCGAGATTGCGCAGGGAGAGATTGACGAAGGTGTGGTCGACGGTGTGGCGGAGCCGTTCGACCTCGGCCGTCAGCTCCTCGACCCGGCGGTGGGCATCGGCGCGTTCGGCGGCCAGCTCGGTGGCGAGCGTGTCGCGGTCGCCGGCGAGCCCGGCCCGGGCTGACTCCAGGACACGGGCCCGTTCGTCCAGGCCGCGGACCTTGCCGTGCAGGGTGTTGAGGGACCGTACGGCCTGGGCGAACTCGTCGTTGCGGCCGGTGAAGCCGACCGGGTCCTCGGCCTCGGGCGCGGCGGCGATCCGGGCGGCGCCGCGCCGGAGTACGGAGAGCGGCCGGGTGATCGTCCGCAGCAGGGCGGCGAGTACGGCGACGGCGAGCAGCAGCAGCCCGCCGAGGAGGGCGATCCTCAGCTCCAGCTCGGTGACATCGTCGTCACGCAGCTCTTCGAGCGCCGTGATCCGCTGGGCGGCCAGCGCCGACTCGACCCCGCGCATCTGCTCGATCCGGGCGGTGAGCGCGGCCTCCAGCCTGCGGGCGTCGGTACCGCGGTCCTCGGCGGAGAGTCCGGGCTCGTCGGTGAGCCTGGCGAGATAGCCCTCGGCGGCCTTGACCTCGGCACCGGTGACGGTGGCGAGCAGGGAGTCCCGGTCGGACTTGCGGGCGGCCTGGTCGAAGTCGGCGAGGGCCGCCTCCTCGCGGACCCGGGCCTGCTGGGCCAGGGCGCTCAGGGCGTCGCTGATCTCGGCGGCGGCCTTCTGCTCGTCGCTCTCCTTCAGGGTCCGGCGCCCGAAGTAGTCGGTCTCGTACTCGGGTTCGGCGCCGGGGACGGCGAGGGCGGCGAGCAGCAGCCCGCGGGTGGCCGAAGCCTGTTCGACGGCGAGGCTGAGTTCGGCGGGGGCCCGGGTGCCGTCGGCGGCCCTCGGCGGGGTCCTCTCGGCGAGTTCGGCGGCCAGGGCGTGCAGATTGCCGATGACGGTGGTGTACGCGCGGTGCGCCTCCAGCGCCGTTCCCTTGCCGGTCAGGGCGGCCCGGCGGACGGACGGCACGGTCGCCAGATCGCGGCGGAGCGCGTCCCGCTCGTCGGGGATGGAGCCGCGGATCTCCTCTATCTGCCGGTCGACCCGGGCGCTGCGGGCGGCGGTCACCTTCCGCCGCTCGGCGCGGTCGCCGCTCTGCTCGTCCCGGCCCGCGGCGATGTACGCGGTGACCTCGTCGCGCTCGTCGGAGAGGGAGTGCGCGAGGGTGACGGCCTGCCGGTTCAGTTCGGCGAGGGTCACCAGGTTCTGGGCGTCGCGGAGTTCACGGGTGCTGTCCAGCAGTCCGGGCACTCCGGCGCCGGTGACGATCAGTCCGACCACGGCGACGCCGATGACCAGGCGGTTGCGGACGCGCTTGGTCCGGCCGCCGGGCGAGGGGACCTCGGGCGGTACCGCCGTGGCGGGGGCGGGGGTGACGGGTGTGTCCTGCGCCGAGAACGTTCCTGGGGCCGATGGGGCGGCCGTCGGGGCCCCGGGAGGCCGCTTGTTCTGCACCGGTGCTCGCAATCCTGCTCGACTCGTCCAGCCGTTGACCCATGAAGCAGAGATGACGACCGGTCACACAGGTGATCCCACCCCCGGCACGGGCACGGCTTCAGACGATTCCAGTGCGTTTGGGAGGGAGACGCGCTTCGGCCGCTCCGCCACCTGAACGAGTGAACATCACCGGGGAGTTGGCGAACAACTCCGCAGAGGCACCGGAATAAGCGATTCCGCCGGACTGACTGGATCTTCCGGTCCGGCTTTGGCAGGATGCCCGCCCGCAGTCGCGCGACAACCCGCAGCACCCCCGGACAAACGGCTCTGACCTGCCCGTACGGGAAGAAAGCCGAGGTACGCGGGCTCCCGGGGCGGGTGATGCAGACTGGGGATCATGCGTATGGAACTCGCCACCTCACCCGGCTCCGCCGAACGGCCCAACGAGGACTGGGCGTCGGTGGCCCTCCCGGCGTCGGGCCAGGGGGGATCCCTGGTGGTGCTGGACGGGGTCACCCCACCTGCGGGGGACGACGGCTGTCTGCACGGCGTGCCCTGGTTCACCGCGAGGCTCGGCGGGGCGCTGATCGAACTCGGGACGTCCCGGCGCGATCTCGCCCTGACCGAAATCCTCTCGGCGGCAATTCGCCGCACCGCCGACGCCCATCGGGGCACCTGTGACCTTTCTCACGTTCGCACGCCGCAGGCAACGGTGGTCCTCGCCCGCTGGGGCGGCCCCGGCCCGGGCGGTACCGAGGTGGCGGGCGGTTCGGGAGCGGCCGACGGGGTGGCTGGTTCCGGAGTGACCGAGGGGGCGGACGAGGTGGAGTACCTCGTCCTCTCCGACTCCACCCTGCTGCTGGAGACCCCGGCCGGCGAGGTGACGGCCGTCCTCGACGACCGGCTCGACCGGCTGCCGCGCGAGGCGCTGCGCACCCACGCGTCGGCGGACGCGCTGCGCAACGCGGAAGGCGGATTCTTCACGGCGGCGGCCGACCCGGCGGTCGCGGCGCGCGCGGTCACGGGCCGCGTACCGCGTGCCGGGGTCCGCTCACTGACCGCCCTCACCGACGGCGCCTCCCGCTGGACGGACCTCTTCAAGGAGGGCGACTGGACGGATTGCGTGACGCTGCTGCGGTCCTCGGGGCCGCAGACACTGATCGACCGGGTCCGGGCGGTCGAGACGGCGACGGCGGGACAGGCGGAGCCGGTCCGCTGGAAGCTCCACGACGACGCGACCGCGGTCTTCGTGGAGCCGTAGGAACCCCGGCCGACGCGCGGGGGCGGGCGGGTCAGGTCCGGGGAGCGTCCGGCCGGTGCCCCGTACGGCCCCGGGAGTCTCCGGGCCCGGGCCGGCCGGTGTCCCGTACGGCCCGGGAACCTTTTCCGGCCGCCCGCGCGGAGCGGCCCGGCCCCGCCCCCGTCCCCGCCCCGCTCAGTCGGCGGCGCGGTCGTTGAGCTGCCGCAGCAGCCGGCCCAGCTCGGCGACCTCGCCCCGGTCCCAGCCCGCCAGCTTCTTCACATACCGCTCCCGGCGCGCGTCCCTCACTCGGCGGAACCGTTCGAGCCCTTCTCCGGTGAGCCGGACGAGTGACGCCCGGCCGTCCGCCGGATCGGGCTCGCGGACCACCAGACCGACGTCCTCCAGCGCCCTCAGCTGACGGCTCATCGTGGCCTTGCCGACCCCGAAATAGGCCGCGAGATCGGTGGCGCGCTGCGCCCCGGCGTCCTCCAGCCGGACCAGCAATCCGTAGGCGGCGGGTTCGAGTCCGGGGTGGACCTGGCGCGCCATCTCCCCCGACTGGGCCCGCGCACGGCGCAGGAAGACCGCCAACTCCCGCTCCAGGGCGAGGAAAACCTGGTCCACACCACTCGCACCGTTGGGGTCGGCTTCACTCCCCGTACCGCTTCTGTGCACGTCAGCACCCCTCGTACGCTTTCCGAATCGTGAAAGTTTCTGCCAGCGACACGTGTCTCCGCAGTTCGGTCAGTATTTCGCAGGCGTAGACCAACGGCACCACCTTCCAGCCCTTCCGCGCCCTGTTCTACGTGCGTAGCGTCATGAGTGGCATGTCCACACCATGTTGCTCCATTGCGGTGTCATGCCGTCAGTTCGCCCAACCACCCCCACGAGGTCAGTCGGAGGCACGCTTATGTCCGTGCAGAGATCCGGAAAGACCGTTCACCGCCCCGAACCGGGGAGAGCCCGCCGACCCCGCACCACCGCGGCGGGCATACTCCTCGCCGTCCTCTTGCCCCTCGTCCCCGCCACCGCCCTCCCGGCGTCGGCGGCGGGCCCGCCGCCGGACGGCGGCGACCTCCCGCCCCGCGGCTCCGCCCATATGGGCATGGGCGTCGTCGAACACGACGGCGGCGGCGGACTGCCCCTGTCCCTCCGGGCCCCCCAGACCGAGGGCGTCGACGTCTCCAGCCACCAGGGCAACGTCGACTGGCCCGCCCTGTGGAGCAGCGGTGTGCGGTGGGCCTACAACAAGGCCACCGAAGGGACGTACTACAAGAACCCCTACTTCCCGCAGCAGTACAACGGCTCCTACAACATCGGCATGGTCCGCGGCGCGTACCACTTCGCCACCCCCGACACCGCGTCGGGCACCGCCCAGGCCGACTACTTCGTCGACAACGGCGGCGGCTGGTCCCGCGACGGCAAGACCCTGCCCGGCGCGCTCGACATCGAGTGGAACCCGTACGGCGCCGCCTGCTACGGCAAGACCCAGAGCCAGATGGTCGGCTGGATCCGGGACTTCCTCAACCGCTACCGGGCCCGCACGGGGCGGCACGCGGTGATCTACACGGCGACCAGCTGGTGGACCCAGTGCACCGGCAACTACAGCGGCTTCGGCGCCAGCAACCCGCTGTGGATCGCCCGGTACAACACCACACCGGGGACGCTCCCCGCGGGCTGGGACTTCCACACCATGTGGCAGTACACCTCGTCCGGGCCGATCGTCGGCGACCACAACAAGTTCAACGGGGCACTCGACCGGGTCGTCGCACTCGCCAACGGCTGAACCCCGCCGCGTCCGGGCCCGAGAGCCCGACCGCCACCGCCGCGAACGGCGCGCAGACCCGCGTCAGGACCAGTGCGGAGGACGGTCGAGAGCCGGGGGGAGCCCGGTCGCGGTATCGCCCCGCGCCGCGTTCACCTGCATCTGGGTGAGAAAGAGACTGCCGCGCAGATCCGCGCCCGACAGATCGGCGTCCCGCAGATCGGCGCCGATGAGATCGGCCTCGCGCAGATCGGCGCCCGCCAGATCCGCGGCGATCAGACAAGCGCTCCGCAGACTCACCCCGCGCAGATCGGCACCGCGCAGCCGGGCACCCATCAGATCGGCGCCCCTGCGGTCCTTCTTCCGGCCCCGCACCGGCGCCCGGACCAGCTCGCTCGTCCGCAGCAGCAGCGCGTTGGCCTTCTCCCGCCGGTCCCCCACATCCACCAGCGCCAGCTCCGCCGGACCCAGCCGGGTCAGCGCCTCCGTCTCCGCGTACAGCCTGCGCAGCCGCTTGTGCAGCGGACGGGCGGCCTCCCGCTCCAGGGCGTCCGCCAGATACCAGAGCAGCTCGCGCAGATGCCGTACGACGGGGAAGGCGTCGAACATCTCCCGCGCGGTCTCCGGCGCGGCCCGCCAGTCCCGGCCGCCGAAGGTCTCCCGCGACACCTGCTGCCCGGCGCCGAAGCAGTCGTACACCGTGCACCCCCGGTAACCGCTGTCCCGCAGCCGGGCGTGGATACCGCACCGGAAGTCCGCGTCGAGATTGCGGCAGGGATCGCCGGACGCCTTGTCGCGGGCGAAGTCGGCGGAGGCGATGAAGGGGAGGGCGACGCAGCAGAGCCCGAAGCAGCTGCCGCAATCGGCCCGGAGTTCCCCCCGGGAGGTACTGATGTGCATCCCCCCATTGTGCGGGCCCTCTTTGTGCCCCGGGCACTCCGGAGCCCCGCCCCTTACCCGGACTGCGCCCGGCGCCCTGATGCTGTTCACGGTCTGCGGACCGTGGCCGACTGGTCGCGCAGTTCCGCCCCCTATGCCTTCGGCAATGGGGGGACCCCCAGCGCCTTGGCCCTCCGGGGCAGCGCCCACTACCCGGGTCTCGCCCGGCGACCGGGCGTTGTCGGCGGCCTGCGGACCGCCTGTGGCTGTTCGCGCAGTTCCCCGCGCCCCTAGGTTGCCCTCCTGACCGCCCTCGAAAAGAGACGGGCCTCTCTTCCCAATGCCTGGGTCCCTTTTCAGGGCCGACGCTCGGGAGAGCTTTCAGGGGCGCGGGGAACTGCGCGACAAGCCACAGACCGCGCGGTCGCCCGACAACGCCCGCCCGGCCGGGCGGATGGCGCGGGCCTCACCCGGAGAGCCAAGGCGGCTGGGGGTACGGGGCCCATCAGAGCCCCGTACCCCGCAGCGGGAGGCGGCTACGCCGCGACGGCCACCCTCGCCGGGGCCAGCGCCACCTCCAGCACCTGGCGGACGTCCGTCACCGCGTGGATCTCCAGCGCGTCGAGGATCTCCGCCGGGACGTCGTCCAGGTCGGGCTCGTTCCGCTTGGGGATGACGACCGTGGTGACGCCCGACCGGTGCGCGGCCAGCAGCTTCTGCTTGACACCGCCGATCGGCAGTACCCGTCCGGTGAGGGAGACTTCGCCGGTCATCGCCACGTCGGTCCTGACCAGCCGCCCGGAGAGCAGCGACGCCAGCGCCGTGATCATGGTGATTCCGGCGCTCGGCCCGTCCTTGGGGACGGCTCCCGCGGGGAAGTGGATATGGACCCCTCGGTCCTTGAGGTCGCCCACCGGCAACTCCGCCTCCGCGCCGTGCGACCGCAGGTAGGAGAGCGCGATCCGGGCCGACTCCTTCATGACGTCGCCGAGCTGTCCGGTGAGGGTGAGCCCGGCGGCCCCGGTCTCGGGGTCGGCGAGGGACGCCTCGACGTAGAGGACGTCACCGCCCGCCCCGGTCACGGCGAGCCCGGTGGCGACCCCGGGGACGGCGGTCCGCCGCTCGGCGGGGTCCTGGGCGGACTCGGGTACGTGGTGGGGGCGCCCGATGAGCCCGCGCAGCTCCCCCGCGTCGACGGTGTACGGCAGCTCCCGCTCGCCCAGCTCGTGCTGTGCGGCGACCTTCCGCAGCAGCCGGGCGACGGCCCGCTCCAGGTTCCGTACGCCCGCCTCCCGGGTGTACTCACCGGCCAGCTTCCGCAGCGCCGACTCGTCGACCACGACCTCACCGGTGTCCAGGCCCGCCCGCTCCAGCTGGCGCGGCAGCAGGTGGTCCCGGGCGATGACGACCTTCTCGTCCTCGGTGTAGCCGTCGAGCCGGACGAGTTCCATCCGGTCGAGGAGGGCTTCCGGGATCGCCTCCAGCACATTCGCGGTGGCGAGGAAGACGACGTCGCTGAGGTCCAGCTCGACTTCCAGGTAGTGGTCGCGGAAGGTGTGGTTCTGCGCGGGGTCGAGGACTTCGAGGAGCGCCGCCGCCGGGTCGCCCCGGAAGTCGGAGCCGACCTTGTCGATCTCGTCGAGGAGGACGACGGGGTTCATGGACCCGGCTTCCTTGACGGCCCGGACGATCCGGCCGGGCAGCGCGCCGACGTAGGTCCGGCGGTGGCCGCGGATCTCGGCCTCGTCCCGGACGCCGCCGAGGGCGACCCGGACGAACGTCCGGCCCATGGCGTGGGCGACCGATTCCGCGATGGAGGTCTTGCCGACACCGGGCGGCCCGACGAGGGCGAGTACGGCACCGCCGCGCCGGCCGCCGACGACCCCGAGGCCCCGGTCGCCGCGCCGCTTCCGTACGGCCAGGTATTCGGTGATCCGCTCCTTCACGTCCGCGAGCCCGGCGTGCTCGGCGTCCAGGACGGCCCGGGCGCCGGTGATGTCGTAGGCGTCCTCGGTCCGCTCGTTCCACGGCAGTTCGAGGACGGTGTCGAGCCAGGTCCGGATCCAGGAGCCCTCGGGGCTCTGGTCACTGGCCCGCTCCAGCTTCCCGACCTCCTTGAGGGCGGCTTCGCGCACCTTCTCGGGCAGGTCGGCGGCTTCCACCCGGGCCCGGTAGTCGTCGGACTCCTCGCCTTCCTGGTCGCCGTTGAGTTCGCGCAGCTCCTTGCGGACGGCGTCGAGCTGGCGGCGGAGCAGGAACTCCCGCTGCTGCTTGTCGACGCCTTCCTGCACGTCCTTGGCGATGGACTCGGCGACGTCCTGCTCGGCGAGGTGTTCGCGCAACTGCTCGGTGGCGAGCCTCAGCCGGTCGACGGGGTCGGCGGTGTCGAGGAGTTCGATCTTCTGGGCGACGGTGAGGAAGGGGGAGTATCCGGCGTTGTCGGCGAGTTGCGAGATGTCGTCGATCTGCTGGACCCGGTCCACGACCTGCCAGGCGCCGCGCTTCTTCAGCCAGTCGGTGACCAGGGCCTTGTACTCCTTGGCCAGCTCCAGCACCTGACCGGGCAGCGGGTCGGGCAGCACCTCCTCGACCTGGGCGCCCTCGACCCAGAGCGCCGCGCCGGGACCGGTCGTCCCGGCCCCGATCCGGACCCGGGCCCGGCCCTTGACGAGCGCCCCGGGGTCGCCGTCGGAGAGCCTGCCGACCTGCTCGACGGTGCCGAGCACACCGGTCGCCGCGTACGTCCCGTCCACCCGGGGAACAAGCAGCAGCCTCGGCTTGCTGCCACCCGGTGAGCCCCCGTCCCGGGCGGCGGCCTGGGCGGCCTCGACGGCGGCCCGTACCTCGTTGTCGGTCAGATCGAGCGGCACCACCATCCCGGGCAGCACGACCTCGTCGTCGAGCGGCAGCACGGGCAGGGCGAACGGTGTGAACGCGTCGGACTCAGCAGCCATGATCTCCCCTTTGGCAGTGAACTTGAGCTATGTGGACTCAATGCATGTGACTCGCGCATTGTTCCCCTCACCCTGTTCGCTCTGAGCGATCGCCGGTCCCGGGCCCGGGACGCGTCCGGGAGCTGCGCCCTCGGGTCTCAGGGCGCCGTCGACTCCAGGTGGTAGGTCGTGTCGCCCCGGAAGCCGTCGGTGTTCGCGGCCTTGATCTCCGGGACGTACTGGCCGGGGACCAGCGGCGTGACACCGCCCCAGATCCCCCAGGCGTGGCGGCGGATCAGGCCGGTTGGGAAGGGCGCGGAGAACTCCCGCAGAGTCAGCGGAACGCCGTTGAGCGAGGCCGTGGCCGTCTCGACGGTCCCGGCCAGGGGCACCTTCGAGTACCCCCTACGACCCGGCACTGACAGCGCTTCGAGCCGTCGCGCACGGCGTTGTCAGTGCCGCGTCCTACTCTCCGGATATGAGCATGCGCGGTGTGTACATCCGCCTCACCCCCGACGAGTACGCCCGGGCGGCGGGCGATCCCGGCTGGGCCGAGGAGTTCGCCGACGGGCTGCGGGCGGCCGAACCGGATGTCGAGCGGCCGCCGCCGACCGCCCGGGTCCATCGCACGGACCGGGCGTGGCACGGGCTCGACTTCCTGCTCCGCCGCCGGGGCTTCCCGGTGGACGTGATCCACGGGGAGGAGCCGATACCGGGCGCGGGCGACCGGGGGTCCGGTCCGCCGGGGCTGCTCTCCCCGGAGCGGGTGCGGGCCGCCGCCGACGCCTTCGCCGTCCTCGGTCCGGCGGAGCTGTCGGCGGGCGTGACACCGGCGGATCTCGCGGCGGCGGAGATCCATCCGGCCTCGTGGTGGGCCGATCCGTACGCCGTCGAACTCCTCACGGGCCACTACGTCCCGCTGGCCGCCTTCTTCCGGGCCACGGCCCTGCGCGGACACGCCCTGGTCATGTGGATCGACTGACGGAACGGCCAAGGGGGAAACGCGGGCGAACCGGTGCGGTGATCCGGTGGCCGGGACCGGACGAGAACCGAACCGGGTCCGATCCGCGATAGAGGAGGTGTGAGACCACGACGCCCCGAGGATCCCGAGCGGACGGCCACCGGGCACAGCGGGCCGGGCACGCCCGATGTGCCCGGTGCGCCCGGCGACGCGGCCCTGCTGCGCGCGGTCGCGCGCGGCGACGCCGACGCGCTCGCCGTGCTCTACGACCGGCACGGCGGGTGGCTGCACGCCCGGCTGTCCCGCCGCTGCCGGGATCCGGAGACCGTACGGGAGGTCCTCCAGGACACCTTTGTCACGGTCTGGCGCTCCGCCGCGTCCCACCGGGGCGGTGAGGCGGGTGGCTGGCTGTGGGTGATCGCGGCCCGCAGGCTGGTGGACGCGTCCCGGGCCCGGGCCCGTACGGAGCCGCCGGTCCCCGCCGCCGTACCGCCGCCGACGGCCGCGCCGTCCGCCGAGGAACGGGTGCTCGCCGGTCTGGAGTACGGGGACGTGGGCGCCGCCCTCGACCGCATCTCGCCCGAGCTGCGGGAGGTCCTGCGGGTCACGGTCGTCGACGGCCTGACGACCCGCGAGGCGGCCCGGGTCCTCGGCATACCCGAGGGCACCGTCAAGACCCGCGCCCTCCGGGCCCGCCGCGAACTCCGCGCGGCGCTGGCGCTGATCGCCCCCGACGCGCACCCCCTGGGAGGCACCGCATGAGCGACAGAACCCCGTTCGGGCGCCCACCGGCCGACTGGCATGTCGACCCCGCGACCGCCGCGGCCTACGCCCGCGGTTCGGTCCGTGAACCCGACGCCTGGTCCGTGGAGAAGCACATCGAGTCCTGCTCCCGCTGCGCCGCCGCGGTCTCCGCGGCCGTCCGCGCGGTCCCGGCCGCGGCGACGGCCCTCGCGGAGGTCCGCTCGGCGCTGCTGACCCGGATCGCGTCGGCCGAAGGGACGGACGCCGTCCGCCCGCCCGGCCCGGAGACGGTGCCGCACCCCGCCGAGACCTTCGCCGGATCGCCGACGCTCGTCCGACGTCCCGAAACCGGCCCGGGTTCCGGGACGTCCCCCCTGCCCCCGGCCGCCGCCGGGGCACGCCCCAAGGCCCCGGACGTACCGACACCCGGGCTCGCCTCGGCCATGACCGCGCCCCCGGCCGCCGCCGGGCCGACCGGCCGGGGTGCCGGATCACGCCGTACGCCCGCGCCGTCGGGTCGAGGCTGGCCACGGTCGTCGGCGGAACGCCCCTCGGCAGGC
>NZ_JBEYIS010000065.1:0-35741 GCF_040635975.1 Streptomyces sp. NPDC006798
GGGCCGGGGATCCATCGCGGATCCCCGGCCCTCCGGCCGTTTCGCGGCTGTTTCGCGACCGCTTCCCGGTCGGCCCGGGTCAGCTCATCAGCCGGAGCGCCGTCGCGACGCTGAGCCGCCGGGCGGGCACCTCGGCGGGCGGCGGTACGAGGGCGAGCACCGGCGCCTGGGAGACCAGCCGTACCCGGCCGCCGATCTCGACCTCGCCGTCGGGTCCCGGGGCGGTGAGGATCTGCGAGCCCGCGCCCTGGGTGATGTTGAGGGCCCGGCCCAGGCGGTCCGTCAGCAGCAGCGCGCCGCCGCCGCTCGCCTCGTCCTCGGCGGGCCCGGTCGCGGCGGCCCCGGGCCCGGCTCCCGAGGGGGCGGCCGGGAAGGCCCTGGCCCGGACCCGGCCCGCCGCCTCGTCGTCCCAGGCCCAGGCGTAGCGGGCGGTGCCGCCGGGCGGCGGTACGGGCAGCGCCTCGACCTCGGCCGGGGTGGCATACCGCTCCAGTACGTACGGCGGGGCCCAGGCGGCCCGTACGGTGATCCAGCTGAACTCCCCGTCGCCCCGGGCCCAGACGGGTCCGGACGGCGGGTTCAGCTCCTCCAGGTCGAGCAGCCAGGCCGCGCCGACGAGGGCGTGCGGGGCGAAGGGGAGCCGTCCGCCGGGGGTGTGCAGATCCAGTACGCCGCGTTCCGGGTCGTCGACGAAGACGGTGTCGCCGCCGCCACCGGACCCGCCGGACCCCTCCGCCAGTTCCCGGCGGGCCGCCGGGTCGCGGTAGGGGCGGGGATCGCGTACGACGGACAGGGCGCTGCCGTGTCGCCCGTCGGGGGCACAGAAGACGCGCAGGACGTCGAGCTGTTGGCGTTCATTCACCCGGGCATTGAAGCACCGGTGGCCCGTGCACGGGTCCGCGCCGGCGAATCCGTCACCAACGCCACACCACGGCTGGCCGAATCAATGGGGCGCCCCTGGCCGGTTGTCGCCGTACGCGGGCGCGAGGCCGGAAGGAATCAGAACGAAGCCGTACGAAGGCGACGGCGGTACGGGGCGGCCTGTCGGGGCCGTCCGCCGTACCGCCGTCGCCGTGGCGGGTCAGCGGTATCAGGGAAGGAGTCAGAGAGTCAGGGGAGTCAGCGGGTCAGGATCCGGCCCGCTGACGGCGGCGGGCCAGGAACACCGCGCCCGCGCCCGCGGCCACGACACCGCCCGCGGCGGCGAACAGCCCCGCGGCGGGGAGTCCGGCGCCGGTGCTGGCGAGGGAGCCGCCGGTGGAACCGCCGACCGAGCCACCGCCCACGGTGCCGCCGGTCGTACCGCCCGTGGTGCCGCCGGTGACGCCTCCGGTCGTACCGCCGGTGGTCGCCCCGCCCGTCGTACCGCCGGTCGAACCGCCGCTGGAGGCGCCCGCCGAGGTATCACCGGGCAGCTGGGCCGACTTGTCGAGGGAGACCGCGAGGGTCACCGGGTCGAGGCCCAGGCCCGCCTTGTACATCCCGCTGAACGCCTTCGCTCCGTCGGCCGTGAGCACGGCCGGGACCCCGGTCAGCCGGACGATCTCGTTCTGCGCCTTCAGGGCGCCCGCGGGCACGGTGAGCGACGCGATCCCGAGATCGTCGTACTTGACGACCTTCTTGGTGCCCTTGTCCTTGGTGGAGACATCGGCGAGCAGCGTGCCCTTGGTGCCGTCGATCCGGACCTGGAGGTCACTGAGCCGCAGATCCAGCAGGTCCACGCCGGTCTCGGGGTCCGTGTGGCCGATAAAGCGGACGGCGCCGCCGAAGGACGCCTCGAGGGACGCGCCCGCGGCGTCGAAGGTGCCGGTGCCCTTGGGGAAGCGGTAGCCGTTGGCGGTGGTGGCGGTGCCGCCGGAGACCTCGATCCGGCCCTGCGCGTAGCCGGTGGTCACGTACTCGCGGAAGCTGGCCTTCACACCCCAGTCGAGATTGCCGTCCACAACGGCGCCCTGGTCGGTGGTGGATTCGCTGCCCGTGCCCGTGCCGGTGCCTCCGGTGGTTCCGGAGCCGCCGGTTCCATTGGTACCGCCGGTGCCGTTGGCGCCGCCCGTGCCGCCCGTGCCGTTCGTCCCGTTGGAGCCGGTGCCGTTGCCGGTACCGCCCGCGCCGGAGCCGCCGGTGCCGTGGGTGCCCGATCCGCCGGTAGCGTTGCCGCCGCCGTTGGCGGAGCCCGTACCACCGGAACCGGAACCGGAACCAGAGCCGCCGCCCGTGCCGGAGCCGCCCATGTCCGGGGTCACGGTGAGCGTCACCGGGTCGAGCGCCTCGCCCGCCGGGTACATCTCGTTGAACGCCTTGGAGCCCTCGGCGGTCAGCTTCGCCGGGATGTCCCCGAAGACCATCGCGCCGCCGGGCCCCTTGCCGGGCTTGACGTCCTTCAGATCGAGGGCGGCGATCTCGACGTCCTGCCGCACCGCCTGCTGGTTGAAGGTGACATCGGCGGTGATGGCGCCCGTGGTCCGGTCGCTGCGGAACTTGATGTCGGTGAGGGCGATCGCGAACCGGTGCCCGGTGGCGTCGAAGGTGACCCCGCCCCGGAAGGACGTGGTGACGGCCTTCGTCGTCATGCCGTAGGTGCCGGTGCCCTCGGTGAAGGCGAACGGGCCGTTGCCGTCGGCCTGCCGGGCTCCGTCGGTGACCTTGATCGAGCCCTTGGCGGTATCGGTGACGTAGTCGCGGAACTTCTGCTTGAAGCCCCAGTCCAGCACGCCGTTCTTCAGCGGGATCGCGGCCGGGGCCGCGGCGCCGTCCGCCGCCGGGCGGGTGGTGTCCGCGGCGAAGGCGGGGAGGCTCAGGGCGGTGGCGCCGAGCGCGACCGCGGTGGCGGACGCGGCGGCCACGGCCAGTCGGCGTCGCCTCGTTGCTGACATGGCTGACATGGCTGACATGAGGGTTCTGCTCCTGCTGTTCGGGGGTGCGAGAAAAGGGGGGTGGGGTGGGATTCAGTCCGTGGCGGCAGGGGCGGCGGGGGCGGCGTCGGCCGCCGTCGCGCGCTTGCGGCGGACGAGGTGGCAGCCGATCGCCAGGGCCACGGCCAGGAGACCCGCGCCGACGGCGACGAGGACACCGGCCGAGGGGCCGGAGTCGGCGGCCGACGCGGCCGGTGCCGGGGCGTCGGACGCCGCGGCGGACGGGGTGGCGGTGGCGGAGGGCGTGGCCGCGGCGGTCGGTCCGCTGCCCAGATCGGGCAGGGCCGGAAGCTTCGCGACGGCGGCCGCGTCCACGGCGACGGCGAGGGAGACGGGGTCCATCGAGGTACCCGCCTTGTACATCCCGCCGAACGCCTTCGAGCCGCCCTCGGTGAGGGTCGCGGGGACCTCGGTCAGTACGGCGAGACCGTTCTTGGGGACGAAGTCCGCGGCGGGGAAGGTGATCAGGGGCACGGCCCGGGTCGTGGTGGTGCCGTTGACGACATCGGCGCTGAGCGTGCCCCTGCCACCGCTGATCTTCGCGGTGACCTTGGTGAGGGTGAGGTCGAGATGGGCTCCGGTGAACCGGACCGATCCGGCGAAGGCGGCGTCGAGGCTCTGCTTCTTCGCGTCGTACGCGCCCTTGCCCTGCGGGAAGCGGAAGAGGGCGCCGCCGTCCCGGGCGCCGCCGGAGAGGGTCCACTTGCCCTGGGAGACGGAGCCGGTCACGTACTCCCGGAAGGTGCGCCGCACGCCCCAGTCGACGGCGGCGTCCTGCACCGCCCCGGCGGCGGACTGCCCTTCCGGCGTGGCGCTCGGGGAGGGCTTGGGCGCGGGGGCCGAACCGGCCGGGCGGGGCGCGGTCAGATCGACGCTGAGGCTGACCGGGTCGAGCGGGGTGCCCGCCGGGTAGAACCCGGCGAAGGCGGTGGCGCCCTGGGCGGTGAGCGCGGCCGGGACGGTGTCGAGCCGGATCGGGCCGCGCCCGCCGCGCATGTCGACGCCGGAGAGGTCGAGGGTGGCGAAGGCCATCTGGGTGGAGCGGGTCACCTCGCCGGTGCCGCGCGCCTTGCTGACCAGATCGAGGTGGAGGGTGCCCCGGCCGCCGGAGACCTTGACGGTCGGACGGCTGACGGAGAGGTCGAGTTCATGGCTGCCGTCGGGCTTGCGGTGTCCGGTGAAGTGGGCGCCGCCGGTGAAGCGGGCCTCGAAGGCGCCGGTGCCGGGGTCGTAGGAGCCCTGTGCGGAGTGGAACCGGAACTGGTTGCCGCCGACGGTGGCGGCGCCGGAGGTCAGCCGGTAGTTCCCCTGGGCGATGGGTCCGGTGACATAGGTCAGGAATGAGGACTTGAGTCCCCAGTCGAGTCTGCCGCCCTGGACCGTGCGTTCGGCGGCCTGGGCGGCTCCGGCCGGGACCAGCGCCCCGAGCAGGGCCGCGAGCAGCACGGCGGCGAATGCCCGGGCCGATCGGTACGGCGGCATGGAGAACCCTCCTGGGGCGGTGGCGTCCGCCCGGTGGCGGCACGCGATGGAAAACGATCTCCCGTCGCGCCGCGGGCGCGGGCGGGGGAAGGAGCCTGCCGGGCCGGATGGCGGCAGAGCGTCAGCCGGGACGCACCCTGGCCAGCAAGGTAAGGCTAACCTAAGCTAAACCCGGCTCCCACGGGTAGCCCCCGTCCGGCACCGGTTCCGGTCCGGACGGCGGGTGACCGATCCCGGGGCCGGCAGGATCCAGCAGGCAAGGCCGCGACAGGAACAGGACGGTGCCCCCGGTGCCATCGGACCGCAGAAACCCCTTGGTGCGTACGGCGATCGCCGCGCTCGCCCTCGTCGTCGCCGTGGTGGCGACCGGCTGCGGCGGCGGTGGTACGACGGCCCCGGAGGGGGCGGCCGGGAAGCCGGGGTCGGCCCCCGCCGACCGGGTGGAGCCGCTGGCCGGGACCGCCCGGCCGAAGCTGCCGGTGACGGTTCCGTCGGCCGACGGCCGCCGGGTCACCGTCTCCTCGGTGGAGCGGATCGTGCCGCTCTCCGGCTCGTTGAGCGAGATCGTCTACACCCTCGGCCTCGGCGACCGGGTGGTGGCCCGCGATGTCACCGCCACCTTCGAGCAGGCGAAGCGGCTGCCGGTGGTGACCCGGGGCCACGCGGTCTCGGCCGAGAGCGTGCTCTCCCTGAAGCCGACCCTGGTGATCGCCGACACCAACACCGGACCCGCCGAGGCGATCGACCAGATCCGGGACGCCGGGATCGCCCTGATCACGGTGGAGACCGCGAAGTCCCTGGCGGACGTACGGCCCCGGATCGAGGCCGTCGCCGCGGCGCTCGGCGTCCCGGCGGCCGGGGACGGGCTGGTGCGGCGGACCGAGTCGCGGATCGAGGCCGTCCGGAAGACCATTCCGGCGCCGGGGAAGGACGGCGAGAAGCCCCGGGTCGCGTTCCTCTATCTGCGCGGCACGGCCTCCGTCTATCTCATCGGCGGCGCCGACTCGGGGGCGTCGTCCCTGCTGGAGGCGGCGGGCGCGGTCGACGCCGGCAAGGAGTCGGGGCTCTCCAAGGACTTCACCGCGATCACCAGTGAGGCGCTGGCGAAGGCCGCGCCGGACGCGATCCTGGTGATGTCCAAGGGCCTGGCCTCCGTCGACGGGGTCGACGGGCTGATCAAGATCCCCGGGGTGGCGCAGACCCCGGCCGGGATGGACCGGCGGGTGGTCTCGGTCGACGACGGCGTACTCCTCAACTACGGCCCCCGGACCGATCTGGTACTGAAGTCGCTGGTCGACCAGTTGTACGGCGGATCGCGCGGCGGGGACGGCGGCAAGGGGACCGGCGCGTGACCACCGTGACCAAGTCGGCCCCGGTGGTGGAACCGGCGAAGGAACCGGCGAAGGAATCCGCCCCGCCGAAGGGCCGCCGCTCCACCACCTGGCTGCTCACCGCCGGGCTGCTGGGCGCGCTGTTCACGGTGGCCCTGGTGTCCGCCGGATACGGCGCGTACGACATCCCCCTGGGGGACGTACTGGCGTCGGTGCAGCACAAGCTGGGGCTCGGCGGGCAGCCGCTCGACCGGGTCGGCGAGAGCGTGCTGTGGAACGTCCGGCTGCCCCGGGTCGTCCTCGCGCTGCTGGTCGGCGCGTCGCTGGGCTGCGCCGGGGCCCTGATGCAGGGCGTGTTCGGCAATCCGCTGGCCGAGCCGGGCATCATCGGCATCTCGGCGGGCGCGGCGGTCGGCGCGGTCGCCTCGATCGCGCTCGGGCTGACCCTCTTCGGCAACTGGACGGTGACGGTCTTCGCCTTCGCGGCCGGGCTGCTGACCGTCTTCCTGGTCTACGCGATGTCCCGCTCGGGCGGCCGGACCGAGGTCGTCACGCTGATCCTCACCGGGGTCGCCGTCAACGCCTTCGCGGGCGCCCTGATCGGGCTCTTCGTCTTCTTCGCCGACAACGCGCAGATCACCCAGATCACCTTCTGGCAGCTCGGCTCCCTCTCCCAGGCGACCTGGCCCAAGGTGCTCGCGGTACTGCCGTGCACCCTGGCCGGGCTGCTGGTGGCGCCGCTCTACGCCCGCAGGCTGGATCTGCTGGCCCTGGGCGAGCGGCCCGCCCGGCATCTGGGTGTGGACGTCGAACGGATGCGGATCACCCTGATCCTGGTGGTGGCCCTGCTGACGGCCGCCGCGGTCGCCGTCGCCGGGATCATCACCTTCGTGGGGCTGCTCGTACCGCATCTGCTGCGGATGGCGAACGGCCCCGGGCACCGGTTCCTCGTCCCCGGCAGCGCGCTCGGCGGCGCGCTGATGCTGGCGGCGGGCGATCTGGCGGCCCGTACCGTGGCGGAGCCCGCCGAGCTGCCGCTCGGGGTGCTGACCGCGCTCTTCGGCAGCCCGTTCTTCTTCTGGCTGCTCCGCAGGACCCGTCGCAGGCAGGGGGGCTGGGCATGAGATCGCTCTTCGCGGGTCTGACGGTACGGGACCGGGAGCCGCCCGCCCGTCCCGAGCGGGGCGCCGTCCTGGCCGAGGCGGCCGGGGTACGGATCCGGCTCGGCGGGCGCGAGGTGCTGGCGGGCGTCGATCTGGCGGCCCGCTCGGGTGAGGTGCTGGCCCTGGTGGGCCCCAACGGGGCGGGCAAGTCGACCCTGTTCGCGGCGCTGGCGGCGGATCTGGTGCCCTCGGCGGGCACGGTCCGGATCGCGGGCCGCCCGGCCGGGGAGTGGGTTCCCCGGGAGCTGGCGCTGCGCCGGGCGGTACTCCCCCAGTCGTCGGCGCTGTCGTTCCCGTTCCCGGTGGCGGAGGTGGTCCGGATGGGCCGGGCGCCGTGGGCGGGGACCGTACGCGCGGACGAGGACGACGCGGCCGTGGCCGAGGCGCTGCGGCTGACGGAGACCGAGCCGTTCGCGGAGCGGTCGTTCGCGGACCTCTCCGGTGGTGAGCGGGCCCGGGTGGCGCTCGCCCGGGTGCTGGCGCAGCGGACGTCGCTGCTGCTGCTCGACGAGCCGACGGCGGCGCTCGATCTGCGCCATCAGGAGCTGGTGCTGCGGATCTGCCGGGAGCGGGCGGCGAGCGGGGACGCGGTGGTGGTCGTGCTGCACGATCTGGGTCTGGCGGCGGCGTACGCGGACCGGATCGCGATCCTCGACCGGGGCCGGGTGGCGGCCGACGGGCCTCCGGCTCAGGTGCTGGACGCGGCGGCGCTGAGCCGGGTCTACCGGCAGCCGGTGGAGGTCTTCCCGCATCCCCGGACGGGAGTTCCGGTGGTCCTGCCCCAACGCCCGGACCGACTCGTGCGCCCCGAGCGTACGGAACACCTGTGACATCCGGGCCCCGGGGGGCTTCGGCCTCCCGGTTCACCGGGCCGTAGGCTCACGGCCGGAGGCCGGTCCGATTGGCGCGGACCGGCCTCCTTCGTGTCGTCCCCCGTGACGCGTGCGGTGATTCAGGAGGCGTCGGGCCGCCAGTCGAACGGGAAGTGCTTGCTGGAGCCGCCCCGGTACTCGGCGGAGAAGTCGAAGCCCTCGGCGTGGTCGTCGCTCACCACGCCCCAGGTCGCGACCTGGCCCGGTCCGACCTCGGCACCGGGGGCGTTGATCAGCTGGACCCGGCGGTTCGGGTCGGCGGTGGGTCCGGTGAGCGCCTCGGCGCCCACGTTCACCTTGTCGGCGACGGAGGCGCGCCAGTAGGCGAGGTCCTCGGCGGCGTCGAAGACGATCGGCGCGTAGGTCACCGCGCGCACCTCGCTGATGAGGGAGCCGAACTTGCCGGGCCAGCCGCCGACATTGCCCCGGAACAGCTCCTCCAGGGCGTCCCGCTGCTCCTGAGTGCCCTTGGCGTCGATGTAGAACATCACCTTCATCGTGGCGTCGGGGTCGTCGACCCACATATTGCCGGAGAACTCGCCGAGCGCGACCACGCCGAGGCCGTCGAGGCGGACGTCCCGGAAGTACCCCTCGTGGATCTGCCAGACGAGGGTGAAGCGGCAGCAGCCGTCGGTCGGCGACTGGGCGAAGGTGCAGGGGCAGGGCATCGAGCAGCTGCAGACATCGAACCACTCGCCCTTGAGGTGCCAGTCCGTCGCGGTCATACGGTTCCCCTCTCCAGTGGAGCAGATACCCCGGCGGGGTATCGAACTGACGCGAGATTAGTTCGCGGCCCGGCACGGTGTCAAATACCCTAAGGGGGTATGGGTATGTCGCCACGGCGGCTCAACTGACCTGGCGGGGCGGGGCACTTCGGACGGAGTCGCCGACTGGCGTGACGTTTCAGCGGCCTCGGTCGCGGGCACCGCGGGTAATCCGTTCGGCGGATTCGCCCGGAAGCGGCTCTCCCGTATACCTGAAATACCGCGACAGTTCGGAGGTCGGGCATGACTGCACCCGTTCCGGCGGCGAGCGTACGGCTCGTACGGCCCCAGGACATGCTGGTGATCGACTTCGCCTTCCACAACCTCCGCCCCGATCCGGGCTCCGACCCTCCGCGACTGATCCGGATCGACCCGGCTTTGCCCTGTCTCGTGGTCGTCGGCTTCGAGTCCCAGCACGTCACCGAGCAGACCGTCTACGAGAACGAGCCGGACCGGCCCGCGCCCGGGTCGATCGCCGCCCGGACGGTGGGGCCGAGCCGGATCGCGTTCGTCGTCCCCGGGACCGTGAAGACGATCCCGTACACCGAGGCCGGGCTGCTGCGCTGGTGGCAGTGGGTGATGCGGGTGGTGCCCGGCGCCGGGCGGCCGGACACCCTGGACACGGATCTGCTGGTGGTGGACTGGCTGCATCTGACCCCGGAGCCGTACGCGACCTGGGACCACTCGGAGACCCCGGTGGAGCACGACGGCCGGACCGAGCTGTGGCACACCCGGCTCGCCGCCCGGGGCCCCACGGGCCGCCCCGCCCCGTTCTCCCTCCCCACCGTTCGCGTGGTGGCCGCCGACGACCCGGCGAACCCCCAGGAGGCCAGGCTCTTCGGCGCGCTCAACCCCGAGGGCTTCGACTACCGCCAGCTGATCACCCTCACCAACCCGCCCGAGCCGGACGCCGCGCCCGTGGACGCGGCGCTGCTCGCCCTGAGCGCCACCGGGGCCACCCTCGATCTGGACGGCCGCTGGGAGCCGACCGTCACCCCGGGGCTCAACCTCAAGCACTGGGAGCACCACGCCTGGCAGGGCCGGGACAACAAGGTGATCCTGGAGCAGTACGGCTTCCTGATCCCGTACGGCCACCGGGCCCTGCTCTTCACCGAGACCAAGCGGACCTTCGACGCCACCACCGGGGTCGCCTATCTGGAACAGCGGCGGTTCGTCCGGATCACCGAGCCGGTGAAGGAGTACCCGGGGGCGTACGGGCTGCCGTTCGGGGGCCGGTCGCTGCCCTTCACCCGGATCGCGATCGAGGGTCCCGTACCGCCGGTACTGCCCCAAAGCCCCGAACCGCTGCTGGCCGGGCGGCCGGAGCACGGGTTCTGGATCCAGTCCGTCGAGACCGGCGCCGATGTCGCGTTCGTCCTGCGGGGCACCGACCAGGCGGGCCGGGAGCAGCGGTTCACCGCGCCCCTGGGGTTCGTCCCGCACGACGTGGCCGTCCGGATCCCCCGCCCCGGTACGGTGCTGCGGGAGCTGATCGACGCGTACGGCGGATTCGACCGGATTACCGGCGACGCGCCGGACCCCCGGCGGTCGGTGGACCTGGCCGGACAGGAACTCGGCTATACCGCCGAGGTCGATCCGGGCACCGCGACCCATCCCACGCAGCGGGTCTTCTGGGGCCTCCAGGGGCCGCCGGGCGAGCCCGCCCCGCGCCCCGACAGCCCCCTGTTCTTCCCCCGCATGCTGGCCGCCGAGGCCCGGCTCTCGACCCTGGACGCCTTCTACGGACCCGGGGCCCCGGTCGTCCTCGGCTACGACGAGCGGTATCTGCGGGACGCCTTCACCGGGAACCCGGGCGAGGTCTACGTCCGGGTCCGCGACTCGGTGGCGTCCCTCGCCTCGGGCGAGGACCGGCCGGTGCAGCGGCTCCTCCTCAACAACAGCGGTATCGGCGGCATCTGGACGCCGAACCTCGACTGCGGCGGGGTGTCACGGGCGATCGGCGCGGTCGGCGGGAACGCCGAGACCGTCGACCGGCTCCGCGACGAGGGGGAGATCACCGGGAAGAGCTACTTCAACATCAGGGACCAGCTGAACCGGGCCGTGCTCTTCGGGGCCACGCTGCTGGCGAACGTACTGCCGGACAACGCGGGAGGGACCGAGTTCGCGCCGAGGATCAAGAAGGAGACCCTGTACCCGAAGAACCCCAGTACCGGGATCCCCAATACCGACAAGAAGCCGGCCGGGCACCGGATGACCATCGAGTTCACCACCCCCCTGGTCGACGCCGGGCCGTTCCGGGCCCTGGTCGGCAACAACCGGGCCCGGCTCGATCTGAAGATCCTCAACGAGGTGAGCTACGCCGAGGGCACCAACACCAACACCGCCTCCGGCCGGATCTCGCTCTTCGAGCTGAGGCTGATGACGGCGACCCCGGGACTCCAGTTCATCGGTGTCGTCTTCAAGGACTTCACGTTCAGCTTCGACCACGACGGCGGGCCGTCCTTCAAACCCGGTGTCGACGCGGTCAGGTTCTACGGCCCGCTCTCCTTCGTCGGCGTCTTCCAGGACTACATCGGCGACGCCTTCAAGGGCGTCAGCATCTTCGGCCTCAAGCTGAAGACCTATCTGGAGATCACCTATACCGAGGTCCGGGTAGGGGTCACCTTCGGCCTGGAGGACATCAAGATGGGGCCCGTCCTACGGGTCACCAACTGCGTCCTCTCCGCCGGGATCGTCGTCCCGTTCGAGAAGAAGCCGGTCAGGGCCGCCTTCGGCTTCGCCCGCGAGGACGAGAAGTTCAATGTCACCGTCTACGGCTTCGGCGGCGGCGGCTTCCTCACCATCGAGGTGAGCGAGCGGCGGATGGAGAAGATCGAGGGCGCCCTGGAGGCCACGTACACCCTCGCCTTCGACTTCGCCCAGGTCGCCACCGGCCTCGCCCGGATCGCCATCGGCATCTACTTCAAGCTGGAGCGGGGCGAGGACGAGGTCGAGAACTCCAAGGACGAGGTCCTGCTCCGCGGCTACGTCCGGGCCACCGGACGGCTGAGCGTCCTCGGGCTGATCAGCATCACCGCCGAGTTCTACGCCGACCTCCAGTACCGCGAGCTGGGCGGGGAGACGGCGGTGACCGCGCACGTCCGGCTCACCGTCTCCATCGACATCCTCTTCTTCCATGTCTCCGTGGCCCTGGAGTTCTTCTACAACCTCAAGGGCAGCATCCCCGACCAGTCGCTCACCGGGGGCCGGGGCGCCCGGGCCGTCGCCCCCGAGGACGAGCCCACCTCGTTCGGCGATCTGATGTCCCGCCAGGACTGGGAGCAGTACTGCGCGGCCTTCGCGGGCTGACGTATCCGGCCCGCCCCTCCGTTCCACCACTCCGTCCGAGGAGACCGTCCCATGGCAGCCTCACGCATCGTCTGGACCCCGGTACCGGCCGGGCGCGCGGGCGGCCGGCTCAGGCTTTCCGTCCTCGTCTCGCCCCGGCTCGCGGGGCCGGGGCCGACCCTCGCCGACTACCCCGAATGGCTGGAGTGGCCCGCCCAGAGCCCCCGCTACTCCCTGGTCTTCGGCACCGGACCGGCCGTCCCGGCCACGGCCGCGGGCCCGGCGCCCCGGCTCGATCTGTGGCGGCAGCTCTTCCCCGCCACCACCCCCGTCACCGTGCGGGCGGCGGCCCTCGCGGCGGCGACCGTACCGCCCATCCGGTCCTGGCCGCCCGTCAGCGCCCGTAACCTGGCCCGCGCCGAACACGCCGCCGCCATGGCGTTCAACGCCACCGCGCCGCTCAGCGTCAACGCGATGGCCTCCCGGGGCCCCGGGCTGCGCGGCGCCGGCCCGAACGGCGACCGGAACGGTGCCCGCGACGGCGACCGGAACGGCGGACCACCCCAGCCGGACCTCGTCACGGACATCCCCATCCCCCCGGCCCGGCTCGCCCGCGCCCGAACGCTGATCGCCGACGCCCTCGCCAGGGACGGCTACTTCCTCGGCGGCCGACTGGAGGACCCCGACTCGCCGTTCGAGTACTTCTCCGCCGCCCAGATCGACTTCCTGCTGGCCAGCCAGTTCCACGACCGCCGGGCGTCGGACAACCCCTCGCCGGGCGGCGGCGATCTCACCGCCCATACGCTCCGGCTCGCCGACGGCGACACCGTCGACTTCCATGCAGCGCTCGGCGCCGTCGCCCAGTACCCGGCGCTCCAGCGGGCCCTCGGGCTGGTCGTCGACCTCACCGTCGAGGCCGGGGCGCCCGGGGTGCCGGCCGCCGGGGACCCGGTGCCCGTCACCCTGCGGGTCGAGTGGCCGCCGCTGGCCCCCGCCGGGCCGTACGAGGCCGTACTGCCCGCGGTCAACGCCACCCTGACCGCCACCCGCTTCGCCGCGAAACCAGCCGGAGACCTGGCCGGGGACGGGCTGCTACGGCTGGACTCCGACCGGTTCGAGGTGGTCGAGGTCGACGCGGACGGCACCGCGGACGCCCTCTCCGGCTTCGGCCGGAAGCTCCTCGACCGCAACGACGCCTTCTCCGGCGCCCCCGCCGTACCCCCCGACGCCGGACTCCCGATCGCCGCCGACCCCGGCGCCGAACCTGCCCCGCTGCCCAGCCACCGCGCCGACAGTATCGGCGTGGTGCAGCGCGGCCGGGCCAGGGATCTGCACGACCGGCTGACACAGGCCACCTTCCGGGCCGCCGCGGCGCCCTCCCTCCTGGCCGGCGAACCCTTCGGCGCCGAGGAGCTGGAGTACGGCATCCGGGTCGACGTCTGGGACGACGTGACCCGCCGCTGGCACTCCCTCTGCCGCCGCGACGGCGTCTACGACTGCGGCGAACTCCGCTTCGAGGCCCGCGACGAGGGCACCGTCCACCTCGCGCACACCACGTCCGCCGACGACGACCCCACGATCTACCTCCATGAGTCGATCTTCGCCTGGGACGGCTACAGCCTCGCCGCGGGCCGCCCCGGCAGCATCACCCGTACCGTGAACGGGGAAGAGGTCACCGTCGGACCCGACTCCGACCCCACCGGACCCGTCCGACTGCGCACCTCCTTCCGGGCCCGCGGACTGCCCAAGCTCCGCTACGGCCGCGGCTACCGCTTCCGGGCCCGGATCGTCGACGTCACCGGCAACGGCCCCGGTCCGGACGACCCCGCCGCCGACGACTTCGGCACCGCCACCCGGCTCGTCCGCCATCTCCGCTTCGAGCCCGTCGGCTCGCCCGATCTGCTGCCCGCCGCGCCCCGCACCCAGGGCGAATCCCTCGGCCTGCTGGTGATCAGGGGCAACTACGACGACCCGGCCGACGGGATCTGCGAGCGCCGGATCGTCCCCCGCCGGACCAGCCCGGCCGTCGCCGAGCGGCACGGCATGTACGACGTGACGCCCACCCCGGTGAACCCCGGCGGCCTGGACCGGCTCGCGTACAGCGACATCGTGCGCCGCGACACGGCCGGATTCACCGGCGGTACGGAGGACCCCGGCGGCTGGGGCGACACCCCGTACTACGAACGCGCCCCGCTGGAAGTCCCCTATCTGCCGGACGTCCTCGCCCGCGGCGCCGCCTTCCACGGCCTGCCGGGGCTGCCGCCCGGCGAGGTGTTCCCCGTCGCCTTCGACGACCGGTTCTCCTGGCCGCGCCGGGCCCCCTTCACCCTCCGCCTGGAGCACGGCACCGGCGGCCCCGCGTACGACTCCGTACGCCGGGTCCTCACCGTCCGGCTGCCGCCGGGCCGGATCGCCGACGTGTTCTGCTCCGCCCGGATCGACGAGGCCGACCTGGACGTCCTCGGTATCTGGCGGTGGTTCCTCGACAGCGGTCTCAACCCGCCGCCCGGCACCACCGTCGCCGATCTGCGGCGGCTCGCCGCACAGGGACGGCTCTGGCAGTTCACCCCCACCCGGCCGCTGAAGCTGGTCCACGCCGTCCGGCAGCCGATCGCGCCCCCGGTCTTCGGCAAACCGCTCGCCGTCCGGGTCCCCGGCGACACCTCCGCCCGGATCGTGGACGTCCTCCGCCTCGACCGGACCAGTACCGCCCAGGTCGACATCAGCGCCGACTGGACCGAACCGGGCGACGCGCCCGTCGACCCCGCGCCCGTCGTCCGGACCGGCCGGGCCCATCTCATCACCCTCGCCACCGCCCCGGCCGACCCCGACGGCGACCGGCTGCGGCTCGACGCCCGGCACGAGTTCCACGACACCCTGCACCGCACGGTCACCTACACCGCCGTGGCCTCCACCCGGTTCGGCGAGTTCTTCACCGAGACCCGGCGGACCGTACTGACCGGAGTCGAACCCTCGGTGATCTCCCCCCGCGAGATCGCCTCCAACACCCTCACCGTGATCGACCCCACCGACGGCCGGGAGTACGCCGACACCGACTACGTCGCCGACCTCGCCGCCGGGACGATCCGGCGCTCCGGCCCCGGCTCGGCGATCCCCGACGGCGCCACCGTCGAGGCGGGCTTCGTCACCGGCCCGGTGACCCGGACCAACACCGAGGCCCAGCGGCCCGTCGTGGTCGACGTCCGCTCCTCCGCCCGGCCCACCGCGCCCGACATCGCCTACCTCGTCCCCACCTTCGGCTGGGAGCGCGCCCAGGACGACAGCGGGATCACCAGCACCCGGCGCGGCGACGGACTCCGGGTCTATCTCCGCCGCCCCTGGTACTCCTCCGGCGACGGCGAGGAACTCGGTGTCGTCCTCTCCCCCGACGGCGCGCCGCCGCCCGCCCTGCGCCCCTGGATCACCCTGCGCGGCCAGGACCCCCTCTACGCCTCCGCACCCACCACCCCCGCGCCCGGCACCGCCGAGTTCCCCCGCGCCACCCGGACCGCGACCGGACTCCTCCTCGCCGAGTCGGAGACCGTACCGGAGCTGCCGAAGGCCGCCGTCGCCGCGCACGCCGTCGGCTACGACGAACGGCGCCGGCTCTGGTACTGCGACCTCACGATGGTGCCCGACCCGGCCCACCGCCCCTTCCTCCGCTTCGCGTTCGCCCGCTACCAGCGGCACTCCCTGACCGGCCTCGAACTGTCACCCCTCGCACTCGCCCAGTTCGCCCAGCTCAACCCGGATCGCACCCTGTCCGTGTCGTTCGCCGCCGAGGACCCGGCCCGGGCCACCGTCACCGTCTCCGGGCCGACGTACGCGGGCGACCCGGCGCGCGGCGCCCGCCTCACCCTGCTGGTCCAGACCGCCGAACCGGGGCAGTCGGGCGCGCTGGGCTGGCGTACCGCCGCCGAGACACCGCTGCCGCCGGTCCCGGGCGGCACCGGCCAGTGGAGCGCCGCCGTCACCCTGCCCGCGCCGCCCGGCGGACCGCCCCTGCGGCTGCTGGTCGAGGAGCGGGAGGTGCTGCCGACGGCCGGGAGCCGTCTGGTGTACGCCGACGCCGTCGAGATCTGAACAGCCCTTGGCCGTACCACCCGAAGGACCGAGATGACCACCTCCACCTCCAGCGGGACCTCCGCAGCCGCGCTGCCACCGGGCGGCTTCGGCAACGACATCTTCCAGGCGTACGTCAACGGCCGGGAGCGGCCCGGCGCCGGTGAGTTCACCGTACTGACCGGCGAGCGGAACCCGGCGGGCCCGGGCCGGGACGTCCTCTACGGCGGGGGCGTGCCCGGTACCAGCTTTCTGCGGGTCGCGGACCTGGGCACGGGACGGGTCTACGTCCAGGGGCAGTTGCTCACGCACTCCGACGAGGTCTCCCTCGACCCGTCGGTACGGACCGTACGGGTGGACGGCGCCGAATCCGTGACCAGGTGGTCCGTCACGGACGCCTTCGACCTGGAGCAGCGGGTCGCGGTCAGCGGCACGACGGTCGCGGACTCCCGGGTCACCGTCACCACCAAGGTCACCGACAGCCGCCCCGACCGGCACCGGTTCCGGATCGAATACCTCTGGGACACCGCGATCGCCGGGGACGACGGGCCCGTCGTCCAGCTCGGCGCGGCCGGGGCGCCGTACCGCCCCTTCGACCCGGTGCACTCCACCGAGGAGACGTTCGACCGCCCCACCGGCGATCTCGCCGTCGCCGACCGGTACGCCCACCCCGACGCCCCGACCCTCGCGGTCGCCGTCTCCGGCACCGCCCACCCCGGGGCCGTCCCCGACCGGATCCAGTACGTCTGTCTCCCGGAGGCCGTCTTCGCCCCCATCGGCGGCTATGTCACCGACCCGGCCCGCGACATCAGCAGCCCGGCCTCGAACTGCCGCGCCACCACCGGCGGCCCCGACTCCGGACTGCTGCTCCTCTGGTCCCGCGACGCTGCCCAGGACGACGCCACGGTCGCCGCGACCCTCCGGATGACCCCGGCCACCCCGCTGGGGAGCACGCTCCGCGCGGGCCCGGTCTCCCTCAGCCGGGCGACCGCCACCCTCACCGACACGGCGACCGGCCGCCCGCTCCCCGGCCGCCTCCTGATCTTCACCTCGGGCGGCCGGGAACGCTGCCGGATCACCACGGACCCCTCGGGCCGGGCGACGTGTGACGCGCTCCTCGGCGGCCTGCTCGGCTACGACGTCGACTTCCCGGGCGACGCGATCTGGGCGGGCGCCCATGCGCACGGGGGGCTGCCGAGGGAGAGCTGAGCGGGGCTACGCGTCCCGGTCCGGCTTCCAGTCCTGGGCGAGGAGCCCCAGCAGCACCTCGTCCAGGAACTCGCCCAGCACCCAGGCCGAAGAGCGCAGCACGCCCTCGCGGACGAAGCCGTTGCGTTCGGCGGAGCGCAGCATCGCGGTATTGTCCGCCAGCGTCTCGATCTGCAACCGGTGCAGCCCGCGGACGGTGAACCCGTAGTGGCAGAGGACCGCGACGACATCGGTCCCGTAGCCCTTGCCGCGGGCCTCCGGCAGCAGCCCGATCCCGATATGCGCGGACCGGCTGTGGGTGTCGATCCCCCAGAACGTCGCGGTCCCGACCAGGTTGCCGCCCTCCAGCTCCACGACGGAGAACCGGACGCACTTGTCGTCCGAGTCGTCGCCCACGAGCCGAGGGTCCTTCGTCCCGGGCACGAGCGGCCGCCACGGCGATCCCTCGGACCGCGAGCCGTTGACCACGTCGTTGTACAACTCGGCCAGCAGGACCGGGATGTCTTCCTCATGGCGGGCCCGCAGCCCTACCTTGGCACCTTTGAGCATGTCAGCTTCTTATCCGGCCGGGACGGTCGCAGGCAACCGATATCCGGGGCGGCTAGGTGACGGTGGTACGGATCGCCCGGCGGGCGTCGGCCTCCACGATCACGGGGTCCGCCCCGGCGGCGATCCGCCGGAAGGCTTCCACCCGCCAGTCGAGGGGCAGCCGCAGAATCCGCCGCGCCAGCTCAGGCGCGTCGACACCCCGCAACTCCGCATACCCCGGCATCGGCGGCGGAGCGCCCTTCCCCGCGTACGCCGCGGCCAACGCGACGGCCTCACCGAAGGCCAGCCGCCCCCGGGTCCTGGCACCGTAATGAGCCTCCCGCAGCACGGCCGCCCGCCAGGCCGCCGGAAGCCCCGCCCACCGGTCCAGTAACCCGACAGCCGCCTCGGCATTCTCCGTACGGTCCGGATCCGCCTCCGCCCACCGCCCCGCCCCCACCGGATCACAGAGCCCGGCGAAATACGCCACATCCATCCCCAGACCCGCGACCCGGGGCCCGTACTCCTCCGCCCGGTCCGCATGCGGCCACGCCCGCCCCAGCGCACGGCTGTCCGCCACACACCACCCCAACGCGGCCCGCGTATACCCGGGCAGGGCGTCCCTGACGACCGAAGACATCACCGCACCCCGCACCAAAGGCCCCACCCGCCCCGCCAACCGCACCACCACCGACCACTCCCGCACCCGCCAACACCCCAAGACGTCCAACGCCCCACGAATCTCGTCCAACGCCGAGTCCGGTCGGCGGACAGCCCCGGTTGCCTTCATCACGCCCCCTGTCCTGATTTACCCGACAATGTGGAGGTACTTCCTCCGTCATCGAGTCAACGACCCCGGCCCACAGGGGGCCTTGCACATCTCATGCACGCCGGATCGACTCCCGGCCGAAATGACCGGGATCGCGGGATCGAACGGGACTTCCTGGGGCAGACTGAGACCCATGAGCACCAGTGATCAGCCGCCTGGGGCGAATCTGGCCGCGCTCCGCAAGGAGCGTGGCTGGTCACAGATCAAGCTGGCCCGCAAGGCGAATGTGTCCGTGTCCTTGCTCTCGAAGGTCGAGGTGGGTGACCGGACCCTCACCCATGCGACCGCGTCGGCCGTCGCCAGAGCCATGGGTCTGAGCCTGGCCGGGCTGCTGGGCCGGGCCCGGGTGGAGCGGGACGGGGAGGAGTCCCTGTCCGCGCTGCGATCGGCGCTGCGGGACTACGACCTCCCGGGCCGGGATCCGGTGGCCGAGGGGCGGATCGGCGCCGGGCTGGAGTTGGTCGGGCAGTACCGGGACGGCTTCGAGGTCCGGGGGCTGCTGCGGATGCTGCCCGGTCTGTTGCGGGACGCCACGGCGCATGCGTACGCGGTCAACACGGCGGCGGGCTGGATGGCGCTCGCGGAGGCCTACAGCGCCGTCTACTGGGTCGCGGCCCGGCACCGCTGGATGGACATGGCGGAGCTGGCCGTCACCCGGCAGCGGTGGGCCGTGGAGCAGAAGGCGACCCCTCTGGGTGTGGCCGTCGCCGCGCGGGACCGGGCCGGGGCCTATCTCAACGGCGGTGACTACGAGGGCGGCCTGTCCCTCGTGGACCGGGCCGTCGCGACCGCCGAGGCAGGGCTGTCGGGGCAGGAGCGGGCCTTCGCCGTGGGGGTGCTCAACCTCCGGGGGATGACCCTCGCCGGACGGCTGCCCGACAAGAAGGAGGGCAGGCGCGAGGCCGAGCGCCATATCGCCTCGGCCTGGCGGGTCTCGGAGGAACTGGGCGCGGAGTGGAACCGGGTCGGAATGCTCTTCGGTCCCTCGAACACGGCGACCCATGTCCTGGCCACCCGGCTGGACCTGGGCACGCCCCGGGACGCGCTCACCCTCGCCGACGGTATCGATCCCGTACTCGCCCGGCTCACCCCCACACGTACCGCCGCGACCCGCATCGACATCGCCCGTGCCCAGGTCGACACCGGTGACCGCGACGGCGCGCTGGCGAGCCTCGGCGCCGCGTACGAAGCCGCCCCGCAGATGGCACGCCTGAACCCCATGGGGCGAGAGGTCCTGCGGGTGGTGGCGTCCCTGCACCGGCGGAGCAATCCCCGGCTGCTCCGCCTCGCGAAGCTGTCCGGCGTCAAGCTCTGAAGGGCGCCGCGGCCGATCTCGGACACCTCCGCGGTCGGGGCAGGCCCGTCGGCGTGCGACCTCGAAATCGGTGAACCACCTGATCTCAGGGAGCGGACATGGACCGCAGGAAGTTTCTCGCCGCGTCGCCGTTCGTCGCGGCCTCGGGCGTCGGGCCTTCGCGTGACTGGCTGTTGCAGACGCTCGAACAGGAACCCGTCGGCGGGAGTCAGGTGCGGCTGGAGGATGTGACCGACGTCCGCAGCGTGTTCGGACGGTTCCAGGAGATCGATGTGATGCGCGGCGGCGGCAGTGGTCGTCTGCTGCTCACCCGGTACATGAACGAACGGGTGTTTCCGCTGCTCCGGCGGGCGCACTCCGACGACGTACGGCGCGCGCTCTCCGGGGCGGCGTCCGAGCAGACGTATCTGCTGGGGTGGATGGCCTTCGATTCGGGTGAGCACGGCACCGCGCAGCGGTATCTCATTCAGGCGCTGCGGCTCGCGGAGGAGTCCGGGGACGTCCGGCTGGGCGCGCATGTGCTGGCGGGGATGGCCGATCAGACCACCGTGCTCGGCGATCCCGATGGGGGACGCAGGCTGGCACAGGCGGGGCGCCAGGGGCTGAAGGGGAGCGAATCGTTCGCCTGTCTCGCCGATCTGTGGGCCCTGGAGGCCCGGGCGCTGGCCGTGCTCGGGGACCGGGCCGGGGCCGTGCGGGCGGTCGGGGCGTCGGAGCGGGCCTTCGAGCGGCTCGATCGGGAGCGGGAACCGGAGTGGGCCCGGTTCATCGACGCGGCTTATCTGCACGGGGAGTACGCGACGGCCTTCCGCGATCTCGACCACGCGGCGGAGAGCGCCGAGCACGCCCGGGAGTCCATCGCGCACGCCCGGGCGCAGAACCGGGCCCGTCGTGGCGCGATGTCGCATGCCGCGCTGGCGGTGGCGCAGCTCCGGAACGGTGATCTGGAAGCGGCCCACGCGACCGGCCTGAGGACCCTGGAACTGACACGGCGAGTGCGGTCGTCCCGGTGTATGGAGGCGGTCGGGGACGTACAGCGCCGGATGGTGCCCTTCGGGCGGCACCCGCTGGTCGCGGACTTCAACGAGCGCGCCCGGTATCTGACGGCGGCGTAGGGACACCATCGGCGGATCCGGTCCCGAGGAAAGGTGGTTGTCCACAGGCCCCGGTGTCTTCGCCGGACCCGGGCTACTGTCACCGCACGTGCTTCGCCGGACCGCGGGGCGCATCAGGGGGAAGGGCGGTCGTTCCGTCATGGACGGTACGTTTCTGTTCGGTCTGTACATCGGGCTCACGGTCGTTGGGGTCCTGGCTCCCATGCTCGCCGGGGCATTCAGGGTGGGGCGCGGGGATCTGGTCCGGCCGGCGCTGATAGGTGTGTTCGGCGCGCTGGCGGTACTGATCGTCGTGGAGTCCCTTTTCGAAGAGGGGTCCCGGTATCCGACGCTCAAGGGGCAGACGTTTCTGATCGGGGTGCTGTCGCTGCTGGCCGCCGCGGTGCTGAGCTGGGCGGTGTACGAGACCCTTCGCGCGCGGGCGCGGGGGTACGAGCCGTCCCGCCGGGGTGTGTACACGGGGGTGGTGGTGGCCACGGCCGTGTTCGCGGTGGCGCAGGGCGGGCTGCTGCCCGCCCAGTTCCTGACGGCGACGGCCCGGGCGGCGACCGGGGAGGGCGCCAGCCTCCAGCCGCTCGTGGAGATCGTGCTGGGCCTTTCCACGGCCACCGTGGTGGGGATACTGCTCTTCCAGATATTGCTGCGGATCCGGCCCGACCGGTGGTTCTCCGCCGTGGCCTACGGCCTGCTGGCCGTCAACGCGGCCGGGATGCTCGCGCATGCCGTCGGAAATCTTCAGGTCGCCGATGTGCTCGGGGGCACCGGGGAGCCGGTGTACAGCGTCTATGCGGAGATACCGCCCGACAGTTGGTACGGCACGGTGCTCACGGGGCTGCTCGGTTTCCAGTACGCGCCCAACACCTTCCAGGTCACCGTCTGGTTCCTGTACCTGATCCCCGCGGTCCTTCTCGTACTCGCCCCGATAAAGTTCGGTCGTTCAGTCGGGGGGCACGGGGGCCGAGGGAAAGACGGGCGATGGTGAGGCGGATTCGGGTGGGACGGCGGCGCGCGGGCCGTGGGGCGACCGGTACGGGGATCGCGGTGGTACTGGCGCTGACCGCCGGTGGCTGTGTGACCGTGCACGGGGAACGCGAGCTGGTCCCCAACGCCACCGAGGCCGAGGCGGCGGAGGCGCTGAAGGAGTTCGTCGCCGCCTTCAACGCCGCCGACAAGGCGTACGATCCGACGCTCGACGCGGGGCACATCACCGGCGCGCTGGGTGCGGTCAATCAGGCCGGGATGAAGTCGCGGGGGGTGACCTTCCCGGACGGCAACCCCCGGCATGTACCGCTGGAGCTTTCGGACGTCTCGTACGCGATCCCGAAGAAGGCGGGCTGGCCCCGGTACTTCCTCGCGGACGCGGATCCCGGCCGGGACCAGGACGGCGGGCCGGGCGACGAGCGGTGGCTGCTGGTGTTTCTGCGCGGCGGACCGGCGGACGTCTGGAAGGTCAACTATCTGAATGTGGTGCCCGCGGCCCGGGTGCCGAAGCTGAAGAAGGACTCCGACGGTTTCGTGGAGATACTTCCGGCGACGACGGAGAAGCTGGCGGCCCGTCCGGCGGAGCTGCCGAAGACGTACTCGTCCTTCATGCAGTCGGGTACTCCCCCGGTCTTCACGGACGGGCCGCACAGCTCGGGCTGGCGGGACGCCCGGCGGCGGACGACCAATTCGCCGGGGATATCGACGCAGTGGATCGACCAGCCGCTGGACACGGGTGACTTCGCCCCGCTCGCCTTCGCCACCGAGAACGGCGGCGCGCTGGCCTTCTTCACCATACGGACCTATGAACGGCAGACCTCGGCGGCCGGGGTGCGGATTCCGGTCCATCCGGATGTGAAGCCGCTGCTGACGGGTGTGGTGAAGAATTCGGTCACCAAGGAGCGGGTGTCGGCGCAGGCGACGCTCGTCCCGGCGGCGGGCGGCGGCGCGGCGAAGCTGGAGATCCTGGGGCGGCTGGTGGGCCTCACCACCGCGAAGGGCGCCTGACCTCACGGAGCCGTACGGGACCGTGCGGGGGCGCTCGGGCCGCGCGGGTTCGGCGTGCGGAGGAGCGGGGTACGGGACCGGCGGCTTCCGCGGCCCGGCCCGTACCCCCGTGTCACCGGCTCAATGGTGGAGCGGCCACGCCTGTTCCTCCTGGCCGCGCCCGCCCACGTACCGCGCGCAGGCGTCGGTGAGGGCGCCGAGCAGGGTCAGCGGCTCGGGGAGCGCGTGTTCCGGACCCCGTACCCAGGTCACCGCGTGGTCGGCGGGGAGCCGGGACGGCGGGAGGAGGACATAGCTGCCCCGGCAGTGCCAGCGCAGGCCGGGGTGTTCGGCCATGGTCTCGGGGTGGCAGTCCAACTCGCAGGGCCACCATTCGTCCTCGTCCTCGGGGGTGCCCCGGGTCTGGGTGAAGAACAGCGCGCGGGCGTCCTCGCCGTCGCCGCCGACCTCGGCGACCGGGCCGACCTCGACGTCCTGTTCCAGCAGCCGGGCGAGCGCGGCGCGACCGGCTTCCAGGGGGACGTCGAGCACGTCGTGGACCATGCCGGTCGCGGTGACGAAGTTCGCCTCGGGGTCGCCCTGGGCCCAGCGGCGGATCTGCGCGGGGTCCGTCGTCGACTGGGTCTGCCAGGCGAAGGAGACGGGGTGGCGGCCCGGGGTGGGACAGCCGATCCGCTCGCAGGAGCACCGGTAGGCGACGGGGTGCGCGGCGGGCGCCAGCGGCAGGCCCGCGGCGGCGACGGCAAGCAGCAGATCCTCACGGCCGGAGTCGTCGGGCTCGGTTTCCCGTGAGCGCCTGCGCAGCCAGCCGGCCAGCCTGCTCTCCCGGGGGAGCCCGTTCCCCGCGCCGCGGTAACGGCCTTTACCGTCGCCCATCTATCCCCTCACACATCACTGCTCGCCCCTCGCGGTCCCTGCCATGGTCCCACCATCGGGCGCCTCGGGTGTCCACTGTCCCCAACCAGGGGACCTGTCGGCGCATTCCGGCGCGTGCGGTGGCGCGGTAGGGGATACTGCGCCGCGCGGGCGCCGACCGGGCGCGACAAGGCGCGGGAGGGGTCCGGAGGGCGTACGGGAGGGGTGCGATCCGGGCGCCGGAACGGCCCGGCGCCCGGCTGGGGAGTGGCGGGGATCACCCGCGCGGGCGCAGCCCGTACAGGGCGTACTCCACGAGCCGGTCGGTGTAGTCGTGGGTCAGCGGCAGGGTCCGCAGCAGCCAGCGGTGGAGCAGGGGGCCGACGAAGAGTTCGGTGGCGATCCTGGGGTCGATCGAGGGGTCGGCGTCCCCGGCGGCCTGGGCCGACCTGAGCCGTTCCCCGTAGAGCCGGAGTCCGGGGTCGAGCAGCTTGACCAGGAATTCGGCGCCCACCTGCTCGTCCACGATGCCCGCGGCGGTGAGGGCGCGGGTGGGGCCCTCGTAGCGGGGGTCGGTCAGTTGGTCGACGCTGGCCCTGAGCACGGTCTTGAGGTCGGCCTCCAGGTCGCCGGTGTCGGGGAAGGCGGCCCCGGACGGGCCGTCGGCGGTGGCCGGACCCGCCGGGTTCGCCGGATCCGCCGGATCCGCGGGTTCGGCCGCCGCGACCAGGTCGAGGAAGGCTTCGAGAAGGACGGCCGCCTTCGACGGCCACCAGCGGTAGATGGTCTGCTTACCCACCCCCGCGCGGGCGGCGATGCCTTCGATGGTGGTCCGGGTGTAGCCGACCTCGGTGACGAGGGCGAGCGCTGCGTCGTAGATCGCCCGCCGGGATCGCTCGCTGCGGCGGTTGGCGTCGGGGGTCCTGGTCTCTGCCATACCGACCAATCTAGCAAGCGATGAGCCGATACGTATCGTCTCGCAAGCTGCCCGGGGCGGCGGCCGGACGGACGGGCCTCCGGCGGGCCCGGAGACGTACCCCGGCGGACTCGCCGGACGGACTCGCCGAAGGGCCGTGTCACCGCACGTCCGGTGCCTTTTCCCGGACTTGGCCGCACCATGGCTTCCACGCGTACCCGCGTACCCCTCACACGCAGACCCGCGTGTCCTTCGTTTCGTCCGTGAGGAGCCCACCTTGCGCTCATCGCTCCGCGAAGCGTCGCCCCGCCGCTATCTGATGTGCCCACCGGCACATTTCCGGGTGACGTACTCCATCAACCCGTGGATGGATCCGGCCAAGCCCGTCGATCTGCCGCTCGCCCTCACCCAGTGGGAGGACCTGCGGGACCGCTACCGCGCCTTCGGGCACACCGTCGAACTGCTCGTCCCCCGTCCCGGCCTGCCCGATATGGTCTTCGCCGCCAACGGCGCGACCGTGATCGACGGGCGGGTGCTGCTGGCCCGCTTCGCGCACCCGGAACGGGAGCCGGAGGCCGCCGTCCATCTGGAGTGGTTCCGCTCGGCCGGGTTCGCCGAGATCCACGAACCGGCTCACATCAACGAGGGCGAGGGCGACTTCGCCGTCACCGCCTCGTACGTACTCGCCGGGCGCGGCTTCCGGTCGTCGCCGCTCTCCCACGACGAGGCGCAGGAGTTCTTCGGGCGGCCGGTCGTCGGGCTGGATCTGGTCGACCCCCGCTACTACCACCTGGATACGGCGCTCTGCGTCCTCGACGACACGGGCGACGAGATCATGTACTACCCGGGCGCCTTCTCGCCCGGCAGCCGCTCGGTGCTGGCCCGGCTCTTCCCGGACGCCCTGATCGCCGGGGAGCGGGACGCGGCGGCGTTCGGGCTGAACGCGGTGAGCGACGGGCGGCACGTCCTGCTGCCGCAGGCGGCCGTAGGGCTCTTCGATCCGCTGCGGGACCGGGGGTTCGAGCCGGTCGGGATGGATCTGGGCGAGCTGCTGAAGGGCGGCGGCAGTGTGAAGTGCTGTACGCAGGAGATCCGGCCCTGAGGCCGGTCGTCCGCCCCTGACCGGGTCCAGCCGGGCACCCCCGCGCGGCGGGGTGCCCGGCCGGTCCGGCGGAAACGACTCCCGGCCAGGCCGGACCGGACCGGGCGCCGGGCCGGGGTTCAGTCCTCCGGCGGCGGCCATTCGTCGCCCCAGGCCGCGTCGCGGGCGTCCTTGTAGAGCGGCCCCTGGCGCTTGGTCACATTGACCCGGTCGAGTCCGTCGTGCTCCGTACAGAGGTCGAGGAGTACGAGTCCCTTGCGGATCTGGGGCCGCCTGGTGATCCGCGCGGACGCGGGCCGGACGGGGAACCGGGTGGCGACCACATAGCTGAACTTCTCGTCCTCGTGCCCGAGGGATCCCCCCTTCACCTGCCGGTGCAGCGACGAGCGGGCGACCCGGGCGGAGAAGTGGCACCAGTCGGAGCCGGGCTCGATCGGGCACGGACCGCCGTGGGGGCAGGGCGCGGCGATCGTCATCCCGGCCGTGAGCAGCAGCTCCCGGGCGGCGATGATCCGCCGGTAGCCGTCGGGGGTGCCGGGCTCCACCACGACCACCGCCGACCCGGCGCGGGCGGCCTCGGTGACGACGGCGGTACGGTCCGCCTCGGTCAGCTCCTTGAGCACGTACGAGACGGTGACCAGGTCGGCCGGGTCGAGGCGGAGCGCGCCGCTGATCCGGGCGCGCTCCCAGCGGGCCCCGTACGGGCCCGCTCCCCCGGCGGCCCCGGCCAGTTCGCGGCCGAGGGCGAGGGCCGGTTCGGCCCAGTCCAGGACGGTGGTCTCGGTCCGCCACTCCCCCGCGACGGCCCAGCTCGCGGCGCCGGTGCCGCCGCCGATATCGGTATGGGTGGCGGGCGTCCAGCCGGGGGCGGCGGCGCGGAGGGCGTCGAGGGCGGCCCGGACCGCCTCGAAGGTGGCGGGCATCCGGTAGGCGGCGTACGCGACGACATCGGCCCGGTCCCGCAGGATCGGCGCGTCGGTGGGGGTCTCGCCCCGGTAGCTGGCGATCAGCCGCTCGACGGCCTGCGCGGCCCGGTTCGGCGGCAGCCCCTCCACCAGCCCGGCGAGCCCTCGGCGGAGGGCGTCGGCGGTGGCGACGGGATCGGGGGCGGGGCGGGTCTCACTCACCGGGCGATTCTAGGCCGGGTCGGCACAACAGTGCCGTCCGCCCGAGGACGGGGCCCGCGGCGTCCGGTGCGTGCGAATTCGCGACGGCGGCGGGGGTCCCCCCGGCGAAGCCAGGGGGCGGTCCCCCCCGTACGGGACGTACTCGGGAAACCCCGGCAACGCCGGGAACACCTCCCGCACCCGTAGGGCACAGGGGGAGATTGTGCGTGCCGGGCGTCGCGGGCCAGGCGGGATCTCGACGACACGGCCTAGGCCGTACCGGGCCCCGGGCCGCCGGCCGGCGACGGACGCGGGGATTCCCCGAACGGACCGGAGCGCGGACGGCAGAGCAGCAGGAAGCTCGCCACCGCCGCGAGACCGCAGACCAGCTGGACCACGGCCATCGGGACCGCGGTGTCCTCGCCCGCCAGCCCCACCAGCGGGGAGGCCAGCGCGCCCATCAGAAAGCCCGCCGTACCGATCAGGGCCGATGCCGAGCCCGCCGCGTGCGGGGTGCGGTTGAGGGCCAGCGCGTTGGTGTTGGGCATGGCGAGGCCCTGGGCCGACATCAGGACGAACAGGCCCGCCGCCACCCCCACCAGACCCGGCTCGCCGAACACTCCGGTGGTCATCACGACCAGCGCCGCCGACGCCAGCACGATCAGCGTCAGACCGCAGGCGAGCGCCTTGTCGAGGCTGACCCGGCCGATCAGGACCCGGCCGTTGATCTGGCCGACCGCGATCAGCCCGACGGAGTTGAGGCCGAAGAGGAGGCTGTACGCCTGCGGGGACGCGCCGTAGATCTCCTGGATCACGAACGGGGACGCGGCGATGTACGCGAACAGCGCCGCGAAGGAGAAGCCGCCGGTGAGTACGTACCCGGTGAAGACCCGGTCGCCGACCAGTCCGCGCATCGTCCGCAGGGACTCCCCGACCCCGCCGCCGCGACGGCGCTCCGGCGGCAGGGTCTCCGGCAGCCACTTGAGGATCACCAGGGTGAGCAGCGCGCCGACCCCGGTGAGGACGAGGAAGATGCCGCGCCAGTCGGTGAAGCGGAGCACCTGGCCGCCGATCAGGGGCGCGACGACCGGCGCCACCCCGGAGATCAGCATCAGGGTGGAGAAGAAGCGGGCCATCGCCACGCCCTCGTACAGATCACGGACCACGGCGCGGGCGATGACGATGCCCGCGGCGCCCGCGAGGCCCTGGAGCAGCCGCAGGGCGATCAGCAGTCCGGCGTCGGGGGCGAAGGCGCAGAGGGCGGTGGCGACGACGTACACCACCATCCCGGTCAGGAGCGGGGTCCGGCGGCCCCAGCGGTCGCTGAGGGGGCCGACGATCAGCTGTCCGAGGGCGAGACCGGCGATACAGGTGGTGAGGGTGAGCTGGATGGTGGCGGCGGGGGCGGAGAGGGAGTCGGTGACCGCCGGGAGGGCGGGCAGATACATGTCCATCGAGAGCGGGGGCAGTGCGGCCATCCCGCCGAGGACGAGGGTGACGAGCAGCCCGGCCCGGCGCGCGGCGGCCGGACCGCCGGGGGCGGCGTCGGGCGCGGTCCCGGTCTTCGCGCCGTCCGAAACCGAAGCCGGGTCCGGAGCCGGGGCGGGAATCGGGTCCGGGGCGGGAGCCACCGCCTCCGGGGGTACCACCGGAACGGTCGGGGACACCGGCGCGGTCGAGGCCGTCGCGGCGGCCGGGGCCGCCGGTGCCGAGGCCGGCGGGGCCGGTGCCTTGCGCGGCGGGATCACCGCCGGTGCCGTGGAGGCCGTCGTGATCTCTTCGGGGGCCGCCGCGCGCCCCCCGGGTATGTGGTTCCCCACCGGACCGTTCGGCCGCTCGGCCATCGCCCCTCCCCTTCCGTCCATCCGTCGCACGTCCATCGGTCGGCGCGTCTTTCGGCCGACACGTCCATGCCCCATACAGCTTGTTGCGTCCGCCCATGGTCTCAGCCCGGGGCCGGTCCGGCGGGACCGGTTCGCCACCGGTGGAAGGGCGCGCCGGTTGCGTACGCCCCGCCCGGTCAGCCGGGCCGCAGCCCCGGCTCGCCCGCGACCGTGACGAACGAGCCCGCCGTGGTCACCGGCGCGCCCGGTACGGTCACCGCCGGCAGGACCCGGAAGTCGGCCCGTACGGAGTCCTCGCGCACGGTCAGGGCCGTATAGCCGCGCCGTCCGTCGTAGAAGCGGAGCCGGGGATTGGCCAGGGTGAGATCCGCCCAGTTCGCGGGCCTGGCCGTACCGTCCCGGCCGCT
Organism: Streptomyces sp. NPDC006798; assembly: GCF_040635975.1. Taxonomy (NCBI): domain Bacteria; kingdom Bacillati; phylum Actinomycetota; class Actinomycetes; order Kitasatosporales; family Streptomycetaceae; genus Streptomyces; species Streptomyces sp. NPDC006798. The sequence continues at coordinate 29,090 of NZ_JBEYIS010000065.1, forward strand.
GCTGACCGAGGTGGTGACGATTTCGGTGCCGACGACCGGCGACCGGGGGTCGTCCCAGTCCCGGACGAGATCGAAGCCGTAGCCGACGTGGACATCGGCGGAGAGGACCACCAGATCGCGGATCCCGGCGGCACCGGCGCCCGCCAGCAGCCGCGCGCGGGCGGCCGGATAGCCGTCCCAGGCGTCGGTGCTCAGCCGGTGTCCCGGCCCTGGTACGTCCCGCCGCCGGGCGAGGACGACCTGCTGGGCCAGCAGGTTCCAGCGGGCCGCCGACCGCCGCCAGCCGTCGGCGAGCCACCGTTCCTGCGCCGCGCCGAGCATGGTCCGGCCGGGGGCGTGCAGGGCGGCGCCCGGCTGCTGCCAGCCACCGCCGGGGATCTGGTCCGAGCGGTACTGCCGGGTGTCGAGTACGTCGATCTGCGCGAGCCGGCCGAACCGCAGCCGCCGGTAGAGCCGCAGATCGGGACCCCGGGGCCGCTGGGCGGGCCGCAGCGGCTGGTTCTCCCAGTACGCGCGGTACGCCGCCGCCCGCCGCAGCAGGAAGTCCTCGGGCGCCCGGTCGTCCCCCGGCAGCCCGGCCGCGTAGTTGTCGTCGGTCTCGTGGTCGTCCCAGGTGAGTACCCAGGGGTGGGCGGCGTGGGCGGCCCGGAGATCGGGATCCGAGCGGTAGAGGCCGTACCGCAGCCGGTACTCCTCCAGCGTCACGGTCTCCCGGTCGAACCGGGACGGCAGGGTGCCGTCGGGGTAGCCGCGGGCGCCGCCGGTCGCCGGGACGGGGTACTCGTAGAGATAGTCCCCGAGGTGGAGTACGGCATGCAGATCCTCGGTCGCGAGACGGCCGTGGGCGGTGAAGTAGCCGTCGTGGTACGCCTGGCAGGAGACGGCGGCCAGCCGCAGCTCGCGGACCCGGGCGCCGGGTGCGGGCGCGGTCCTGGTGCGGCCCGCCGGGCCGAGCCAGGGACCGGCGCGGAACCGGTAGTGGTAGACCCGGGCGGGTTCGAGTCCGGCGATCTCGACCCGGACGCTGTGGTCGAGTTCGGGGTGCGCGGTGACCGTGCCGCGCCGGACGATCCGGGTGAAACGGGGATCGTGGGCCAGCTCCCAGCGGACCGGGTAGCGGCCGGGGTCGAGGCCGCCGCCGGGTTCGTACGGCCGGGGTGCCAGCCGGGTCCACAGCAGTACGGAACCGGGCAGCGGATCGCCGGACGCGACGCCGAGGGTGAAGGGGTCGCTCCGGATCCGGGCCGGGTCGCGGCCCGCCGCACGGGCGCTGCCGGGCAGCCCGGTCGCGAAGGCGAGCAGGGCGGCGGCGCCGGTGGTGGTGAGGAACCGGCGGCGGGCGGGATCACCGGGGCGATGGCCGGGGCCGGGGCCGGGTGAGGACGCGGGTGCGGGCGCGGGCGCGGGTGGTACGCGGTGGAGGAGCCGACGGGCGGCGACCCGGAGTTCGGCGGGGTACGCGGTCCGGTACGCGGCCGGGCTCGCCGTCGGCTTCACGGTCGGTGGCATCACGGCCCGATGTGATCACGCGGTCCGGCCGGGGCCGCCGGGATTCGGCACGTGTCGAGCCGCCGTTCCGTGGGACGAGGCGAGGCACGGCGATTCCGTACGTACGGCATCGGCGCCGTGGGAGGCTGCCCGCCATGGACGACCGCACGTACGACACCTCCGTCTGGCCCACCGTCGACCGGCTGCACACCTGGCTCGACGAGGCCAACGACCGCCCGGCGGAGCAGGAGTTGCTGCTGCGCGTGCTGAAGCTGGCCGAGGAGGTCGGGGAGACGGCGGAGGCCGTCATCGGCGCCTCCGGGCAGAATCCGCGGAAGGGGTTCTCCCACACCTGGCGCGATGTGGAGGCCGAGTTGTGCGATGTCGTCCTCACCGCGATGGTGGCGCTGCGGACGCTCACCCCGGACGCCGAACGGGTCTTCACGGCACATGTCGAATCCGTCGCGCGCCGGATGCCGGACCCGGACTGACTCTCCGCGAGCGGAGAACGGGGCGTCGGCGGACGTGCCGTCCCGTGACTACCGTGGCCCGATGACGGACTACCCGATGACGGAATACTGGAACCACAACACCCACTACCATCCGCTGGTCCTCGGCCAACTCCCGGCGGGGGCGGCGAAGGCGCTGGACATCGGCTGCGGGGAGGGGGCGCTCGCCCGGCGCCTGGCCGGGCGGGTCCCGGAGGTGACGGGCGTCGACCGGTCCGGCGAGATGGTCCGGCAGGCCCGGGAACGCGGCGGCCCGGGAACCTCCTACGTCGAGGGCGACTTCCTCGACCGGGCGGGCTCCGGTCTCGCCGACGGTACGTACGACCTGGTCAGTGCGGTCGCCGTACTGCACCATGTGGATCTCGCCGACGGGCTGACCAGGATGGCGGAGCTACTGGCGCCCGGTGGACGGCTGGTCGTCGTCGGCTGCGCGCGGGAGGGCGGCAGGCCGCAGGACTGGGCCTTCGGCCTGGCCACCGTCTTACCCGCCGTGGTCGCCAACCGGGTCAGGGGACGGGGTTCAAACGCCCCTGCGGTCCCGGTCATGGACCCCGTCACCACCTATGCGGACGTCCGGCGGACGGCCCGGTCGGTGCTGCCCGGCTGCTCGTACCGGCGGCTGCTGTACTGGCGGTACGCCCTCGTCTGGCGGAAGCCCGGCTGAGTCGGCCCCGGTTCCGGACCCGCGGCGTCCGGAAGCGACTTCGGTCGCCGGACGGGGGCCGGGGTTCATCCCTCCGTCGGTCGGACGGAGACCATCGGCGGACCGACGGAGGGAGCCGCCCCGAGCAGACTGACGCCGTCGGATCTCGGGTTGCGTAGGAGGACAGCGGCGATGCGCGGGGACAGTGATACGAACGGCGGCCTCAGCCGGGCCGGATTCCTGGCGGGGATGGGCGGCTTGGGCGCCGTCGCCCTCGGAGTCGGCGGTACGGCCGGGGCAGCCGCGACGCCGCTCGGACCGGTACCGGCCGGAACGGCACCCGTCGGGGCCACCGGTGCCGCCGGGCCCGCCGGGCGGCGCGGGGTCCGCTACCGGAGTGTCTGCTACACGCTGCTGGACGGCGAGTCGCCTGGGACGGCGTGGAGCGCGCGGCGGATGCGCCACGACATCCGGGCCGTCGCCCGCGATCTCCACGCCAACTCGGTGAAGGTGACGGGCGACGGCGTCGACCGGATCGCCGCGACCTCGACCGAGGCGGCGGAACGCGGCCTCCACATCTGGCTGGAGCCGACCCTGAGCGACCGGCCGCAGCGGGAGACCCTGGAGCATCTGGCGGAGTCGGGGCGGCACGCGGAGGCCCTGCGCCGCCAGGGCGCGGACGTCCAGCTCAGCGTCGGCTGCGAGTTCTGGCTGCTGGTGCCGGGCATCGTCCCGGGCGCGACGGTCCTGGACCGGATCGAGACCCTGCGCAACGGTACGTACGACCCGGTCGACATGCAGCGGAAGCTGAACGACTTCACGGCCCGGGCGGCGAAGGTCGGCCGACGGGTCTTCCGGGGGCGGCTGAGCTATGCCGCGGCCCAGTCCGACGAGGTCGACTGGCGGCTCTTCGACATCGTCGGGATCGACTACTACTCGTACTTCCCGCGCCCCGAGCAGTACGTCCGGGAGCTGAGGCGGTACCTCCGGTGGGGGAAGCCGCTGGCGATCACCGAGTTCGGTACGTGTACGTACGAGGGCGCCCCGGCCGACGGCGGAATGGGCTGGGAGCTGGTCGACTACGGCAGGAACCCGCCGGAGATCATCGGCGACCCGGTCCGGAGCGAGCGGACCCAGGCCCGGTATCTGACCGGACTCCTCGACGTCTTCGAGAGGATGGGGCTCTACGCGGCGATGGCCTTCGAGTTCCTGACGGCGGACGCCCCGCACCGGCCCGACTCGCCGCGCCACGATCTCGATCTGGCGAGCTACGCGATCGTCAGACCGCTCCGGGACGATCCGGCGGATCCGGCGTCGGACTGGCACTGGGAACCGAAGGAGGCGTTCCGGGCGCTGGCGGCGCGATACGGGGCGTACGAAAGGCACGGGAGGAGCGGGCGCGGAAGCCTCGGGGCGTACGGGCGGTACGGGGCGGGGCCCGGGCGCGGCGGCGAGGGGGCTCCGGTCGGCCACTGACCGCACCACCCCCGCGCGGGCACACCACGCGCGCCCCCCGAGTGATCCTGCTCATGGCGGAGTATCGGCCACCGGGGGCGTTCCGGCCGGTCTTCAGGCGTACTCCGCCCCGTCGCCCGGGTACGGCTGAATAGGCCGTCCGCGGATCGGGGCGGCAGCCGACCGCCGCCGATGGAGGGCAGAACGCGTGATGACCCCGGACCCAGCCAACCCCGACCCCGGACCGGGCGCCGCCCCCGGGGAGCCCCTGGTCGTCCGTACCACCGGCAGCCCCCGGGGCCGGGGCCGCCAGTACGGGGCTGCGGCCCGGGAGCGGATCCAGCTGTCGCTGGAGAGCTATGAGCGGATGTACGCGCACTTCGCGGCCCTGCGCTGGGACGCGGCGACGGCGCTCGCCGAGACGTTCGTCCCGGTGGTCGAGGCGTTCAACGCCGACTATCTGGAGGAGATGGCGGGCATCGCCGAGGGCGCCGGAGCCGAGTTCCCCGATGTCCTCGCCCTCAATCTGCGGACCGAGATCCTGTTCTCGGCCCGGGCCCGGGCCGAGAGTCTCGGCGGTACGGAGCCCCCGCCGGGTCCGCACGGTCCGCCCGCCCCGTCCGAGTGCACGGCCTTCGCGGATCTGCGCGGCCCGGAGCCGATCGTCGGCCAGAACTGGGACTGGCTGCCCTTCGCCCATGACACGGTGGTGATCCTCCAGTCCGAGCCGACCAACGGACCCCGCTGGGTGTCGGTGGTGGAGGCCGGGCTGCTGGCCAAGTTCGGGATGAACTCGGCCGGTCTGACGGTCCTGACGAACGCCCTGGTCACCTCGGAGGACCGGGGCAGCCCGGGGCTGCCGTACCACCTGCTGCTCCGGGCCCTGCTGGAGTCCGATTCGCTCGCGGCGGCCGAGGAGACCATCCGTACGGCCCGTCGCTCGTCGTCGGCGAACTATCTGATCGCCGCCGCCGGGGACGGGGACGGGAACACGAGCGGGGAGGGGGACGGGGCGATCGACATCGAGGCCAGGCCCGGCGGCCCGGACGATGTCACCCGCCACCCGGTCGCCCCCGGCACTTTCCTCGTCCACACCAACCACTTCACCGAACCGGTTCCCGCGAACGACTACGGTCCGGCCGTCTTCTCCGACACCCACGACCGGTACCGACGTGCCACGGCCCTCGCCGAACGGATGCCGTATCCCTCGGTCGCGGCCTGGCAGGAGGTGCTGCGCGACCACGAAGGACTCCCCGACGCGATCTGCTGCCACCCGGATCCCGATGCCCCGCACGAACTGGACCGCAGCTCCACCGTCGCGAGCGCGATCGTCGAACCGGAGCGCCGGACCCTGCATCTGGCCCTCGGGCGGCCGTGTACGACGCGCCGGGTGACGTACCCGTACCGGGACTTCTTCAAGGGACGCGGCTGAGGGCCGGGTTCACCAGCCGACCGGATCCTGTGCCCGACCGGACGCACGGAACCGCCGGGCGCCCGGGCGGGATGCCCGCCCGGGCGCCCGGGTGTTCATTTCGGTGTCACGACCGGTTCCGGAAGCATCGGCCGCAGCCGCGGAAGGCCGCGGGCGGCCGGCACGGACTGCCGTCAGGCCGCCGCGAACGGCACTCCTGCCAGCAATTCCGTGGATGGGTGGGTATGTTGCACGACAGTGGTCTCTCCTTGCGTGGGTGCCCAGTCCGGTGATCTCGGGCCGCGCCGACCAGGAGGACCGTCGTCAGCCCCTGGCTAGGGGGCCTGGTGTACTCCCGGCGTGATGCGGCACCATCTCGACGGTAGCCCAAAAAGGCACCGGAGTAATAGAGTTGCCGGAAAATAGCGCGACGAGGCACCCCGGGAAGCCATCCCGAGTACCTCGTCCGCGCGGTGGCATAGGACTGGGCAGCCCCGAACGCAACACCTCATCCATCTTGGCGTGCGCGGATATACGATCGATATACGGGAACCATTTCAGGGATGGATTTCAGGATCGGGATCCGGGATCCGGGATCCGGGATCCGGGATCCGGGATCCGGTGCCTGGTTCTGGGCGGAGGTTCTCCAAGGGCGGGGGTGGAGTGACCGACGAGACCGGGGAGCTGCGTTTCAGCGTGCTGGGGCCGGTGCGGGCCTGGCGCGGCGGAGAGCCGATGCCGATGGGTTCCCCTCAGCAGCGGGCCCTGCTCTCCGCCCTGCTGCTGCGCGACGGCCGCACCGCGACGGCCCACGAACTGATCGACGCCATCTGGGGGGACGAGCCGCCGTCCCGGGCCCTCGCCGTGACCCGGACGTACGCGTCCCGGCTGCGCAAGGTGCTCTCGACGACTGCCCTGGTCTCCGAGTCCGGCGGGTACGCCCTGCGGATAGAGCGCGACGCCCTCGATCTGTTCCTGGCCCGGGATCTGGCCGATGACGCCGACCGGGCGCACGCCGACGGCGATCCGGTCCGGGCCTCGATGCTGCTCGACAAGTCGCTGGGGCTGTGGGACGGGGAGCCGCTGGCCAATGTCCCCGGGCCGTACGCGGAGGGACAGCGCGCCCGGCTGGAGGAGTGGCGGCTC
>NZ_JBEYIS010000066.1:0-35537 GCF_040635975.1 Streptomyces sp. NPDC006798
CCCCGAAGGCGCCGTCATCGTCGTACTCATCCTCACCGCCGTCGTACTCGCCTTCCGCGCCGCGAAGAAGCCCGACAAGCGCCGCATCATCGGCGGCACCTTCGTCGGCGTCACCCTCTCCGCCACCGCCGGAGTCGCCGGCGCCCTCGCATGGCTCCCCGACACCGTCAACGCCGCTGGCACCGCCGTACGGTCCGCCGTCGAAGGGGCCGGGATCCTGTGAACCTCCAGCACCCCGCCCGCCGTCTCGCGGATGGTTCCCACCGCCTCGCCACCGCCCTCGGCCACCGCACCCGCACCTGGATCGCCGCCGGGCGCCGTACCGACCTCACCGGCTGGCGATCCGCCCTCGGCCCCGCCCTCCGCGCTGGACTCCTCCTCGGCACCGCCTACCTCCTCACCCGAGCCGTACGAGCCACCCCCGCCCTCATGTGGCTCCTCACCGGGGCCTGGCTCGCCGCCGCCTGGCGAGCAGGCCGTACGAAGAACGCCCAGAAGACCCCGGACGCCGACCGGCCGACCGCGGACCCCGAAGACGTCCACGCCGCCACCCTCGACTGGATCCGCGACCAGATCGGCGACCGAAACGGCATCCACCTCGCCGACCTCCTCGCCCACGCCCAAGCCCACGGACTCCACACCGACCTCGACCCCGCAGCCTTCCGGGCCGCACTCGACCGGTGGGGAATCCCTGTACGCGACCAGCTCAAGGTCCGAGGCAGAAACCGGCCCGGCGTCCATCGAGACGACCTCCCGGCCCCCTCCCCAGCCCCCAGCACCGCCCAAGCCGCCTGAGCGCCACCTACCGGCTCTACCAGCGGAAATACCGCCCGCCTACCCGCCATCTACCCACGGAGTACCCCGTGACTACCCCACCCCAGACCAGCACCTATCCCACCGCCCGGCCGTACCGCTGCCACAGACTCCGGATCGCCCACGCCTTCTACGGACGACTCGCCACCGCCCGGGCGGCCGGACGCGCACCCAAGGCCGCCGTCGCCGCCTACGTGATCACCACCAGCCCCCTCTACGCCGCCACCCAGACCGCCGTAGCACTGTGGCGCTACCGCACCATCCGCGCCGCCACCGCCACTACCGTCGCCGTCGTCTACCTCCTCGCCGTCGGCTTCGACCGCCTCGCCGCCGACTACCTCCTGCCCCACCTCCACCTCACCGACCTGGCCGACTGGTCCAGCACCTACCTCGCCGAACCTCTCCTCACGATCATCCTGAGCCTCCTGATCCCCGGCCAGTTCGCGTCGTACTTCGCCTACGAGGAAGTCGCCTGCGCGGTAGAAGCCGACCAGCAGAAGCCCAAGCGCGCCTGACACCACGGCCCGGGGCGCAACTGGCGGGTTGCGCCCCGGGCCGCCATCGGGCACGATGAGGGCAGTTCCGCCATGCCCGAAAGAAGAAGCCCCGCCCCGAGTGGGGCTTTCGCATGTCACAGGTCAGACACACCACCACCCCACAGACGGCAGTCCGGCACGCTGACCGCATGCGCAGACCAATCGCCACCACCCTTGCCGCCGGGCTCCTCCTCGCCCTCACCGCCTGCACGTCGTACAGCGCCGAAGACTGCCAAAAGGCAATCACCGGCAACTCGACCAAGACCAACAGGCCCACCGAGTGCAAGGACCTCAGCCAAGAGGACTACGACCTCATCCTCATGCACTGGGCCCTCAAAGAGAGCATCAGCGAAATGAGCCAAGAGGAACGCGACATGCTCGACTACCACGACGACAAGAACATCAACGGCAGCATCCCCGGAACCTGACCGGGAAGCGGAAGTACGTCACAAGACGGAGACGACGCTGCCGACCCCCTGCCCCCGACGCGACGATGAGACCTCTCATCACGCCACCCCAGGGGGGACCATGCGCACCCGACTCATCCCAGCCGCCATCGCCGCCGGACTCGTACTCACGCTCACCGCCTGCTCGTCCGACGACCCCAAGGCCGAAACCAAACCGGACACCAGCTCCGGCCAGGAGACCCCGACTGAGAAGGCCGAGTCACCAGCCGCGCCGGAGAAGCCCTCCGTCATCGGCGACACCATCACCATCCGAGGCACCGAGCCCGGACAGCAGGTCGCCCTCACCCTCAAGAAGATCACCGACCCCGCCAAGTCCTCCGAAGACGTCTTCGGCCCCGAGAAGGGGCAGCGCTGGGTCGGCATCCAGATGGAGATCGCCAACACCGGCACCGTCGCCATCGAGGCCACTCCGAAGAACCAGCTCGCCGACGCCGACGGCCAGCGATACGCCGGAGTCATCGCCGACATCACCGCCGGACCGGCCATGCCCTTCACCGTCAAGCTCCCGCCCGGCGACAAGGCCCTCGGCTGGCAGACCATCGAACTCCCGGCCAACGCGAAGCTCGCGAGCTTCACCTTCGAAGTCATCGACGGAGCCGACCGCATCGCCCACTGGAAGCTCAGCTGACCTAACACGGCCCCGTCCCCGACGACGGGGCCCCGGGGCCGACAACCCCAGGGGGGGAGGGGGGCCATGCCCACCGCACCCCCTACCCGGTGCACCGACCCGGAGTGCGGCGCCTTCGCCACCCACCGAGGCCGATGCGACGAACACCAGCCCATCCCATGGGCAGGCCGCGACGACAAGGCCGGCCGCTACGGCATCAGCTCCGGACGATGGCGCACACTCAAACGCGCCGTCGCCCGACGCGACCACGGCTGCTGCTACATCTGCGGCATCGAACAGCCCGACCCCGAGCTGTACGACGAAGACGACCGTACGACGTGGCCCCACGAGCTCGACCACATCATCCCGATCAGCGAAGGCGGCTCCGTCGAGTCCCCCGACAACCACGGACTCGCCTGCACGACCTGCCACGACGCCAAGAGCAAGGCCGAAGCAGCCCGAGCCAACCGGCGCCGCCACAAGGCCCGCTGACCGGCAACCACGCCACGAACCCCCGAGGAGGCCACATGACGCCCGATCGGCACCCGGGAACCCCGCCGAAGCCCGTCACGGCCCCCTCCCGGGGGGGTAGGGGTGTCGCCATCACGACCATGATCGCGGGGGGACCCGCCGCGGGTAACTGGGCGGCCACACGCTCACCACGATGACGGGGGGTCTCCCATGCCGAAGGCTGCCGCCCCGGCCAAGCTGCGTCTGCTGACGGGCCGCTCGCCGGGCCGGGACTCGGGGGGCCGGGAGGTCAACCCGGGCCCTGCGTTCGTCCGGGTACCGCCGGAGGCCCCTGAGTGGCTGACAGAGGAGGCTCGGGCGGAGTGGGACCGGGTGCTGCCCGGCCTGTCGCGGCTGGAGCTGCTGAAGCCGGAGGACCGGGCGGCGCTGGCGGCGTACTGCGAGGCGTGGGCGACGTTCCGGGCCGCGACGGAGACCGTGCAGCGCGAGGGGCTGACGATCGAGGCGAAGCAGGGGACGCTCACGCACCCGGCGGTCGGGATCGCGCGGGCGGCCGGCCGGGAGGTGCGGGCGTGGGCGGCGCACTTCGGCCTGACGCCGTCGAGCGAGCAGGCCCTGGCGAGAGGGGCCGACGATGGCGGGGACGACAACCCGTTCGCGTAAGCCCGGTGCCTCGCGGGCGGCCAAGCGCGCGGAGCGGGTTCCGGTTCTGCCGGACGCCGACGAGCTGGAGCGGCTGAAGCTTTCCCCCGAGGTGGCGTGGTTCCTGGTGACGCGGGGGATCCCGCTGCCGGACTGTCCGCCGCTGTACAAGACTCCGGAGCCGCGGGACGAGCCGGACGCGCTGTTCGATGGCAACCGGGTCGACAAGGTGATCGCGGCGTTCGCGAAGCTGCGGCATACGAAGGGCCAGTGGGCGGGGCAGCCACTGCGTCCGGATCCGTGGCAGGTCGCCTATGTGATCGCGCCGGTGTTCGGGTGGGTGCACTGGGACGACGCTGCCGACGGCTATGTGCGGATCATCTCCGAGCTGTACGTCGACGTGCCGCGGAAGAACGGCAAGAGCACGCTGTGCGGCGGTATCGCGATCTACATGACCGCGGCCGACGGGGAGCCGGGTGCCGAGGTCCTGGCCGCGGCCACGACGAAGGACCAGGCGCGGTTCGTCTTCGATCCGATCCGGCGGCTGGCGGAATCGGCGCCCGCGCTGAAGGGGCACGTCAAGCCCCTGAAGGACAAGATCCTTCACCCCAGGAGCGGCTCGTACTTCCAGTGCATCAGCAACGTCGCCGACGCCCAGCACGGGGCCAACCTGCACTGCTACGTCTGCGACGAGCTGCACATCCACAAGACGCCGGACATGCTGGAGACCCTGGAGTCCGGGGTCGGGTCCCGGCGTCAGCCGCTCGGGGTGGTCATCACCACGGCGGACACGGGTAAGCGGGAGACGCCGTACGACAACAAGCGGCGGCGGATCGAGCAGCTGGCGCGCGGGGTGCTGCACGACCCGAGCGTGTTCGGGGTGATCTTCGCGGCGCCGGACGGTGCCGACCCGCACGTCGAGGAGACGTGGCGAGCGGCGAATCCGGGGTTCGGGATCAGCCCGACACGGGCATATCTGGCGAAGGCGTCACGGAAGGCGGAGTCGTCGCCGTCGGAACTGGCGGCGTTCCTGCGGTTGCATCTGGGGATCCGGACGCGGCAGGACGTGAAGTTCCTGCGGATCGAGGACTGGACCCGCAACGCGGGCATGGTCGACGAGACGGCGTTTCACGGGCGCGAGACGTGGGGCGGTCTGGACCTGGCGGCGACGTCGGACCTGCTGGCGCTGTGTTGGCTGTTCCCCGACGACGATACGGGGACGCTTGATGCGATCTGGCGGTTCTGGACGCCGGAGGACAACCTCGAGAACCTGGACAAGCGGACGGCGAAGGCCGCGTCCCGGTGGGTGCGTGAGGGATGGCTGACGGCCACCCCGGGGAACGTCGCGGACTACGACTGGATCAAGGAGCAGATCCGGAAGGACCGCGATCTGTTCCGGGTGCGGTCGATCGGATACGACCCGTGGAACGCCAGCCAGTTGACGAACGACCTGGTGTCGGAGCGGGCCCCCATGGTCAAGGTGCGGCAGGGCTTCATCACCATGTCACCGGCGCTGAAGGAGACCCAGCGCCTGATCAAACGCGGAACGCCGGAAGCTCCGGCGCTGCGGCACGGCGGGCACCCGATCACGGCGTGGTGCGTGGACAACCTCGCAGTCGCGATGGACGCCTCGGGCAACGTGAAGCCCGACAAGAAGAACAGCGGCGACAAGATCGACGGCGTCTCCGCGCTCTGCACGGCGATGTCGGAGATCCTCGCGCGGCCGCCGCGGCGGAAGTCGAAGTACTCGGACGAGGACGAAATCATGGTCGTGTGACGGCCGGACGAGGAGGTCGTCATGTTCGGCTGGTTCCCCTGGCGGCGTACAGCGGTACGGCGGCGTGTGGTCGTCAACCTCACGACGGACAAGGCGTTCGACGGGGTGCTCTGGGCGAAGCGGGGCGCGCTGCTGGTGCTGCGGGATGCCCGGCTGCTGGAGGCCGGGCGGGAGCCGCAGCCGATCGACGGCGAGGTCGTGATCGAGCGGACCCGGGTCGAGTTCGTGCAGGTCCTCGCGGGCGGGGGTGGCTGACCGTGGCGTTCGTCGTCTCCTCCGGGCAGCTTGCCGTGACGGGGGCCGGGGTGACCCGGGGCTGGGCGGCCCCGGTGCTGCGGGCGGCGCCCTGGGAGTACGCGGAGATCTGGCGGCGCCAGCCGCAGGTCCGGACGGTGATCGGGTTCCTGAGCCGGAACGTGGCCCAGCTCGGGATCCACACGTTCCGGCGGATCAGCGATACGGACCGGGAGCGGCTCACGGATCACCCGCTGGCGATGCTGCTGCGAGAACCGATGCCGGGGCTGACGCTGTACCGGTGGGTCGAGCGGATGGTGTCGGACCTCGCGCTGTACGACGACTGGTACGGGATCAAGCTGAAGCTCGACGGACGGTTGCGGATCTTGCCGGTGCCGCCGACGCTGATCCGCCCGTACGGCGGGAACTGGATCTCCCCCGAGTACTACCTCACGGCGGGCGGGCGGGAGTTCGCCCGCGAGGAGGTCGTGCACATTCACGGCTACTCACCGGCCGGTCTGGTCGCGGGCGAGTCGCCGATCGAGTCGCTGCGGGAGCTGCTTCTCGAGGCCCATGAGGCGGGGAAGAACCGGGCGGCGATGTGGAAGGGCGGGGCCCGTACGACCGGTGTCCTGGTCCGCCCGGCCGATGCGCCGGAGTGGAGCGCGCCGGAGAAGCGCCGGTTCCGCGAGATGTGGAAAACGTTCACCGACGGTGGTGGCGCCGAGGGTGGTACGCCGATCCTTGAGGACGGCATGACCTATGAGGCTGTCGGCTTCAACCCGGAGCAGGCCCAGTACATCGAGGCAAGGAAGCTGACCCGGGAAGAGGTGTCGGCGGCGTACTTCATCCCGCCGCCGCTGATCGGCATCCTCGATCACGCCACGTATTCGAACATCAAGGAGCAGCACGCTCACCTGTATCAGGACACGCTCGGCCCGTGGCTGGCGATGATCGAGCAGGAGATCGAGGCGCAGATCCTGACCGATCTCGACGACAGCGCCGGGGTGTATGCGGAGTTCAACATCGCGGCGAAGATGCGCGGCAGCTTCGAGGAGCAGGCGGCCGCGGCGTCGACGGCGACGGGCGGGCCGTGGATGACGGTCAACGAGACACGGGCCCGGAACAACCTTCCGGCGGTCGAGGGCGGTGACGCGCTGATCGTGCCGATGAACGTCACACAGGGCGGGCTCGCCTCCCCGCGGGACACCGCCCCCGACGCGGCCGGTGTCCCCAAGGCGCGCCGGGCGGGTGTGCTGCGGAAGGCGGACGTACGGCCGGCCGATCTGGGTACGGACGCGTCCGAGCGGGATGCGTTCACGGCTTCCCTGGTGGGCTGGACCGAGCGGGCGATGGGCTCGCTGCTGACGGCGGCCGGGGCGAAGGACTCCGGCGTGCCGGACCTGATCACCTTGTGGGCGGCGGGGAGTGAGGACCGGCTGGCGCAGTTGACGGCGCTGCTGGCGGATCACGGGTTCCGGATGGCACAGATCGGCGCGTGGGATGTGCTGGCCGGGTGGAATCCGGACGGTGCCGGGTGGACGCCGGAGGCGATGCTCGCCTGGATCCTTGCGGCCGCCGAATCGCACGCCGAGCAGCATGAGGAGGCGGCGCGGGAGGCGATCGCCACCGTGCAGGAGACGGCGGCGGAGGAGTGGCGGTCGGAGCTGGCGGCGGTCGGAGCGGCGTGGGTGGTGGCGGCGCAGGCGCGGGCGGCGACGGCGGCAACCGAAGCGCGGTCGTTCGGCGGTCACGATGCGGCGTCGGCGTCCGGGCTGAACCGGAAGATCTGGCGGACCGGTGGCCGTAACCCCCGGCCGTCGCACAAGGCGCAGGACGGCGAGTCGGTGCTGATCGACGACGTGTTCTCCAACGGGCTGCGGTGGCCGGGCGACGGGCAGGGCAAGACCCGCGAGATCGTCAACTGCAACTGCGACATCGAGTACACGCTGGAGGGCTGATGGCCGGTATCACGGTGGTCATCGGCCCCCCGTGCGCTGGGAAGTCGACGTACGTCGGCGAGCGGCGTGCGGATGGTGAGGTCGTCGTCGACTACGACAAGATCGCGGGCGCGTTCGGGTCGACCGCCCCGCATGCCGCGACCGGCTCGATCCGGGAGGTGGCGTTCGCGGCGCGGAAGGCCGGTATCAGCCGGATCCTGCGGGGCGTCGAGGCGGATGCGTGGATCATCCACACCTCGCCGCGGCCGGACCAGATGGGCCGGTACCGGGAAGCGGGCGCCGAGCTGGTGCTGCTGGACCCCGGTATGGAGGAGTGCCTCGCACGGGCCGTGACGGACAACAGGCCCGAGGGAACCGCGGACGCGATCCGGCAGTGGTACGACGCCCCGCCGCAACTCGAAGCAGAGAAGAGGGAAACAGGTATGCGGACCAAGGACTTCTCCGCGCGGGTGAAGGCGGCAGGCCCTGCCGACGGACTTGCCGAGGGGCAGTTCGTTGCGCTCGTGTCGGTGTTCGGCAACGAGGACTCGGTGGGCGACATCGTCCGGCCGGGCGCGTTCACGCAGACGCTGGCGGAGTGGGCGGCGAAGGGCGACCCGATCCCGGTGATCTGGGCGCACGACTGGGGCGACCCGTTCTCCCACATCGGCACGGTGGTCAAGGCGGTCGAGACGCTGGCGGGCCTGGAGGTCACCGGGCAGATCGACGACCTGTCGGGCGACGACGTGAACCCGACAGCGCAGCAGGTGTACCGCCTGCTCAAGGGCCGCCGGGTCACCCAGTTCTCCTTTGCCTACGACGTGCAGGAAGGCGCGTGGGTGAACGACGAGGCGCACCCCTACGGCGGTTACTACGAGCTGCGGCGCCTCAAGCTCCACGAGGTCGGGCCGTGTTTGGTCGGCGCCAACCAGGAGACCGAGCTCCTCGCGGCGAAGGCGACCGGGCTGGCGCGCGGCGCGAAGGCCGGACGCGTCCTGTCCCAGAAGAACTTTGAAGCCCTGACCGCCGCCTACGAGGCGATCGGTGAGGTACTCGACGCGGCCCAGCCGGAGAAGACCGGCCCGGCCGACCCCGGCAAGAACGACGGGCCCGGCCAGCCGGGCGCCCCGGCGGCCGACGGCACTGCGCCTTCCGCCCAGCCCGGGACGCCCGAGCCCGCCCAGGACCCCGACAGCAAGACCACTACCAGCAGCACCGAGGACGAGACCGTCCCGGACCTCCGCGAAGCACCCGAGGGTGCCGCCAAGGCCGGAGCCGCCTCTGCCCGTCTGCGTGCCGATCTCCAGCTCCTGGAGCTGGAGGCCCTGCTCACGGAATGAGGAACGTATGACCACCACCACGCTGGCCGATCTGACCGGCCAGGTAAAGGCCGCGCTGGAAGCGGCGCGCGTGATCGCGAAGACGGCCGAGGACGACAATCGGGACTTCACCCCCGACGAGGCCGCCCAGCTGCGCGAGCACATGGCCAGGGCCACCGAGGCGAAGGCAGAGATCGCGAAGCTCAAGGGCAACGACGAACTCCGCCGGGCGCTCGCCGATCTCGGCGACGACATCGCCCTGAACGCCAAGACCGACGAGAACGGGCAGCGGCGGACCGCGTCCGGCTTCCACCTGCCCGAGCGGGGCAAGTCGATCGGTGAGCAGTTCACCGAGTCGGCCGAGTACAAGGGCCTGCTCGCACAGGCGCCCTCCGGGCAGTTCGGGCAGAAGCAGCGCGTGCAGTCCGAGATGTTCGGCGTGAAGTCCCTGGTCACCGGGGCATCCGACACGTCGGCTGGTGCGCTCGTGCAGAACGACTATCAGGGACTGCAAGTCGGCATCGACGCCTTCCAGCGTCCGCTGAGGCTGCGGGACGTCGTCACCAACGGCACGACCACCTCGGACACGGTCGAGTACGTGCGCGTCACCTCCGTGACGAACAGCGCCGCACCGGTTGCCGAGGCCACGTCGGCCGCGGGGCCCACCGCGCCGGGCGGTGCGGGCGCGCTCGTCCCGGTCGCGGGCGGCGGCTACAAGCCGGAGTCCGGTCTCGCGCTGGCGAGGGTCACCGCGCCGGTGAAGACCATCGCGCACTGGATGCCGGTCACCAAGCGGGCCCTGTCCGATCCCGCGCAGATCCGCACCCTGATCGATGCCTTCCTCCGCTACGGCCTGGAGGAGGAACTCGAAGACCAGATGATCCAGGGCGACAACACCGGGGAGAACTTCGAGGGCCTGGGCAACGTCTCCGGCGTGCAGGCCCAGGCGTGGGACACCAACGCCCTGGTCACTCTCCGCAAGGCCAAGACCAAGGTCCGCACCGTCGGCCGGTCGGTCGCCAACGCCTACCTGCTGAACCCGGCCGACGTCGAGACCATCGACCTCCTGACCGACAACGAAGCCCGCTACTACTTCGGCGGCCCGTCCGGCACCGGCAGCGCCCAGCCCCTGTGGAACCTCCCGGTCATCGAGACCGAGGCCGTCCCCGCGGGCACCGGCTACGTCGGCGACTTCCGCAAGGCCATCCTGTGGGACCGCGAGCAGGCCACCATCCAGATGACCGACTCCCACCTCGACTTCTTCGTCCGCAACCTCGTCGCGATCCTCGCCGAGATGCGCGCCGCGTTCGGTGTCCTCCAGCCGAGCGCGTTCGTCGAGATCGACCTGACCGCCTGAGGAGGGTGACATGCCGTACCTGAACCCCAGCGCGGGCGCCGCCCGCGAGGCGAAGCAGGCCGCCGCCGTGACGAACGCCGCTGCGGCCACCGCGTCGGCCGCCGCCGGGGCGACGCCGACGAAGGCGGAGTACGACGCGCTGCTTGCCGACGTGGCCGCGCTGCGCACGAAGCTGAACGCCGTACTGGCGGCGCTGCGGGCCGCCGGCCTGATGGCGCCCTGACGCCGTGTCCCTGTTCATGTCCCGGACCGTGTCCGGCCGGTGCCCCGGGTGCGGCGCGGCGCATGCCGCGTGCGGGCCGCCGTCGGACTCGGTTCCGGTCGACGCCCAGATATCGGAGGTGGCCACCGTGGGTGGACCCCTGCAGAGGTACCGCTACCGCGGGACCGTGCTCAAGCTCAACGACCAGGACGCCAAGACCCTGGGCCTCGGCGAGGACGACCTCGTCGGCGCCCCCGCCACAGCCGACGACGGTCCGGCCGAGGCCGTGTCGAACAAAGCCCGGACGACGGCCCAGGCCAAGCCCGGCCGCAGCCGCCGCAAGTCCCCGTCCCCGGGTGCGGTGGAGGGTGGCCGGGACGACAGCACCGTGACGGAGCCGCCCGGACCAGCCGGGGACGGCGGGCCGGGTGGCGGCGGTGGCGACTGACGACTACCTCGCCGACCCGGCGGAACTCGCCCAGATCCTCGGCCGCCCGGCGACAGACCCCAAGCTTCTGTTCGCGCTGCGGGCCGCCACCCGGCGGTTCCGCGGCGCGGTCGGGCACCGGGTCACACTCGTCGCCGACGATCCGGTCACCCTCGACGGGAACGGGCGGGAGTCGATCCTGCTGCCCGTATGGCCGACGACCGCGGTCGTCAGCGTCCGCCTTGACGGGGCGCTGCTCGCCGACGGCACCGACTACGCGTGGTCGCACGACGGGATGCTGCGGCGCCTGGGCTGCGGGGTGTGGCCGGTCCGGCTGCGGTGCCTCGCCGTCGTCTACTCCCACGGGTGGGCCGAGGTCCCCGAGGACATCACCGAGGCCGTCCTCGACCAGGCGCGGATCATGGACGCGGTCAAGCCGGGCATCCAGTCGAAGGCGGTCGGCGGCCAGTCGGTCACGTTCGGCGCGCAGGCGGCGATCGGCGTCACGGACCAGTGGACGAAGGCCGTCGACCGGCACAAGGTCCGCACGAGCGGGGATGCCTGATGACCTGGTTCCCGGAGACGGCGGTCCGGGTGCGTGCCGGGCGGCGGCCGGACCGCGGGAACCCGGACGGCATGGTCTTCGACTGGTCGCCGGGCGCGGTCAACCGGGCCCTCCTCCCGCCGCTGAACATCCAGCCCCGGGTGCAGACCGAGTCCACGGACGCCGAGCGGAACGCGGTGGTCACCGGCTGGCGGGTGCAGTCCGACGAAGGCGTCGACCTCGACGTCACCGCCGTCGACCGGATCGAGTGGAACGGAGACCTCTTCGAGGTCGAGGGCGATGTCGCCCGCTGGCCCGACCCGCTGGGCGGTCTGCATCACGTCGAGTTCAGCATCGTCCGCGTGACCGGATAGAAGAAGGAGGTCACTCGTGATCACATCGTTCGAACTGGACTACCGCGGCGTCCGGGAGTTCCTCATCGGGGACGACGTGCGGGCCCTCGTCGACGGGGTAGCCGAGGACGTCCGCGCCCGCGTGCGGGCGAAGATCCCGCCGGGTACCCGGGTGGAGATCCGGAAGTACACCAGCGACCGCGGCGCTGCCGCTGTGACCGTCGCCGATATCCGCGGTATGGCGTGGCAGGCCCGGGACGGGATCCTGACCCGCTCGGCGGGCGAGGCCGGGATCGAGGTCAAGGACTGGCGGACCGGCTGATGAAACCACTCACCGGGTTCGGTGATGTGCAGGCCGCGGGTGCGGCGGTGCTGCGTGGGGCTCTGGCAGGGCGGCCGGAGCCCCACGCGGCAGGGGTGATGGTGGGCACGCAGGTACCGGGCGACCGGTCCCCGGAGACACCGCACCTGCCGTACGTGATGGTCCGCCTCGACGCCAACCTCCCCCACTCCTCGATGGCCAACAGCCGCTGCACGCTGCGGGTCACCGTCTGGCACACGGCTCCCGACCCGGCGTGGGACCTGGCGGTTCTGTGCCAGGGCCTGCTGATCGTCCACTCCGGGCCCGTGATCCGCGGGGTGCGGCCGGGCACCGGCCCGCTCCCCGCCCGGGACCCCGTCAGCGGCGTCGACCTGTCGACGTTCACCGTGCTCGCCAACGTCCGGCCCGTACTGCTGTAACCGGCACCCCGGCGTATCCCCCCGACCCACTGAACAGAAGGAGGACGCCGTGGCCGGCGACCCCACCAAGGCAAATCTCTGGACCGACGCCGACGTCTACGTCAGCTTCAACCTGGCGGCCGCGCTCCCGGCGAGCGTGAACGCGCCGTTCAGCGCCGACTGGAAGCTCGTCGGCCTCCTCGACGGCGACGAAGGCTTCCCCGAGTCCCGCGACGAGGACACCGACGACAAGTACGCGTGGGGCGGCATCCTCGTCAAGACGTCCCGCGCCCACTTCAAGCTGACCAAGAGCTTCACCGCGCTGGAGGACAACGCGACCACCCGGCGGCTGGTGTGGCCGGGCAGCACCGACACCCTGGTCAAGGTGCCCCGCCCCGAGAAGGTACTCATCGCCTTCGAGACCCGCGAGGGCGAGAAGAAGCGGCGCCTGATCAGCGCGCTGTACGCCGAGTGCGTCCTCGACGGGGACCGTGGGGAGAACGAGACCGATCTCGAGGCCGCCACCCTCACAGCCACGATCTTCCCCCGGTCCGACGGCGTCCTGTTCCAGCGGCAGGCGACACCGGTTCTGGCGTCGCTCAGTGTCCTGCCCGCGACTCTGTCCGTCGCCGTCGGGAACATCGGGGCGCTGGCCGCGACCGCGACGTACGACGACGCGTCGACCGCCGACGTGACGGCCGACTGCTCGTGGTCGTCGACCGACCCGGCGAAGGCCACCACGTCGGCCGGGTTCGTGACCGGTATCGCGGTCGGCTCGGCGACCGTGACCGCCTCCTACGGCGGGATGTCCGACACCTGCGCCGTCACCGTCACCGTATGAGCGACCGGGGCGCGGAGGTTCGTCGCGGTTCGGCCGCGCCCCGGTTCCACCACTCGAACCGCGCAGGAGGAACCGCGACATGAGACTCACCGTGACCGACGCCGACATCCGCCGGAAGGGGGTCGAGCTCGGCCTCATCGAGGAGGGGCAGCCGGTACCCCCCGAGCTGCGCAGCCGTATCGCGGCGGCCCTGCTTGCCGAGCGGGCGCCCCGTATCCGGCAGGACGACGTGCCCGTTGCTTCATCGATCCGGGTCCAGCCCGGCGGCGGCGTCGAGATCGACGGCCGCCCGTTCCCGTGGGTGGTGCAGGCGGACACGATCGAGGTGACCCTCGACCCGTCCGGCGCGGGCCTGGTCCGGCTCACCATCCCCACCAAGTCCGTAGAGATCATCAAGAGCGAGGAGCCCCGCGCATGAGCACCACCCGAACCGCGACCCCGGCCGACAACGAGCCGTTCGACTTCGACCTCAACACGGTTGAGGCCGAGAGCGACCTCCGCCCGTTCCGCTTCCGGTGGGCATCGCCGAAGAACCCCCACCGGCGCCTGACCATGGCCCACATGGAGGGACTCGACGTCTGGCCGCTCGCTGCGGCGGCCGACGGGGGCGACGCCGGCGCCATGCTCGGCATCTTCGAGACCGCGCTCGGCGACGAGTGGGACGCGTTCAGGTCCACCCCCCTGCCTCAGTACAAGCTCAAGGCCCTGTTCAGGGCTTACCAGAAGCACTGCGGGCAGAAGCCGGGGGAATCGCAGGCCTCGTCCGGCTCCTGAGGGAGCACGGCGAGGCAGTCCAGGCGGACCTGCGCGAGCACTACAGCGTGCGCCTCGGCGACCTGTTCCGGCGGGACGCTGCGGGTGTGCCGCTGCTGACGTGGCGGGAGCTGGGCGTGTACGTACGGCAGCTCCCGCCGGACAGCAGAACCGCGCTGGCACAGCACGGACCGGACGCCCGGTGGGGCTTGAGCGAGCATCTGCAGGCGCTGGCAATCGACGAGCTTCGCGTCGCGAACTGGCAACGCCAGAACGAGGGCGTGAAGTCCGGCAAGCAGTCGAAGCCGCCGGTGCCGATCGACCGGCCGGGCGCCACCCGTAAGGGGTCCGACAAGAACAGCCCCGAACGGCGGGCCGCTCGGGCGAGGGCGCGCCAGCGGGCAGCCGAGCGGGAAGCCGCGATCGCGCGGGGCGAGATCACCTAACTGAACACCGGACGAGGGGGTGCCCGTGGCGAACGTCGGGTACGCGACGCTGCAGATCATTCCCTCGGTCCGGGGTATCGGTGACGAGCTGCGCCGTCAGCTCGTCGGCCCGGCCGAAGACGCGGGCGAGCAGGCTGGCGAGTCGGCGGGCGGCGGGTTCGGCGACACGTTCAAGGGCGCGCTTGCGGCCATCGGCGTCGCGGAGATCGCGTCCCGGCTGGGCGGCCAGTTCTCCGACGCGTTCGGCCAGGCGCTGGAGCAGCAGCACGTCACGAAGGTCCTAAAGGCCCAGCTCGGGTCGACCGGCGCGGACGCCGCCCGGCAGGGCGAAGCGGTCGGTGTCCTGTTCACGAAGGGCATCACCGAGAACTTCGAGCAGGGCGCCGAGGCGGTACGGGAGATCGTGCGCGGCGGGCTCGTCCCGCCGGGGGCGACGCTGAAGCAGCTGGAGCTGATCGGTACCCGGATGACGGACGTCGCGACGACGTTCGGCACCGACATGAACTTCCAGGGCCAGGCCGTCGCGGCGATGCTGAAGAACAAGCTCGCACCGGACGCCGAGGCCGCGCTCGACATCATCGCGGCCGGGTTCCAGAAGCTGGGCCCCAACGCGGAGGATCTGCTGGAGACCTTCCAGGAGTACTCCGTCCAGCTGCGGAAGCTCGGCCTTGATGCCCAGACCTCGCTCGGCCTGTTCCAGCAGGGACTGCAGGGCGGTGCCCGCGACACCGACATCATCGCGGACGCCTTCAAAGAGTTCTCGATCCGGGCGATCGACATGTCCACCACGTCGGTCGACGCGTACAAGCTCCTCGGGCTGAACGCCGAGAAGATGTCTCTGCAGATCTCCCGGGGTGGGTCGGGCGCCGCGTCCGGGCTGCAACTCGTCCTCGACAAGCTCCGCGCGATCAAGGACCCGGTCAAGCAGAACGCCGCTGCCGTCGGCCTGTTCGGCACCCAGGCAGAAGACCTCGGCGCCGCCCTGTTCAAGCTCGACCCGTCGACGGCGGCGGCCGCGTTCGGCAGCGTCGACGGCGCGGCCCGGAAGCTCGGCGAAACGCTTCGCTCCGGGCCGTCGCACGAGATCAAAGTCTTCACCCGCACGATCAAGCAAGGGCTCGTCGACTTCATCGGCGGGCAGGTCATCCCGGTCGTCATGGCGTGGGCGGCGGTGTTCACCACCGTCCTGATGCCACCGATCACCACGGTCGGCGGCGTGCTGGGCGCCACGCTGGTCCCCGCCGTCGTCGCGGTCGGGTCGGCGTTCGCGGCCGGGGTGCGCTGGCTGCGGGACTACGGGGCGTGGCTACTGCCGGTGGGTGTGGCGGTTGCCGGGCTGACGATCACCATGAACGCCAGTGCGATCGCGATCGGCGCGGTCACCGCGGTGTTCTCGGTCTACCGGGGTGTGCTCCTCGCGGCGGCAGCGGTGACCCGCGGCTACGCCGTCGTACAGGGCCTCCTCAACGCCGTCATGTCGGCGAACCCGGTCGGCCTGGTCATCACGGGGATCGCGGCGCTGGTGACGCTGATCGTCGTCGCCTACAACGAGAGCGAGACGTTCCGGAACATCGTGCAGGCGGCATGGTCCGGGATCAAGGTCGGCTGGGACGCTGTGTGGACGGCCGCACTGAAGCCCGGGCTCGAGGCGCTGATGACGGCGCTGCGGGCGGTCGGCTCGGCGGCCGTCTGGCTGTGGCAGAACGTCCTCAGCCCCGTCTTCTCGTTCATCGCCACGGCCGGGAAAGTCCTGGTCGCCATCCTCCTGACCCTGGTACTCACCCCGATCGTCATCGGCTTCCAGGTCCTCGCGTCACAGGCACAGCTAATGTGGACCGGGGCGATCAAGCCGGTGTTCGACTGGATCGGCGGCGCGGCGAAGTGGCTGTGGGCCAACGGCCTCAAGCCGTTGATCGACAACACCATTGCCCATTTCAAGCTCGTCGGGTCGGCGGCCGTCTGGCTGTGGACCGGGGCGATCAAGCCGGTGTTCGAGTGGATCGTCGGGAAGGCGATCTGGTTGTGGGCCAACGGGATCAAGCCTCAGTTCGGGCTGTTCGTCGCCGGGCTCAAGAGCATCGGCTCGGCGGCAACGTGGCTGTGGAACAGCGGCATCAAGCCCGCGTTCGACGGCATCGCGTCCCTCGGCCGCTGGCTGTGGAACAACTCGTTGAAGCCGCAGTTCGAACTGATCAAGAAGGGGATCGGCCTCGTCGGGTCGGCCTTCGGCCTGGCGAAGGACGCGATCGGAGCGGCCTGGAACCAGGTGTCCGGGATTGCGAAGAAGCCCGTGAATTTCATCATCGAGTGGGTGTACACGAAGGGCATCAAGGCCACCTGGGACAAGGTGGCGTCCTTCGTCGGGCTGGGGAAGCTCCCGGCCGCGCCCAAGTTGCTGGCGGCGGGCGGCACGGTCGGTGACGGCTGGGGCCCGGCGGCGCCGATGAAGGTCAACCGGCCGACGGCGATCGTCGGCGAAGGCAACCCGCGGCACCCCGAGTTCGTGATCCCGACGGATCCGAAGTACCGGGGCCGGGCACTGTCGCTGTGGGAGGCCGCGGGCACCCAGCTCATGGCCAAGGGCGGCATCATCGGCGACGGCGTCGACTGGCTGACCGACAAGGCGAAGAAGGTCGGCGGCGCCGTCATGTCCGGCGTCGACTTCCTGGCCGACCCGGGGAAGATGTGGGAGAAGGCCACGGCCTTCATCCGGGACCGGGTGGCGCAGATCGGTTCGTCGGGCTGGGCGCAGGCCCTGGCGCGGTTCCCGGGGAAGATGATCGGCGGGCTGAAGGACAAGATCGTCAACGCCGCGAAGTCGGTCTTCTCCGGTGGCGGTGGCGGAGGCGGGTCGTGGGCCCGGCCGGTGTCGGCTGCGATCGGCACGCGGTACGGCGTCAAGGGCGGAATGTGGTCCAGCGGCTACCACACCGGGACCGACTTCCCCGCCGCGACCGGCACGGCCGTCCGCTCGGTCGCGGGCGGCATCGTCCAGAAGGTGTCGGGCTCCGGCCCGTACGGCAACCACATCACCATCAACCACGGCGGCCTCTCCAGCCTCTACGCGCATCTGTCGCAGGTCGGCGTGACGGCCGGGCAGCGGGTACTGGCGGGGATGCGGATCGGCGCCGTCGGGTCCACCGGCAACAGCACCGGCCCGCACCTCCATCTGGAAGCGCGCCGCGGCGGCCGGACCATCAACCCCGAGCCGCTGATGGGGTACTCCAACGGCGGTTCGCTGAAGGCCGGTCAGTGGGGCGTCACCGGGGAGGACGGCCCGGAGCTGGTGCGCTTCGGCGCCCCGGCCACGGTCTTCCCCCACGAGGAGTCCCTGCGCATCACCCAGGCGGCCAGCAGCCCCATCACGGGCCCCTCGGCCACTACCGGGGGCGGCCAGCTCCCGAGGGAGATCACCCTCACCGGGCCCCTGTATCTGGAAGGCGGGCAGCTTCTGGGCATGGTGCGCGGTGTCGTCCGCGAAGAGCAGTCGGAGCTGGTCATGCAGGCCACAGCAGGACGGAGGTCCTAGTGTCGATCGTGATCGATCCG
This sequence comes from Streptomyces sp. NPDC006798, assembly GCF_040635975.1. Taxonomy (NCBI): domain Bacteria; kingdom Bacillati; phylum Actinomycetota; class Actinomycetes; order Kitasatosporales; family Streptomycetaceae; genus Streptomyces; species Streptomyces sp. NPDC006798. The sequence goes on from NZ_JBEYIS010000066.1 coordinate 17,999, forward strand.
AGCGTCCCCACGCCCACGCCGCCGGTGGAGGTCGTGTCGCCGGACGGGGTGCTGACCGTCCGGCGGGACGACCCTCACGCGGGGGTCTACCTGATCGCCGACTACACGGCGGCAACGCCCCGGCCGGAGCGGGTGCGGTTCGTCCGTATCGGCGCCGACGGGGCAGAAGTCCCGGTCCGTGGCGGGGACACGGCGTGGGCCCCCGGCGGGGTGGCGGTGGCATACGACCACGAGGCGCCCCTCGGCGGTGCGACCGTCTGGCACGCCTATCCGATCTCGTCCACCGGCACGGTCGGCGCCCGGTCGGCCGGGGCGGCGGTCGCGGTCCCGGAGCCGGAGCCGCTACTGGACGTGTGGATCAAGAGCATCGCCGACCCGGCGCTGTCCATGCGCGTGCTGGTCACCGCCTGGCCCGCGCTGGAGTATGCCGAGCGCCAGCAAAAATACGACGTTCTCGGCTCGTCCTCCCCAGTGATGCGGGTGGACGTCTGGGCCCTCCCTGCGTCCAGCATGACGATCGAGACATCGACCCTGGTCGAGCGGGCGGCGCTGCTGGAGCTGCTGACCTCCGGCACGACCGTTCTGGTGCAGACGCGGATCGTCTACGGCCGCCCCGATGCCTACTGGGTCCCGGGCAAGGTTACCGAGACGATGCCCGGTGACGCGGCCGATCCGTACCGGCGGTTCGACGTGGCGCTCACCTCGGTCGACCGGCCGACGACGATCGGAGCGCCGGTCCGGATCCCGGGGCGCTCGTACGCGGACAGCGCGGTCCCGTGGCCCACCTACGCGGACCGGACCGCGACCGGGCAGACGTACCGGGACGTCACGGTGGGGGCCTGAGATGTGGCCGGTGTCCGCCCGGTGGGACGCGGCGCTGCGGGGCGCTGCCCGGCCGGCCGCCCGCGCCACCGTATACCCCCCGGCTGCCGCGCCGTTCGATGCCCGGCTGCTGTCCTGGTCGGTGACATCCGACCGGTCCAGCCAGACCCGGCGGACCGTGCAGGCCGTCCTGGCGCCGGAGACCGTACGCGGCCTGTCCGGCATCACCGTGCAGGGCGCTTATGTGCAGCTCGACGTCGGCCTCGATTACCTCGACGGCAGCGCCGAATTGATCCCGCAGGGCCGGTTCCGGATCGACGCCGAGGACACCCAGCGCCCCGACGGCGGGATCGCGATCCAGGGATACGGCCGCGAAAAGGCCGTCGCCGACGATCGGTTCACCCGGCCGCGTACGGAGGCCGCCGGGAACGGCGCCCTCGACACCATCACCAAGCTGCTGCAGGAGTCGGTCCCCGGAGTCGCGGTCGTACGGCGCACCACCCGGGACGCCCGGATCCCCCGTACGACGTGGGACAGGGAGCGGTGGGAGGCCATCGACGGCACCGACGGGTCCCTGGCCCGCGCGATCGGGGTCGAGGTCTGGGCCGACGGACGCGGCGCGTTCGTCATCAGCCCCGTCCCCACCCTGGCCGACCCGCCGGTGTGGACAGTCGACGCCGGGCCGGGCGGCGTGCTCGTGACGGCCGCCGCATCCACCTCCGCCGCAGGCGTATACAACGTCGTCGTGGTCACGGGCGACCCGGGCACCGGGTCCACCCCGGTCGGGCCCGTGATCGTGGAGGACCGGGCGACCGCCAGCCCAACCAGGGTGAGCGGTCCTTTCGGCCGCCGGGTACGGCACTACTCCTCCCCGCTCATCCGCACCGTCGGCCAGGCCGACACCGCCGGCCGGTCCCTTCTCGCGAACTCCCTCGGCTTGGCCGAGGGCCTGTCGTTCACGTCCGTGCCGAACGCGGCGCTGGAACCCGGCGACGTCGTCAGGGTGATCCCGGAAGGCGAAGAGCCGCAGCTCCACATCATCGACCGCATCCAGTTGTCGTCATCCGGGGCGATGTCCTGCGACACCCGATCGACCAAGGGGGACGAGACGTGAGCCTGATCGACGCGATCCGGGGCCCGGAGTCGAATCCGACGGGCGGGTCGGCGACGGTCGCCGCGATCAACCTGGACGGCACGGTCGACATCGAGATAGCCGGTTCGGTCGTCACGGCGGCCTGCCTGGAGGGCTACGCCGACCGGGCCGTCGGGCACGTCGTGTTCGTGGTCCGGGTGAGTGGCGGCTATGTCGTGATCAATCGTTTCAGCAGCTCAGGACCCTAGTAGGAGGCGCGTATGCCCACCACACCGATCGGCGCGGCACCGTATCCCGCGCCCACCGACGCCGACAGTGTCCCCGCCGACATGATGGCCCTTGCCGTCTGGGCGTCGACCCGCGTCACGATGCGGTTCGCGGACGCGGCCGAGCGCGACGCCGCCGTCACCGCCCCCGTGTCCGGGATGGTCGCCTGGCTCGCCAACCCGGGCGCCTTGACTATCCGGACCGCAACCACCTGGCGGACGATCTGGACCGACCTGACATGGACCGCTATCCTCCTCGGCTCCGCCTACGCCACCTACGACACCATCCCCCAGGTCACCCGCGACGGCAGCTCCTTTGCCGTCATGCGGGGCGGGGTCCAGCGGTCCACGGCGGGCACGAATATCACCACCGGCAGCGTCATCGGCAGCGTGCCGAGCAGCATCGGCACTCCCATCAGCGGCGACTACCCCATCGCCACCCAGTGGACGACTTTCGCTACGGCCCGGATCTACGTCACGGCCGCCCGGGACCTCTTCTACACCGGCCCCGACGTCGGATGGCTCAGCTTGAACGGCGTCCGCTTCCCCCTTGCCTGAGAGGACCTCTTCTTTATGCGTTACCAGTACGGGCAGGACGGCGGCGCCGTCGTCACCGACGCCGCGGGCAACGCGATCACCGGCCGCCCGGGCACGGTGTGGACCACTCTGACGGGCGGCTCCCAGGTCACGGACCTGGTCGACCTGGCCGGAGTGAGCACCGGCGGCACCGTGACGACCGACAGCCGCGGAAGGGTCCTTTTCCAGGGCCCCGACGCGGTGACGGCCACCCTGTGGTGGGACGGCGGCGACGGCACCCGGTGGGCGATCGCCCCGACCGAGCCGGACCGGATCGCCCGCCAGCAGGTCGAGCAGTACGGGGTCCTCGCCTCGGCGGTCGGATCCCCGGGCGGAGTCGCTGGGCTGGACGGGGCCGGGACTGTGCCCCAGGCCCAACTCCCCGACCTGTCCGCCTCCTACCTCCCCGTGCCGCCGGGCGGCCAGCCGGGGGACAGCCTCGTGCGAGGCGCGACAGCGACGGACACGTCGTGGGCCCGGCTGACCTCAGGGACGGTCGCCCCGTGGTCCAGCCTCGATGCCCTGCCGGGGCCGAGGTGGGTCGCGCATCGAGGCGCGGCGCTGCTGGCTCCGGAGAACACGATCGAGGCCATCCGCATGTCATCGGCGTTGGCCGCCGACGCGGTCGAGATCGACGTGTTCAAGACCATCGACGGCGGCCTGTTCGTGATGCACGACGGCACCGTCGACCGCACCAGCAACCTCACCGGCAACAGCGCGTCGATGACGATCCCCACAGCCCTCCGGGGCCGGATCGACGCCGGGAGCTGGTTCGCGAACACCTGGCCCAGCGACCTGCGGATCCCCCTCTTCGCCGACGTGCTGGCCGAGACCGGGAACACGATCCCGATCATCGTCCACTGCGGCAACGCCGGATCCGGGGCACTCGCCGTGCAGGAGATCCAGCGGCAGGAGATGGACCAGTCCGTCCTCATCATGGCCTGGAACGAGACCGAACTCGCCGCCGCCCGTACGGCCGGGATCCCGAGCCTCCTCCTCGACGCCGACGGCGTCCTGGCCGGGCAGACGTACGCCGGGCTCATCGCCGCCGGAACGACGTACCTCGGCGTCGACTACGCGCAGGCGAGCAACGCGACGATCCAGGCCGCCGCAGCGGCCGGGCTCCGCGTCATGGTCTACACCGTCAACCGGCGCAGCCACTTCGCGGCGCTGCCGACGGACGGATCCGTGTGGGCCGTCATCTCCGACGACCCCTGGTACGTCCGCTCCACCTCCGCTATGCGGGCGGCGGACCTCTTCACGAACGGGACCTTCTTCCACGGCATGCCGGGCATCGTCGACGCTGCGGGATACCGGGGCTTCTTCCAGTCCCCGAGCTGGTACGGCCTCGACACCTCGGGCACCGCCCTCGACTCCAACAACGGCTACGTCTCGGTGCTTCAGGGATATCTCGGCCCGCTCCCCAGCACCTTCACCCTGAACACCGATTTCGTCATGGACGCCGTCGACGCGGCCACGGCCAGCATGCAGATCATGCTCGGCGTCGGCGACAAGGAATATGACGACTACCCGACGGGCTCACAGATCACCGACGGCTACAACGTGCTGATGAGGCAGAGCGGCATCATCGACGTGTACCGGGTCACCGGCGGCGTCGTCACCAACATCGGCACCCTCGCCACGGCGGCGATCACGACCGGCACCACCCGCAAACTCCGAATCCAGGTCACGGCCACGCAGATCATCGTGTCCCGGCCGGACATCGTCGCCCCGAACACCCTCACGATCACCAACAACACCTACCGGGGCAACATGTACCCCCATCTCGGAGTCCGCGACGCCAAGGTCCGCTGGTCCGCGCTCGCCATCTCCTGAACCACCCCGATCCACCGAGCCCCGCGCCGCACTGGCCGGGGCTCTTCGCATGCCCGGGAGGGCCCATGCAGCTCATCACCCGCGCCGACCTGGGCTGGCCCGCCTCGGCAGCGCCGTCGCAGCCGACCGCCGGAGGCGTGAAGATTCACTGGCTGGGAGCCCCGGTGTCCGCCCGGCTGGCCGACGACCACTCCCTGTGCGTGGCGGAGTGGAAGAAGATCCGCAAGGCCCACCTCGCGAACAAGGCCGAGAACTACTCGGATGTGGCGTACAACTACGCGGCCTGCGTCCACGGCTATCTGCTGGAGGGCCGTGGGCTGCGGCGCCGCACCGGCGCCAACGGCACCCAGTCGCTCAACCGCGCGGACTATGCCGTCGTCGCCCTCATCGGGACCAAGGGGCTGACCGCCCCGACGGACGCCCTGCTCCACGCGCTGCGCGATGGTATCGACCTGCTCCGCGCGAACGGGGCCGGCGCCCGGGTGCGGGGCCACCGCGACGGGTACGCGACGGCCTGTCCTGGGGATGCGCTTTACGGGTGGGTGAAGCAGGGGGCGCTGCGGCCCGGCGGGAAGCCGCCCGCGCCCAAGCCCCCGGCCGCGAAGCCGAAGCCTCGGCCGTCGGTCGACCTGTCCCTGCTCGTAGCGGCTGCCCGTCGGGATCCGGCCAGGGCGGGGACGCCCGTCAGCTACGCCGGGGCGCGGGTGGTCGAGGCAGCGCTGGCGGCCGAGGGGCTGCTGGACCGCCGCCTGGTCGACGGCCACTACGGGAGCGCGACGCGGAAGGCGTACGCGGCCTGGCAGCGCCGTCTCGGCTACCGGGGCGCGGACGCGGACGGCATCCCGGGGGCCGTGAGTCTCCGGAAGCTGGGCGCGGTGCGCGGCTTCACCGTGACCGCCTGACCTTCTGACCTGCAACAACGAATGGAGAAACGTATGTTCACGATGGCTTTCTGGCGCGCGACGGGCGAACGCGCGGTGCGGACTTTCGCGCAGGGCACGCTCGGCGCGGTGTCCGCGGACCAGTTGGGGATCCTGGATGTCGACTGGGGGCAGGCTGCCGGGGTGGGTGCTCTGGCTGCGGTGCTGGCGGTGCTGACGGCGGTGGCCGCGTCCGGCACCGCGTCGCAGGGCCCGGGGGTGACGGAGGAGGTCCGGGACCGGCAGGTGCCGCTGCCGCCGCAGGGGGTGTGACGGTGCTGGCCCGGGCCCGGCGGAGGTTGGGCCGCCGGGGCGCGTTCCTCGGGTGTTTCGGCGCGGTGTGGGTTCTGTACGGGACGGGGCTGCTGGTGCAGCCGGTGCCGGATACCCGCGGTCTGCGGCATGTGCTGGCGCTGGCGCCGATGAATGTGTGGGCGTGGTGCTGGATCGTCGCCGGGGCGGTGGCGGTGGTCGCGGCGTGGAAGCCGGGCGGGGCGGATTGGCCGGGGTTCGCGGCGCTCACCGTGATGGTGGTGCCGTGGGCGCTGTCGCCCGCGCTGGCGTGGGTGGGTGGGGAGTATCCGCGGGGCTGGATCGCCGCGGCGATCTGGGCTGCTCTGGGGGTGGGGTGTGCGGTGGTAGCGGGGTGGCCTGAGCCACCGGGCACGAGAAAGCACGAGGCACGATGACCATCGAGACGTGGATCCAGGCGGTGCTGGCGCTGGTGGGGACGGGGGGTGGTGTCGTCGCGGCGCGGGCCGCCCGCCGTACCCGCCAGCAGGAGCGCCGGGACGACTTCACCGCGGTGACGGAGCGGATGGCCCGGGACATCGCCCGTCAGGACGAGCGGATCGCGTCGCTGGAGACGCGGGCGGCCGATCAGCGGGACACGATCGGGTACCTGATCGACTGGGTGCGGTCCCTGACGAGCTACATCCGGAAGTCGGGGCTCGAACCCCCGGCGCCGCCGCAGCCGGTGCCGGACGCGGCCCGGGAGTACCTGCACCTGGACGGATGACCAACAACCCCCGGCCGCCCCCTTCGCGGGGGCGGCCGGGGGCCTTCTTTCGGTTCGGTGTCACAACCGGCGCGGGTCTGATCATGATGTAGCGAGGGCATCAGACGGGGCGTTTCGGCGTGGCGGGGCGGGGGGCCGGGAGGGTGAACCCGGTCCGGTCCGGGTCGGGTTGTGCGCGGTGGCGGGGTAGGTTGCGTGGGCGCCGCCGGGCGGCTGGTGGCGCTTCCGGCGCGATTGGGCCGGGAGGTTCCCCGCGCCGCGGGGGTGACCCTAGTCCGCTTGGGTGTAGCAAGTGGTCCCTGCTTGTGCGGGGTTGGCCCCCTCCTTGGAGGGGGCCGTTGCCGCTCTGAATCCCCGCAGGGGCGGGGAGTGCGGGATCCGGTTCGACCGGTCTCACCTGAACTGTGGAGCATCCCCGCAGGGGCGGGACTGGTGGCCGACGTTAGCACTGACCGGTCGCGTGCGGGAGGGCCAAAGGCTTTCGCGGGTCCCCCCTTGCAGCCCTGCCACATGTGTGGCAAGGTTGGTGTTGTCAGGGAGAGAACACCACCAAGACGAGGAGCCCCCGATGCCCGAGATCTACGACAACGACCCCGGCCGCACCTTCGGCAACTACGACCTCCTCAACGACATCACCACCCAGTACGACATCGACCGCACCCAGGCCCACGAACTCATCCACGCCATGCTCAATGGCCTCGTCCAGGACGACCCCAACGTCATCCTCGACCGCCAGCCCGTCCACCCCGGTCGCCTCGTCAGCAACCCCAACGACCTCGACATCCGCCACTGGCTCATCGTCAGCGACGACACCGAGCAGACGATCCGCGACGCCATCGCCGCCGTCATGGCCCACCAGGACTGAATCCCCGGTGACCGAAACCCCGGACCTCATCAGCCGCGACGAGATCGCCGCCGCCCTCGGCATCGCACCCGGCAGCGTCCGCAAGGCCCTACCGCGCATGGGCCTGAAACCAGTGGCCTACCTCCCCGGCCCCAACGGCCGACCGATGGCCTACTACGACGCCGCCGAGTTCCGTACTGCCGCTGCTGCCCGGCCGGGCGCCGGGGCGCGAACCGATCTGGACCGCGATCGGGGAGAAGGACTGTAACTCTCCCTGCCGGCGGCGTCGTTTGCTACGCTTCACGCGTTGCTTCCGGTAGCCAACTCCCCGCTCGGGCGGGGTTGGTCCATGGGGACTCTCGACGCCGTCCGGAAGTTGACATTGTTCCCTGCCTCGGCAGGGATGACCCATAGCCGTGCGTGGCTGCGGCCCGGGTCTGATCTTGTTCCTCGCCTGCGCGGGGTTGCTCCTTGGGGGCTGCAAGTGTTGCCGTGATCCCCGCGTACCTTGCGGGGTTGCTCCTTGGGGACCTACTACATTGCCGTCCTCCCCGCGCGCCTTGCGGGGTTGGTCCATGAGGGCTGTCAGTGTCGCCATACTCCCCGTGCACGCGGGGATGGTCCACGATCACGTTGCGTCGGCTGCTTCGAACCGTCGCACTCCCCGCCCGTGCGGGGCTGCACCACCAGCGCGGGCGGGACAACGGTATCGCCGTCCCGCCCGTGCTCCCTCCCGCCGCCTCCGGTGACATCTGCCCGGACGCCGGCCGAACCCGACACGCGAGGAACCCGTGACACTCATACCCCCCAGGGCTGAGGAACGAGCCCTGATCATCGCCCACGCCTTCGACGACGTCCCCACCGGACAGCGGGAACCCAAGCCCGCCACCGACCCGGACTGCCCCTGCCCGCACGGCATAGACGGCCACCGCTGGCACAAGGAGAACCGGATCCCCGTGTGCCCCAGAGCCCGACGCGCCTACCGCAAGCACCGCCAGGCGGCCATCGACGCCGGAGAGATCCAGCCCGGCTCCTCCGCCGGGCGGCCCCGTGGTACACACGACCACGGTGACCACCGGCGCTACGCCCAGGGCTGCCGCTGCGGCCTGTGCCGGGCCGCCCACACCGCGCAGAACCGAGTATGGAGGGCGCAGCGCGCGGCGGATCCTGCGGCAGCCGACCGGGCCGGACACGGCAAGGCCAGCACCTACACGAACTACCTCTGCCGCTGCGACCTCTGCGTGGCAGCGCACTCGGCCCTGATGGCCGCGAACCACCAGGCCCGGAAGCGGGCCCGGGGCTAGAACGCGCGAAGGGCCCGGAGATGCTTACGACAACTCCGGGCCCGACCCCCAGACTACTCACCCCACCCCTTCGCAGTCAGGAACAGGAGCAGTACCCCTATGCAGATCACCGCCGCCGACATCCGCACTCTGCTCGGCTCTCCGGCCGGGCGAGAGGCCGTGCTCTACATCGACGACGAAGGCGCGACCCCGGCAATCAGCGTGTGGGCCGGGGCCCACGTCCACCACTCCAGGATCATCGCCCGCCAGCACGAGGTGACCGACGAACTCGGCGACACCCCCGACGCAGACACCATCGCGGACTACCTGCCGACCCTCCAGGGCAAGGCTGAAGAGGTCTTGGAGGCTATCGCCGAGGCGACCCCGGACCACGACGACCTCTGATGGCCGCTGCCCCGGCGCCCCCTCCCCGAGCCTGGGGCGGGGGCGGCTTCGTCATTCCGGGGCGCGCCATGACTGGTTCCTTACGATCCGCCGGACCTTCCGGCGGACCCGTTCACCGGCGGCGTCGGCTTCCTGGGCTCCGGTGACCCATGCCGCGTCGGCCCAGGTCTGGATCCCGGGCATGGCCCACGCCAGGACCACGGTGCGCTCCTGCGGCCGGAGGACCTGGAGGACGGCGTCGATCCGGGAATCGGTCCACGAGTCGGTGTAAAAGCTCGGCCTGCTGGGGTGCTGGCGGATCAGGTCGTACAGGCTGGCACCGTCACCGAGGGGGGTGTCCAGGAGCAGGAGGCGCGCACCGCTGGTACGCCGCTTCCACAGTGGCAGCATCTGCCGGTAGATCCGCCTGGCGTCCGCGACGAGATCGTCCCAGGCTGTGAGCGGCAGTCGCCCGTGGAGCCGCAGAGGGTCCGACCAGGGGCCCGCGAGGGCTGTGGAAACGGCCTCGGGCCAGCCCGTTCCCCGCCGGCCGCCCAGCTCCGCCGTGAACGCCTCCACGATGGCGAGGTCCCCCTTCCGCAGCGCCCGGCGGGCCTTGACGGCCTGGGCCATCAGCATGGTCTCGGGCCTGACCTCGTCCCGGCGGATGGGCTGGGATACCTGGAGGTCCTCCTCGATCTCCGTCAGGGGGCAGTGGGAGACCGATCCGTCGAGTTCGATGCACAGAAAAGTCTGCCGCAGGTCCATCGGCCCCTCGCCCTGGATCAGGTTGGGGGAGTCCCATTTCCCGGTAGAGGTGTACCGGCCGTCGGCGATGATCAAAATGTTCTTCCGGGCCACCCCGTTACCCCGCCAGAACGGCAGACGCAGGGGCGATGGCGCGGGTTCATGGTGGCTTGTCTGGGCAGACATCGGTCTCCTTCGCGGTGATCCCTTCCCTTATCGGCCGCGGCAGGGTCCCGAAACGACAAGGCGCACGACGTGACCTGCATCACTCACGGGGGCGGGCGACTATCGGGCGGAGCTGGTGCACCGGGATGTCCACCGGCAGGTGCTGCCGTCGAGCGGGCACCGCTGACCGTACGGTCGACGTGTGGCCCGCGTCACGCCTGCTGTGCACCGGGAGTGCACACGGCCCGGCGCGCGGCCACCATCCTGGGCGCATGACGACCTACGACGACACGACGGCGCTGGCGGAGATAGCGGACTGGTACCTGGGTACGCTCGGCACGCGCCGGGAGGGGCCGGATCTGGCGGCGCGGATGCTGCTGGTGGAGCTGTACGCGCAGGCGGCCGGGCGGGCGGCGGCGGATCCGTCTCCGGTGAAGGTGGCGGAGGCGCGGACGATGGGCCGGGTGCTGCTGGTGCTGGCCGATGCGGAGCGCGAGTCCGGGCGGCCGGGGTGGCAGGAGCGGTGGACCGAGGTGTACGAGGACTACGTGTAGGTGGCCAGGGTCTTGGCGAGCTGCCGGTCGCCAGGCTGGCCGAAGAGCAGCAGCTTGCCGGAGAGGACGGACCTCGGCCGGGTGAGCCACCGGTGGGCCTCGGACGCCAGGTCGTCGGGTGTGGGTGCGGCCTCGGGTGCGCCCTGGCGGGTGAGGGGGAGCCGGGGCCGGATGCGGGACGGGTGCGGCTCGGCGGGGTCGGCCACGCCGAGATTCCAGCCGATGCACTCGGTCCACAGCAGGGCGTAGACGGCGTCCGGCTCCTCGCCGGACAGGCCGCCGAAGGTGCTGCTGATCCAGTCGGGGTCGAGGTCGAGGGTGGCGTACAGCTCGCCGTAGAGGGGGTCCTGCTCGACGGCGGCGATGCTGGCGGGGATCCCGGCGGACTGGAGGGCGAGGGTGCAGGCGTGGATGTACGGGCCGTGATGCATACCGCCGACGGTACGGGCCGCCCGCCTTGATCGCCGGGGATTCCGGGGGCTGTCCGGGATCTGCCACATAATCGTCCCGGCCCAGGCGCGAGTGACACCAGCCCCAATGGCCCCATCAGTACGAGCGCTCGGCGCCTTCCGGCCGATCCTCGGCGCCTTCCGGACACGGCCCCGCATGCCCGCCCGCTATGTGCCACATTGCCGGGCATAGCTACCCTTGACCCCCGAGAGTGGCTATCCCTGAGGAGACCCGCGGCAAGATCTACGCGGCGCGCCGCCGGGGCCGCGCTGCTGGACGTGCCGACCGCCGACGGTGAGCGGTCGCGCTACGCCCCGCTCGCCTCGGCCGCGTGCCGCACCCGGGCCTTCAGCGCCATCTCCAGCTCGTACCGGCTGATCCCGGCGCTGGCGGCGTGTGTGGTGATGGCGGCTTGTACGGCGGTGGCGGTGGCCACGGTGAGCCGCTGCTCGCGGATCTCCGTCCAGGCGCGGGTCTCCAGCTCGATCAGTTCGTCCGTGAGTTCGATATCAGCCACGGCCGGAATCCTACGTCAGGGTGGCTGTGGCGCCCCGGCCCGCCAGGCGTAGACCGTCCGACGGGCCGGGGGTTGTCACAGGTCAGCCGTGCGGGTTGCCCGCTGGTCGGCTGCGGAGCAGGTGGGACACACGTAGAGGCCGGGCATGATCCGCATCATGTCCTGCCCGTCCCGGTCGCAGCGGCGCCGGAAGGCGGGGTCCCGCCGGTCTTCCTCGGCCTGCGTTTTCATCGCCTCGTACGCAGGGTGCTGGGCCATGGCTACTCCGAGGGGGTGGTGGGGTCGTCCTCGGGGGCGGGTACGGGGTTGCCCGGGTCGCCGGGGCTGTTGCCTTCGTTCTCGTCGCCTCGGACGGTGCCAAGGTGGCAGCGCATAGGGCCTCCTCCTCCGGTTGGGGAGTGCCAGGGTGGCAGGGCCCGGGGGCCCGTACGGGGCGTATACGGAAACCCGCCCGCCCGCTGGCCGGGACATGCTACGGGGCCGCCCTTCCGGGTGATCGGGAGGGCGGCCCCGCGCGCATCGTGCTACCGCCGCTTCGAGTGCGGCGTTACCGTCCCAGTAGGGCCACCTACACGGACGGAGCTCCAAGTATGCCGAACGAGCGAGCCGTTGGCACGATCCAGAGGATCGAGGCCAACAGGAAAATGCGGCACCTGACCCAGAGGGCGTTCGCCCATCAGGCCGGGGTCTCGTACAGCCTGTACACGAAGGTCGCTACCGGGAGCAAGAGGACCACGCCTGCGTTCGTCGCGGCGTGCGCCCGGGCGCTGGGCATGGAGGTCGGCGAGTTGTACGGGCAGCCGTACCGGGACGAGCTGCTGGAGGAGCGCATCAGCTACCTCATCCAGCCCATCGTGCACGTGATGGATCTGTACGACCTCGACCCGCAGGACGGTCTGATTCCGCGCCCGGTCGGGGAGCTGACGGCGGAGGTCGAGCACCTCGGCGATCTTCACGATGCCGGTGCTTTCAGCCTGCTTGCCGAGCGGGTGCCCGGGCTGATCGAGGAGGTGCGGGCGGCGGCGCTGGCCAGCGGGGATCCGCTGCTGTGGGATCTGCTGGCGCAGGCGTACCGCGCGGTCTACGACATCGGCGGCCGATTCGGATATCTCGCGGTGTCGCGGACGGCGATGGACCGGTGCGAGTGGGCGGCGGCCCGGGCCGGGGACGCCGAGGCGCCACTACGCGCCATGAGGCAGTATCAGCGGTCGCTTATCCACCTGAAGCAGGGCGACTACGCCTCCGGCCTGCGGATGTACGCGGCCGGGCGGGCGATCATCGACGCCGTGGGCGACACCCCGCTGACGCTCGCCGTACGCGGGCAGCTGATGCTCGGGGCGGCGCTGCTGTCCGCGCGGGCGGGGCGCCGGGACGACGCGACGGAGCTGATCGGCGAGGCCAGGTCGGTGGCCGCCCGGACGGGCGAGCAGCCGCGCGCGTACTGGATGGGCTGGGGCCCTACGAACGTCACCTCGCACGAGATCAAACTGTGGGCCGAGTCGGACGATCCGTCGCGGGCGGTGGCTGCCGCGCGGGACGTTCGGCTGCCGGAGGACTGGCCGCCGTCGCGGGTGGCCCGGTACTGGATGTCGGTGGCGTCGGCGCATCTGTGGGCCGGTCAGCCGGACCGCGCGGTCGAGACGCTCCAGGTCGCGCGGCATGCTGCGCCGCAGGCGGTTCGGTATGCGCCGGAGGCTCGGGACACGGTGGCTCAGATCCTGCGGACGTCGCGGTATCCGGGGGAGGCCGTGACGTCGTTCGCGCGGTGGCAGGGGGTGAAGCCGTAGACTGACGTTCGATTACTCTCCGGGCCCGGATTTTCACCAACGGTGAAAGTTCGGGCCCTTGCCGTTCGCCAGCCTAGGAGCATGACGCACCAGACGCGCTTAGCGACCGTCGCCCTTGCCGTCGTGTCCCGTGATCAGTGGGTGCTCCTCGTCCGCCGCCGGGTCCCCGAAGGCCCGCTGGCCTGGCAGTTCCCCGGCGGGGTGCTGCTCGACGGCGAACCGCCCGAGGCCGGGGCCGTACGGGAGACCCTGGAGGAGACCGGGGTCTCCGTCGCGGCCTCGGTCGACCGGCCGCCCGTGATCGGCACCCGCACCCACCCCGACACCGGCTGCCCGCTCGTCTACGTGGCCTGCGACTACCTGTCCGGCGAGCCGTACGCCGCCTCCCCGCGCGAGGTCGACCGGGCGGCATGGGTCCCGCACGACGCGATCCCCCGCTACATCCCCCAGGGGATCTACTCCCCGGTGCTGGCCTATCTCCGCAGCCGGGAGGCACTGCCCGTACGACTGGCGGAGGTGACGGCGGACGCCAGCCTCGCGCGGGCGATCGCTCACACCGGCCAGTGCGAAGGCCCTTTCGTCGACTCGCTTCGAGGCCGCCTGCGGGAGTACATCACCGCCCTCGCCGACCCGGCAGAGCGATACGGCGAGGGCCTGTCGGTGGCGCGGCATCGCGAGGTCATCCTCGGGACGATCCGGCACGCCCGCCAGATCGCGACCCTCCCGGATGGCGAGGGTGATCCGGTGGCGACGCTGATCCTGCTGGCCGGGGGTGCTGATGACCTGGTCCGGTACGTCACGACGGCCGGGAGCAGGCTGTGACGGGGGACGGTGCGGCGGTCGGCGCCGCACTGTCGGCCGCCGTCCTCGCGGGGCTGGCTGCGGTGACGATGCTGGTGCGGTCGGACGTGGTCGAGGGCCGGCCGCCGGGCATCGCCGGGGTCGAGGCGCCCGACGTCGAGCCGGAGCCGGAGCCGGTGGGCTACGACTGATCGGGCTCGGCGACGAAGGTGCCCTTGCCCCGCACCGTGATGACCAGGCCGCGGTCCCGTAGCTCGCGTACCGCCCGCGCGACGGTCATCCGGGCGATCCCGTACGCGGCAGCCATCTCCAGCTCGCCCATCAGCCGGGAACCAGGGGGCAGCTTCCCGGACTCGATCTGTCCCTGGATGTGGTCTGCGACCACCACGTATACGAGTCGCGGCCCTGCGGGATCGATCACCGGCATGTCGTCGTCAGCCATACCAGCGACGGTATGAGCCCACTGACCTGCGAGGACACATGTAGTGCTGCACATGGGTATATAGGGCACTGTAGGGTGGCGCCCTCAAATGTGATCCCCGCGGCCTGGCAGGGCCCGGGGGATGGACGACTAAGCAGGAGTCGACATGAGAGATCGTACCGAGGTGCACCGTCAGTGTGCCCTGCCCGCCCCGGTGGGCCTGGATCCGGCGCCTGCGGCGGCGCCGGAGTCGGCGTGGCGGCCGTGCCGCTGCCGGAGTGCCGTGTGCCCGGACCGCCCGGGGCGGGTCACACCGCCCGGGCCGATCGTCACCGTGCCCGTTACGCCGATGGTCGAGGCGACGATCGCCCGGATCACCGCCGCCCTGCGAGCCTCCCGATGACCGGCCCCGTGCCCGACCTGGACCGGGCCTGCCACGTCTGCCGCACCACCCGCGGCACCGTCCCCGTCACGGCCGTGCCCCGGAGCAGCGGCCCCGAGCGGCCCCTCTACGGCTGCCCCACCCACGCGCCCGGGATCGCCACCGCAACCCGGGACGCGGGCGCGCTGGCCGCCGCGATCGGCCGCACGGTGGCCGAGATGGAGGCGATGACCCGTGGCTAGCACAGGGGCCCAGCAGTGCCAGCGGTGCGCCGAGCCCGTCCCGGGGACGGACGATCGGCGGATCGACGTGGAGTCGATGTCCGGCGCGCACGCGGTGATGTACCTGTGCGAGCGGTGCATGCCCGCCCGGCCGGCCACCCCGCCGCCGGTGACCCCGCCCCCGGTTCCAGCCCGGTCGCGGTCCGGGCGCCGCCGGATATGAGCCCCCGGTCGCAGGCGTACGGCGGCCCTGCGGCCGGGACTGGACGGCCCCGGCCTGTGCCCCCCGTCACGGGCCGGGGCCCTACCCCTCGGGCGCGTCGTCGCGGACGAGGTCGGCAAGCGAGACGCCGATCGCGTCGGCGATCCGGATCAGGGTGTCGATGAGGGCGGCGCGGTGTCCTTGCTCGATCTCGCTGTAGGTAGCGATGCGGATGCCTGCCCGGAGCGCGACGGCTTCCTGAGTGAGGCCCGCGTGGAGGCGAGCGATGCGCGCGCGGTCGCCGATGGCCCGGCGTCTGGCAAGGACGCGCTCGGGTGGCATTGGCGGGTGGTGCATTTTGACCACGCTGGCCGGGCATGATCGTTTTGTCTTTACGGTTGACCGTAAATCCGCTGATCAAGGAGACTCAAGCAAGGTCAAAAGTCACACACCATGACGATCTCTTCACGGGCCGTACTGGCATATGCGAGCATCGAACGGATTCGAACGGGGAGGATCTGTGACGCGCACCACTACTCTGGCCGACCTACTAACCAGGCTCGACGCGCTCGATCTCGCGCTCAATGCCGCACTCGACCAGCCAGATCCAGCCATCCGGCGCCGCTGGCTCAGGGCTATCCAGGCCGCAACCACATCCACCCGGCATGACCTTGCCGAGTTCGCGCCTGACGAAGGCCGCCCACACCCCGACTCCGTGGTGCACGTCAACTTCAGTCGAGACGCTTCCGCCGCAGTTCCACCGCAGTCGGATCGAACCCGGGGCCGCGAAGTTTGGTCGGGTGAACGATCACCCGAAAGAGCGCTTCGACGGTGGCCGCCCTGATGTCGACGGGCTCCGCCTCCCATGCATCCCGACCCACCCCGGCCATCTGCATCAGCAGCCGCCGCCGTGCCGAGAGACCCATCTGCGCCCGGATCTCTGAGATCCGCCTGTCGTACGACGACAGGCTCAGCGCAAGGACGGCAGGGTCCAGACCCTCATCATCGGCCAGCCGGGCGAGCTGGCGGCGAGTCTCTTCCTTCCGCCGCTCCAACGCCGCGACCTCCGCTCCCAGCTGCTCCTGGCCGCCGACGGCATGCAGCTCGGCACGGAACCCGTCGTCGTTCAGCAGCGACAGCACGGCCCCGGAGACGTAGGCGTCAAGATGGTCGACGTTCCGTCCGACCTTCACGGGACACTCGGGGGCCGCGCAGTAGTAGATCCGCGACGTTTTCCGGTTCCGGCCGCCCGTGGGCTTTGCGCGGAGCTTCCCGCTGCACCCGGAGCACTCGGCGATGCCCGTCTGAAG
Organism: Streptomyces sp. NPDC006798; assembly: GCF_040635975.1. Lineage (NCBI taxonomy): Bacteria > Bacillati > Actinomycetota > Actinomycetes > Kitasatosporales > Streptomycetaceae > Streptomyces > Streptomyces sp. NPDC006798. Next base: position 34,598 of record NZ_JBEYIS010000066.1, read on the forward strand.
GTGTGTACGGCGCCGCCCCTGGTAGGGGTACAGCGTGCGCAGGTGGTCGAAGTGGGCGGCCAGATCCGTCCACGCCTCACGGTCGATGATCGGCGCCCACTGCGCCGGGTAGAGGGCGCCGTCGTGCTCCACCAGGCCTGCGACTCGTGGCGAAAGAAGGAGGATCTTGAGGTTCTTCGAGTTCCACTTTCCGCCCTCCGTTGTCGTCATCTGGGTGTTCATCCACTTGCAGACGCCATTGATGCTCTGCCCGGCAAGGAGGCGCTGAGCGGCTTCGCGAAGGGCTGCGGCCTCCGCCGGGACGACCTTCATTCGGTCGTACACCGGGACCTCGCGCGTCTCCCCGGTGACCGGGTCCGTGTGAGTCTGAGTCTGCCCTGTGGGCGCGCCGTAGCCGAACGGCCTACGCCCGCCTACCTGGGCCAGTCCGACCTCGGCGTTGGCTTTGATCTTGCGGCGGATCCGGCGGGAGAGGTTGTCCGATTCCCGGCACGCCTGCGCGGCTTCGATCCGGAGGACGAAACGGTCATCGGGGCTATCCAGATTGCGTGTTCCGGAGGGGGAGGCGATGCGGATTCCCTTGCTGTCGGCGATGCCGATGAGCTTCTCCAGGTCCCAGGGCTGCCGGATGAGGCGGTCGCCGTGGTAGACGATGACGCTGTCGATCTCGCCCGCGTCGACGGCGGCGAGCATGGCGTCCCAGGCGGGGCGCTTCCGGTCGCGCTGCCAGGCCGACTTCGAATTGTCGACATAGACGTGCTGGTCGGAGACGGGCCAGTCAAGCCGGACGGCCAGTTCTCGGCAGTCCTGCTCCTGCCGTGCGACCTTCTCGATGCTGCCGTCAGGGGCGAAGGAGAGGCGGCAGTAGATGCCTGCCAGCTGGGGCTTCCTCATGCGTGCGCAGCCTATCAAGTGTTGGTGTTTATCGGACAGTGACCGA
>NZ_JBEYIS010000067.1:0-35316 GCF_040635975.1 Streptomyces sp. NPDC006798
CTTTCCCCGCTTCTTGGTGAAGACCCGCCAACTCTCCGGTACGGGGCCCTGGCTCGCCCGAGTCAATACGGTTCGGGGATTCGTCACAGCGGCAGGCGGGGCGCGAGAGGCCGTACGGAGGTGTCCGTACGGCCCCTGCCGTACGGAGGGCCCGGGGCGACCCGGGCCCTCCGTACGCCGGGCCGGGGCCGGGGCGGAACGGTGTGCGGCGCTTGCCGTCCCGATGGCGGGGCCGGTGGGCGGTTCCCGCGTACGGGACGTACCCGGGATGACCTGTACGCGGCACGCTGCGGTCTCCGCAGGCCACCGGGGAGAGCGCCCGTGCCGGGTGTCCCGGACCCGGCACGGGCGGGGAGGGTCGCGGGCTCCGGTGGCCGGAACGCCCGGCGTACGGACGGAGCCGGGGCGCGCGGCCGGTCCCCCGCGGTCCGGGGTGTCAGGTCCCCCGCCGGTCCGCGGCGTCCCAGCGGCCGGGCCGCCACCCCCGGGCGCGGCCTCTCGGCAGTACCACCGCCGCCAGCGCCACCAGTACGATCACCCCGACCGATACGGCCGTGACCAGCAGCGCGGCGGACCGGCCGCCCGTCGTGTCGGCCCGCTCCGGCAAGGCGACGGGCCGTTCCCCGGCGGGAGCGGCGGCGGCCGGGCGGGCGATCCCGGAGACCGCGCCGTACGGGTCCAGGGCGGGGAGTTCGGCACCGGGGTACGCGCCGGAGAGCAGCCGGTCCCGTACCTCGGACGCGCGCAGCCGGGGGTGGTACGAGCGGACCAGCGCCGCCGCTCCCGCGGTGACCGCCGCGGCCAGTGAGGAGCCGGAGGCAGTCCACTTGCCGTCGCCGACCGGGCCGGGGCCGACCAAGGCCGCGCCGGGGGCCGTCAGATCGGCCCGGGTGTAGCGGGGAGCGCCCTTTTCGCGGTCCCCCCGGGGGCCGGTGTCGACCACGGCGAGCGCCTCGGCCGGCGGCGGCGGGGCGGGCGGTCCTCCCGACCCGCCCGACGGCGCGCCGTCCGCGGCGGCCGGGACGACGACGAGGGCGTCATGGCGCTCGGCGGCGGCCATCGCCGCCCGTACCCCGGGGTCGGCGCCGTCGAGCGGGGCGGTCACAGTGATCACGTCGGCGCCCTCCTCGGCGGCCCGCCGGACGGCATCGGCGAGCCCGGCCGGGTCGGGTTCGCCCCGCTCACCGGTGCCGCGTACGGCGAGGACGTCCGCCTCCGGCGCCACCCCGGAGAAGCCGTGACCGGGGGTGATCGCCCCGGCGGCCAGGCCCGCCTGGAACGTGCCGCGCCCCACGCAGTCCTCGCCCGCCGATCCCAGGGCCCTTACCCGGCCCGCGAGGACCGCCGGGGCGTCGCTGACACCGGTGCCGACGACCGCCACCGTCACTCCCCGCCCCCTCGACAACTGCCAGACCTGGTCCAGACCCAGGGCCCGGCGGGTCCAAGGCGCCTCGGTGGTGACCCGGCCGGGGTGCTTCGTACACTCCTCCTGCCCCTGGGCCAGCCGTTCGGGCATGCCGGGCAGGGTGGTCGCGCCGCCACCGCCGGTGGCCGGGTCGACGGGGTCCGCGAACCCGGCGGGCGCGGGCAGGAGCGCGGCCAGGGTGGCCAGACTGAGCAGCGCGGTGGTACGGCGTCGCACGGGACGTCCTTGGTTCGGGGCCGGGCCCGCCCGGTGGGCGGGGGCCCGGCCGCGCGGTCGGGGATACGGAAGCGTCCGCCGGGGTCAGTCCCCCCGCAGGTCCTGGGGCAGCAGCAGCCGCAGATCGTCGAGGGTCGGCGCGGCCACCGCGCTCAGCCGCCGCGCCTGACGGGTCATCATCGTCTCCAGGGTCTGCCGGGCGAGCCGGGCGTTGCCGAAGGAGCGTCCGCGCGGGATCGCCTCGAAGTGCGCGTGGAGACCGGCGGCGGTGTCGGGGGTGCAGTCGTAGCCGTTCTCCCCGGCGTGCCGGCCGACGATGGTGACGAGTTCCTCCGACGAGTAGTCGGGGAACTCGACGGTACGGGTGAAGCGGGAGGCGAGACCGGGGTTGGAGCCGAGGAAGCGGTCCATCTCCTCGGTGTAGCCCGCGGCGATCACCACCACCTCGTCGCGGTGGTCCTCCATCAGTTTGAGCAGAGTGTCGACGGCCTCCTGGCCGAAGTCCGACGAACCCGCACCTGCGGAGGCGGGGGTGAGGGTGTACGCCTCGTCGACGAAGAGCACTCCGCCGATGGCCCGTTGGAAGACCTCCTTCGTCAGCTGGGCGGTGTGTCCGACGTACCGGCCCACCAGATCGGCCCGGGACACCTCCACCAACTGGCCGCGCGGCAGCACCTCCAGGGAGGCGAGCAGTTCGCCGTAGAGCCGGGCGACGGTCGTCTTGCCGGTACCGGGCGGCCCCGCGAAGACGAGGTGGTTGCTGATCCGGGGCGTGGGGAGTCCGGCCGCGGCCCGGCGCCGGGTGGTGGCGAGCAGGGTGACCAGATCGCCGACCTCGCGCTTTACGGCCGCCAGGCCGATCAGGGCGTCCAAGCGCGCCATCGGGTCCTCGCGCTCGGAGCCGGACGCGGCTCCGGCGGTCCCGGACGTGCCGACGTCCTCGGCCGTCAGCAGGGCGAGATCGCGCTCGTCCACGTCGCCCCGGGCGGCGAGCCGGGACGCCTGCCGGTCGACCATCTCCTCGAACACCTTCCGGGCGGTGCGGCCGTTGCCGAAGGAGGCGTCCCGCGGAATGCGCTCGAAGTGGTGGTTCAGCGCCGCGCGGGCGTCGTCGCCGTCGAGTTCGTAGCGGTGCGCGGAGCACATCCGCTCGACGATGGTGACGAGTTCGCCGGAGGTGTAGTCGGTGAACTCGACGCTGCGGGTGAAGCGGGAGGCGAGACCGGGGTTGGAGGCGAGGAAGTCCGTCATCTCCGCGGGGTATCCGGCCGCCACCACCACGACGTCGTCGCGGTGGTCCTCCATCAGCTTGACGAGGGTGTCGATGGCCTCACGGCCGAAGTCGGCGCCGGATCCGCCGTCGGAGAGCAGGGTGTACGCCTCGTCGACGAAGAGGACTCCGCCGAGGGCCCGGTTGAAGGTCTCGGTGGTCTTGATGGCGGTTCCGCCGATGATCTGGGCGACGAGATCGGCCCGGGAGACCTCCACCAGATGGCCGGAGCGCAGCACTCCGAGGGAGGCGAGTACGGAGCCGTAGAGCCGGGCGACGGTGGTCTTGCCGGTACCGGGCGGCCCGGCGAAGATCAGATGCCGGCTCATCGGCGGTACGGGCATCCCGAGCGCGGCCCGGCGCTGCGCCATCCGGTTGAGGTTGATCAGAGTCAGTACCTGGTGTTTGACGTCCTCCAGGCCGATCAGGGACTGGAGTTCGGCGACCGCGCCGTCCGATTCGGTGTCGTCCCCGTTGACGGCCGCGCCGCCGGGCAGTCTGCCGTTCCCGGCGGACTCGGCGTCGGCGGCGCTGCCCCAGGCGTCGGGGGCGCTGTTCCCGGTACTGGTCAGCCGCTCGACGGCGAGCCGGTCACCGGCGACGGTCTGCCGCAGCCCGCTGCCCGCGTTGTCCAGGACGGCGCAGTCGATCAGGGAGGCGGGCCCGGGGCCCTCCACCCGGATGCCGTCGCCGCCCGAGCCGGTCACCTCGCAGGAGGTGAGGGAGGCCCGGGCGCCGGTGGCGATCCTGACGCCGTGCTCGCCCGCGTCCCGGATCCGGGCCCGGGTGGCGGTCAGTTCGCCCCGGTCGTCGACGCGGACACCGTCGGCGGCGCAGTCGTGGACGTCGAGATCGCGGACGGTCAGGGCGCCGAGTGCGCCGATGTGCGCGGCGGGTCCCCTGCCGCCGCGCAGCCGTCCCTGTCCGACGTAGAGACTGCCGTGGCCGGCGACATGGATCCCGGCGTCGCCGCTCTCCTCGATCAGACAGTCTTCCAGCCTGCCGCGGCCCTCCCGGTCGACCTCGACGCCGTGGCCGCCGGAGCGGCTGACGGTCGTCCGCCGCAGCAGGGGGTTGGCGCCACCGCGGATCAGGACGCCGCTGCCGCCGCTCCCGGTGACCTCCAGCCGGTCGGTCTCGGCCGCGGACTCCTCCTCCAGCAGTACGCCGACGGACTCGGCGTCGCGGACGGCGGTGGCGGTGAGCACGGGTGAGGACGATCCGGCGACCCGGACGGCCGCGTCCCGGGCACCGGTGAAGACGCACTCCTCGACGGTGCCCCGGCTGCGCTCGGTGACCAGCAGCGCGTGTCCCGCGGTGCGTTCGGTGCGGCAGCGCCGCAGGGCGGGCGCGGCGCCGCCGCCGACGACGAAGCCGTGTCCGCCGGAGTTCCGTACGGTCACGTCCTCCAGGACGGTGACTCCCGAGGAGCTGACGAAGACGCCGACGGCGCAGTCGGTGACGGTGGAGCGGAGCAGGGTGACGGTGCTCTCTCCCTCGGCGGCGGCGCCGGGCTTGTCGGTCGCCGAGATCTCGCACTCCTCGACCCGTACCCGGGCCCTGCCGTTGGTGAGGACCCCGTTGCCCCGGGCGTCGCGCAGCCGTCCGCCGCGCAGGGAGAGCGAGCCCTGCTCGCCCGCGACGACGGCGGAGGTGCCGAGATGTTCGACGGCGCACTCCTCCACCAGGCTCTCGACGGTGGAGGTGGTGACGATCCCGGCGCCCTTGGGGTTCTCGATCCGGCACTGGCGTACCGCGAGGGAACCCTCGCCCCGGGCGTACAGGGCGGTCCAGGAGCTTCCGTGTACGTCGCACCGGTCGAGCAGCAGTTGGCCGCGCGGGACGTCCACGACCGGGAGTTCGTCGTCGTGGCCGCGCAGTACCAGCGAGTTGACCTGCGCGGAGTCGCAGGCGAGGGTCAGGGCCGTGCCCCGGCGCGGCGCCAGTTCGACCGTGCCGCGGCCCTCGACGGCGGTGAGGGTGAGGGAGGTCGTGAGCGTCAGACTCTCCTCGTACCGCCCGGAGCGGACGCTGATCACCGCGCCGGTCCGGGCGACGCGCAGGGCTTCGGAGATGGTGGAGCAGTCGCCCGTGCCGTCCTGTGCGACGGTGAGCAGCTGACGTGACACGTGTTCTGACCTCCCGGGCGCCCCCGGCGCCACTCTTCGTACGGGTCCGCTCGCTGCCGGGGCGGGTGGACTGTTCCGCTGTTGATGCGTCGGTGCTCCGGCCGGCCCGGCGCCGAGGGGCGCCGGTCCGTCACACCCCGGCGAGGAGGATCCTTGCCGGGACGGGGCGCGGGCGGGCACGACGCCCGCGCGCGAGTTCTTCCCACCCTCTGACGGGATGGCATCGACGGGCCGTCGGTTCCCTTTCTCCGGCACTTTCTTCCGGCGCCGTCCCCCGGCGCCCCGGCGTTCGGCTGGGCGCCCTGTTCGGCGCCTTGCCCAGTGCCCCGTTCCACACCGTCGCGCCGGTTCACTCCAATTCCCCGTGAGCCCCACCGCCGCCCACCCGCCGCAGAGTTCCGGCCAACGACCGGTCACCTTCGGCCGTATTCGGTCGCCGAACCCTGCCGCGCCCCGGCGCGGAAGGACCGATCGTCCCCGTCGCCGGGCTCCGTCCAAGCCTCCCAGGGCCGCCGCAGCGGCCCGTCCGGACCATGAAATCGCAGCTCAGAGCCGTGATTACGGGTGTGTCGCTGGCGTCGTTCGGCCTACGCCCGCGGGGTCCGGCCGTGCCCCGGCCGCCGCCGGGCGCGCCATCCGTATCCGAATCGCAAGAAAGATCCGCAACCTGATCCCCCGTAAGTCCATCAACTCCGTTACGAGCACGGCGTCGGCCGCCGGGAGGGCGGAGCCGCGCGACCGGCGCGTACCGACAGAGGAAAGCGGGTCCAGTGGGACGGAGCGACATGTCCGGCACGGCGGGCGGACGGGGATGGTCCGGGCTGCTGGGACGCCTCGGCCGCCGTACCGGCTCCGCGGTGGACGACCCGTACGCCGGGCCGGAGCACACCCCGCGCACGGTGCGCGAGGAATTCCCCCACCGCCATCTGCTGCGGTCGTCCGCCGCCACCGGTACCGCCGTCCGCGACCTGCTGCGGGAGTTGCCCGCCGACGCCCGACGACCGGTCGTCGTGGTGGACGTCCCGCCGGAGGCCGCGGGCAATCTCGGCGAGGAACTCGGCTCCCTGCTGGCCCGGCTGCGCGACAAGGAACCCCTCGTCGTACGGCTGGTGCTCTCCGGGGCCGCCGCCCCGGCGGGCGGGGCCGGTCCGCTCGCCCAGCGGCTCGCCGACGCGTGGCGGCTCACCCTGGAGGCGCCCGACGCCCCGGCGGTTCTCACTCCCGGCGGCATGCTGTACGTCGCCGAGCCCGCCGCGCCTGGCGGCGGCTGGTGGCGCTTCGCACCGGGCGCCGCACCCGAGGCACTGGGCCCCCGGCTGCCCGCGCCCCGCTGGCAGCGTGCTCTGTCCCGGGTCGCCGTGGGCCCGGTCGGCGCCTGTGTGGCCCGCCCGGTCCCGGCCGGACTGCTCCTGAGCCCGGCGGACGCCGAGGCGCCCCGCCCGGACGCCCCCGCCTACGCGGCGACGGCCCACCCCGACAAGGTGAGCGTCCTGCTGGGCGTCCCCCGCGACCGGCCCGTCCCGGCGGACGACGTCGCGACCCTGCTCGCCGGGCTGCCGGCCGAGGCCCGGCGCTCCGTCCGGCTCGTGCCCGCCGACGGCCGGGAAGCGGTCGTCCTCACCGAGGAGGTCTGCGATCTGCTCGGCACCGAGCTGGAGGTGACCCTCGGCATCCCCGTCGCGGGCGGCTCGGGCGACTCGACCGGACCCGACGGCCCGGACGGCACCGTACGGGAGTCGGTACGGCTGCTCACCGCCGAGGGCGAGTTCACCTGGTCCCCGCCGCTGACGTCTCTGGTGTGCTCCCCCGCGCGGGCCGACGGCTCCCGGCCCGTCCCCCGGCCCCGCTCCTGGTCCCTCCCGCAGGCGCCGGACGACGCCCGGCCCTACCCGGCCGCCCTGCCGCTGCCGTCCGGTGCGCGGGCCGTCGCCGTACGGTCCGGACTCTGGATCGGCACCGAACCCGAGCCGCCCGGGGACGTCCGCGACCGGCCCGCCGACCCCCGGGCCCTGCGGGTCACCGTCGACCCCGCCTGTCTCACCGCCCGGGAACGGAACGCTCATCTGAAGAGTCTCGGCCGCCTTCTCGACGAACTGGGACCGGCCGCCCGGGACCATACGGAGATCATCACTCCCCCGGACTCCTCACCCGAACTCGTCGCCGCCCTGCGCCGGTTCGCGGTCACGTCGGGACTGGCGCTCGGCGCGGCACCCGCGACCGGGTCCGTGCAGGTGACGACGGCCGGAGCCGGTGGCCCGGCGGTCGCGCCCGCGCGTACGCCGACCGTAACGACCGCGTCCGCGCCCCCGGCCGCCCCCGGTACGGCCACCGCGCCCTCGTCACCCGCACCCGTCATGACGACCGCTCCGGTCGCGCCTGCCGCGTCAGCCGCGGCCATCACCGTCGAGCGGTCGGCGGCGGACCCCTCCTTCGGGGCACGACCGGCCGGCGGGCCGACCCCGTCGACCGTCTCGGCGCCGCCGAGTCCCGTCGGCGGCGCCGCGCGCCCCTTGACGGGGACCCCGGATACGCCGGAGGCACCGGGAGCTCCCGAGCCGCCGGAGGCACGGGAGGCGACCGTGTCGGTTCCGGTTTCCGGGTCGCTTTCCGGCCCCGCCGTCGTCCCCGGACCGTCCCATGACCTCACGTCACGGGACGGCTCGCCGACCGCTTGCGAGCCACCCACGGGCGCCGTCCCGGTATCCGGTCCGGGGCCGCGTTCCGGCCCTCGGAGCGCTCCCGACCGGCCGTCGCCCCCGGCCGGGACTTCCACCGCCCCGGGCCGGGACGCGGGTTCCGCCGCCACACCCACGGCCCCGCCCCCGGCACCCGCGACACCCGCGACACCCGCGGGCAGGACACCGGCCGCTCGCCGCCTCGCGCCCGCCGGGCTCAGCGACGAGAGCGACCGGCGGGCCTTCCGCGAACTGGCCGCCGACGTCTGGGAGGAGCACAGCGGCCCCGTCGGCCAGGCGCTGCTCGCCCTGCCCGCCCTGCGCGGATCGGGCGCGGAGGGGGCGAGCGTCGACCTGGTCGCCGTACGGCTCTATCTCTCCTCCGGTCCCGACGACCCGTTCGGGGCCCGTGCCGTCGCCGCCGACCCGGACGCGCTCCGCCCCTACGCCGTCTGTCTGGCCTCCGGACTGCGTCGCCTGCCCGCCCTGCGCGGCACCCTGGTGCGCGCCGTGCCCCAGCCCGCCGTCCCGCGTGACGTGGTCCCGGGCACCGTCCTGCGCTGTGACGCCCCCCTGGACGTCGGCGCCGTGGGCAGGCCGGGAGCCCCGCTGCCGCCCGAGGCGCTGGTCCGCTATGTCATCCGGTCCGTCACCGCGCGACGCACCTCCGTCCTCGCCCCCGGCGGTGACGGCGCGCTCTTCGCGGCGGGGACGTCCTTCACCGTCCTGGCCCGTCGCGAGCGGGGCGGGGGACTGCCCGCGCGGGTGTTGCTGACGGAGACGCCCCCGGGCGGCGGTCAGCCGCGCGAGCCGTCCGCCGAGGCCCTGGAGAAGCTGGACGCACCCACCCGTGGCCCGGCCTCCGACGGTCCGCCCTGGCCCGTCCGGTGCACCGGCCCGTTCCTCCAGTACCACCCGCCGGTGTCCTGAGGAGCCGGGGCACCGCCCCGGCCTCTCCCCCGGCTCTCCCCTTCCCGTACCAGAAAGGCAGCCCCAGGCATGGCAAGCAGAGAGACCACCCCGGACGGCGGGAGCGGTCCGGGCACATCCGTACGGCGCGCGGCGGCCGTGGCGGCACCGGCCCAGGAGCCCGCCACCGGGCTGTTCCCCGCCCCGGCGACCACCCCTGCGACCGCCCCGGCGTCCACATCCGCTTCCGCTTCTACGTCGACGGAGGCGGAGCGCCCGAGCACCGGCACCGGCACCGGCACCGGCACCGGACGGAAGGTCGTGGATCCGGACGGCACCTCTTCGGCGGCCGTCCCCACCACGAGCGGGGTTACGGCCGCCCCGGCGGCCTCGACCGCCTCGCCCACCACACCCACCACGCCCACCAGGTCCGCCGCGTCGGCGGAGACCCCGTCCACCGTCCCCGCTCCGGCGCCGCCCGGGGCCGTCACGGCAGGCGCCTCGGCGGCCCCGGGCACGACCACTTCGGGCGGGAGCGAGGGCGCCGCGCGGGCCGGAGGCGCCACCGGGACCCGGGCCGGGGCGATGTCGGCGGTACGCGCCCGGCTGGCCACGGCGGCCCGGGCAGCCGGGCCGGGCTCCGGAGCCGGTTCCGGCGGGAACGCCGAGGGCTCCGAGCCCGGCCGGCCCAACAAGCCCCTGATCGCCGCGGCCGTCCTCTGCGGACTGGCACTTGTCGCGGTCCCTTTCCTGATCTCCGACTCCGAGGAGAAGCCCCGGAAGGCCGCCGCGAAGGGCGCCGACGGCAGCCCGATGAACACCGACCCCCTCGGTCAGGGTCTGGTTCCGGGCGAGGAGCGGCTGGCGGTACCCGGCGGAGCGAAGGGCGGTCCGGCGGTACCGGGCAAGTCCGGCGCGGCGGGCGGGCGGGGGCCCGGCACCGGGCCCGCGCGGGGCCCCGGCCTGGCCGGGCTCTCCGGACTTCCCGGACTCGGCCCGGTGGCGGGTCCCCAGGACGGGGGCATCGCCCTCCCGCCGGGATCCGCGGGGGGCCCGGCCTCCGGCGGCGGCCCGGCGGCGAAGGCACCGGCCGCGCCCGGCAAGAAGAGCCCGGCGACGAACCCGGGGACGGGGAGTGCGGGAACGAAGAACCCGGGGACGAAAACGCCCACGGCACCGGCGACGAAGACCCCGGCCAAGTCGAATCCGCCGAAGACCTCACCCACCACCCCACCAGCCGCCCCGGCCACCTACTCCCATCTCATCGGCCTCGGCTGCAACACACCCGGATTCGCCACGGGTGACTGGTACGAGGACAAGAAGGAGGGCTGGCTCAAGCACTGGGGCAGCACCAAGGGCAACGGCTGCAACGGTCTCTTCTACAGCATGCCGATGTCCGGCAGCTCCAAGTCCGACGGCATCTGGGCGCAGTGGAAGTTCTCCACCGGCAAGGTGGAGAAGGGCCTTTGCGCGGTCCGGGTCTACATCCCGAACGTCGGCGACAACGACTACGTCGGCGGCACGCCCGCGCACTACACCGTCTACCGGGCCTTCACCCAGAAGTCGAGCAACCAGATCGGCACCTTCCGGATCAACCAGCCGTCCCGCCTCGGCCAGTGGGTGGACGCCGGGACGTACCGGATCAGCGGCGGCAAGATCTCCGTCGTGCTCGACAACCGGGGCAGCGGCGCCGACAACCGCCACGCGGCGGCGGCCCCCGTCCGGGTCGACTGCACAGCGTCCTGACCGGGTACCGTCACACCGCCCCACGCCGCGCGGCGGGGGCCGGGCCCGGGGGCGCCTCGGCCGCCCCCGGGCCGTCCCGGGCCTCAGTCGTCCCGCTCGGAACCCGACTGGCCGCGGGACTTGGCGATCCGGCGCAGCCGGTGATGCCGCCCGGGGCCCGACTCGGAGATCGCGTCGCCGACCATCGCCCGTACCGCGTCCCGTACGCCGTGCAGCGCCTGGCCGCGCGCGGGTCCGGCGCCGGGGTCGGTGCGCAGCTCTTTCAGCAGCGCCCAGCACAGCAGCAGCATGACGACGACGAACGGCAGCGCCACCAGGATCGTCGCCGTCTGGAGGGATTCCAGTCCGCCCGCCACCAGCAGTACCGCCGCGACGGCCGCCATCAGCACGCCCCAGACGACCACCAGCCAGGTCTTCGGGTGCAGGGCGCCCCGGCTGGTCAGGGAGCCCATCACCAGGGAGGCGGAGTCGGCGCTGGTGACGAAGTACGTCATCACCATCAGCATCGCCAGCCAGGACGTGACCGTCCCCAGGGGCAGCGCGTCGAGCATCGCGAACAGCGACGCCTCCTCGCCCTCCTTGAGCTTGGCCGCCATGTCGACCCGGCCGGTGGCGTCCAGCCGGATGCCGGTACCGCCCATCACGCAGAACCAGACGACGGTGGCCCCGCTCGGGACGAGCAGTACCCCGATCAGGAACTCCCGGATGGTCCGGCCGCGGGAGATCCGGGCGATGAACGTGCCCACGAACGGTGCCCAGGACAGCCACCAGGCCCAGTAGAAGATGGTCCAGGCGCCCAGCCACGCGCTGTCGGTGAAGGCACCGGTCCGGGTCGCCATCGAGACCAGCTCGCTGAGGTAGTTGCCGACGCTGGCCGGGATCGCGTCCAGGATGTAGACGGTCGGCCCGAGCAGGAAGACGAAGAGCGTCAGCGCCGCCGCGAAGACGATGTTCGTGGTGCTCAGCCATTTCACGCCTTTGTGGAGCCCGGTGAAGGCCGAGATCACGAAGGCCGCGGAGAGGCAGACCACGATGAGCATCCGGGTGGTGGTCGAGTCGTCCACGCCCGCGGTGAGTTCGAGCCCCTTCGCGACCTGGAGGGTGCCGACTCCCAGGCTCGTGGCGGTCCCGAACACGGTCGCGAAGACCGCCAGCAGGTCGATCAGCCGACCGGACCGGCCGTTCGCCCTGGCTTCCCCGATCAGGGGTACGAACACCGAACTGAGCCGGTTGCCGCGGCCCTTGCGGAACCCCGCGTAGGCGAGTGCGAGGCCGGCGATCCCGTAGATCGCCCACGGGGTGAGGGTCCAGTGGAAGAAGGAGTACGCCAGTCCCGTTCCGGCCGCCGCGCCGGTACGGGGCTCCACTCCGCTTCCCGGGGGCGGCGCCAGGTAGTGCGTGAGCGGCTCGCCGACCCCGTAGAACATCAGTCCGATGCCCATTCCGGCGCTGAACATCATGGCGATCCAGGCCAGGTCGGTGAATTCCGGTTCGCTGTCGTCCCGGCCGAGTCTGACCCGGCCGAAGCGGGAGAAGGCGAGCAGGACGCAGAGGACGAGGAAGACGTCCGCGGCGATCACGAACAGCCAGGCGAAGTTGTCCAGCACCCAGTCCAGGGCGGAGCCGGACGCGCTGTCGAAGGAGTCCTTGCCGATGGCCGCCCAGGCGACCACGGCGAGGACGACCACGACGCCGACCCCCACGACCACATAGTCGGGCGAGATGTCCCGGCCGTGGGGGTCGCCGGTTCCCTCCGGCCCCTCGGGGTTCCCTGACTCTTCGATCGGTACAGTACTCATCGAGGTCACTATGGTGGGGTTTGTGACTCGTGTACGGGTGGCACGCCGGTCGCCTCCGCTTGTGAGCCCTCCCGCCCTCTTCGCCCGTTCGACCGCGAACGGCGGGGCCTTCGCCCCCGGCGGCCCCGGGCCCGCGGCGCTCGGGTCAGCGGTGTCCGGCCGGGACCGGCCGCACCGGCGGCGGCCAGCCCCATCCGGGTCGGGATCGGCAGATTCACCACGGCCAGGCCCGCGAGGGCGATGACCACCGTCAGACCGGCGACGACCACGGCCGATCCGGCGGTGCCGTTGGCCCGTGCGGCGGCCGGCTCCCGCTCCGGGGTGGGCCTGCGCCGGCGCGACGCCTCGGGTGCCTCGGCCGTGACGCCCCTGGTCCGTTCGTTCGGTGGCGACGACGGAACCGCACCCGTGCGAGAGCCGGCAGCGGCCCGGCTCACCGGGCGGGGCGCCCGGCGACGGCGGCCCGCCCGCGGCGGAGGCAGTACGCGACCGTGACGACGGCCAGCAGCGGACCCCAGAGGAGGAGCGGGGCATAGGCGGCGGTCATGATCCAGTACTTGTCGCCCTCGGGGGCGCCCGGTGCGCCCATGTTGTCGGGGTCGTTCCAGGCGAAGGCGCCCTGGACGGTGATCAGGGTGACGGCGAGCGCGCCGAGCGACGCGGGGATCACCGCCGCCGCGGTGGGGATCCGGCGACCGCCGAGCAGGGGCACCCAGGGGGGCACCGCCTCGCCCCAGGGCCGGACGAGCCCGAGCGCCAGCAGACCGAGCAGCTCGGCGAAGACGCTCAGGGCGATCAGATAGAGCGAGCCGGTTCCGGGGAACTCGGAGCGGTGCAGCGCGCCCTCGCCGAAGCCCGAGTCCCAGCCGAAGGCGATGGCGATCCGCCAGAGTCCCGAGGGCAGTACGGTCAGCGCCGCCGCTGCCGCGACCGCGCGCATCGCACGGCCGGCAGGCGGCAGGGTGACGGTTCCGGCGGTCCGGCGGGTGGGCGTCCGGGGCGCGGCGTGCGGGGCGGCGGGGACGCGGGCGGGGGCGAGAGCGTCGCGGGTCCGGGTGGCGGTCATGTCCTAACTCCTGCTCGGGCGGGGGGTCTTGGCGATGCCCCAAGCCTCGTCCGGCGCGCCCGCCCGGACCATCCGCCGATCGGGAGAGACCTCCACGCGCGATACGGCGCCGACGAGTCCGGCCTCCGCCGATCGGCGGAGGCCGGGCGGGCGGGCGCGGGGTCCGTGGAGGCCGGTCGGACCGGCCCGTGACGTACGCCCCCGGACCCGGCCGACCCCCGAGCGGACCCGTGACGCCGCGACCGTCCGCCCGACCCGGCCGCGCCCGCCCCGGTAGCATCCCGCCACCGGAGCGGGCCGGGTCTCCCTGGCGCCCCGGCTACTCCGGGTTGGTGACGCGGGCCATCACCACTCCGGCCAGAATGAGCCCGAGGGCGACCGTACGCCCCACCGTCAGCGGATCCTTGTGGACGATCACCCCCAGGGCGATCGCGCCGAGCGCGCCGATCCCGGTGAAGACCGCGTAGGCCGTGCCCACCGGGAGCGTCTGCATCGAGCGGGAGAGCAGATAGACCGCGACGGCCATCAGCGTCAGACAGAGCAGGGTGGGCAGCGGCCGGGTGAAGTTCTGGGTGGGCTTGATCGTCTGAGCCCAGACGATTTCGACCAGCCCGGCCAGCCCGAGCATCAGCCAGGCCACCTCAGTACTCCCCGCCCAGCCGGCGGGCGGTGCTCAGCGCCGCCGCGTACGACTCCTCGTGCCGCTCGCGCAGATGGGCGAGCCCGGGGTCGATCCGTGAGTTGACCAGTTCGGCGTTGACGAAGACGGTGTCCTCGACGGCGAAGTGTCCGGCGAAGAAGTCGCGCAGATAGCGCTCCTGGTAGTCGAACCGTTCCTTGGGGGCGCCGGGCGAGTAGGCGCCGCCGCGCGCGGTGGCCACCACGAACCGCGCCTTCAGCGACATCCGGGGGAAGGTCACCTGGTCGAGCCAGGCCTTGAGCTGCGCCGGGATCGAGTAGTTGTACATCGGTGTGGCGATCAGCACCACATCGGCGGCGGCCAGTTCGGTCAGCAGCGGTTCGACGATTCCCCAGGCCCGTCTCTGTCCGGGCGTACGGGCGGCCGACGGCAGATCGGCGATCCGGGTGATGCCGTCCTCCAGTACGTGGTCGCAGAGCTGGGTCCACGCCTCGTCGATGAACGGCACCGGGTCGGCGGCGAGGTCGCGGTGGACGTAGGCGGCGGCCGGACGCGCCTCCCGCCAGGCGGCGGCGAAGGCGTCGCCCACCTCCCGGCTCACGGAGCGGCGGCGGGCGCTGGCGTCGAGATGGAGCAGTGCGGGCACGGTGATCCCCCTGTCGAAGCGGACGGGTCGAGGACCCGAGGGCATAAAACGGCACGTGCCGTGCCGTTCGAGGGAGATGATTACGCCGCCCCGGCCCTTCTGTCAACGGCACGTGTCGTGCCGTTAGCATGGCCGGATGTCACCCAGTGATCCCTCTCGCGGCAGGCCGGACCGGACCGCGGCGGTCCTCGAAACCACCTTGGAACTCGCCCGGGAGGAGGGTTACGCCAAGCTCAGCATCGAGCGCATCGCCGCCCGCGCGGGGGTGGGCAAGCACACCATCTACCGCCGCTGGCCCTCGAAGGGCGCGGTCTTCCTGGACGCGCTGCTGTCGGCGCTCCGGACGGATCTGGGCTACCCCGACACCGGAGACATCGTCGCCGATCTGCGCACCCAGATGTCCGCGACCCGGACACTCCTGGGCCCCGACGCCTACGGCCCGCTGTACGCCGCCCTGGTCGGCGAGGCGCAGCACGACCCGGCGATCGCCACCGCCCTGTACGAACGCTGGCTCAAGCCCCTGACCAAGGGCACCCAGGACCGGCTCCGCAAGGCGCAGGAGCAGGGCCAGCTCGACCCCGGCGCCGATCTGGACGTCGTGATCGCCGTGCTCTACGGCCCGCTGTACTACCGGTTCCTGCTGGTACCCGGCTCCTATGACGAGCGGTTCGTGGACGGCGTACTGGAGGCGGTCTTCACGGGCCTGCGCCCGCCGCCGCCTCAAGCGCCCTGAAGAACACCGGGGCCGACTCGGAGGCGGGACGACCGGCCCTCGAATCGGCCTCCCCGAAAGGGAATTCACCTTCCGCTTGAACCGTCGATAGAGCATCGGCCGCGGAATGCGCAAAACCTTCCGGCGCGCGCCGCCCGTGAGGTTCTTCACCGGGCCCGCCGATTGATCAGATCTTGAATTACGGGATAACTTCCCCGTGGCGCCGCCCGATCGGAACAGCGGCCCCGGAATTGCCTTCGGGACTTCCGGCCGAGGCCGAAATCACAGGGACTCCGCGCACGGTCCGATCCGGCCGCCGGAGAACCGCGGCGCCGGTTCGCCCTCCCCCGAGGGCGCCGCTCCCCGCCCGATGTGGAAGGTGATTCCATGGCTCTGCAACGCGCGACCGTCGTACGCAATCTCTGGGCGTCGCCCGCGATGTTCGTCTACGCGGCCGGAATCGTCTTCATCCTGGACCGCGAGCGGGACCACGAGCGGCTCGGCTGGAGCCTTTACCTGGCCGGCTGGCTGCCGCCCCTGATCGCGCTCGTGTGGTGCGCGGCCCGTCAGGAGAATCCCGGTATCGGCGGGCTCTTCGCGCTGACCGTCCTGCTCTCCTTCGGTCTGCTGTTCTGGCTGAATAATGGCTGACGCGATTCACGCCGAAGGGCTGACCTGGAAAACCCGGGGCAAGGTGATTGTGGACGATGTCCGGATGACCGTGCCCGCCGGGGCGGTGACCGGATTCCTCGGAGCCAATGGCGCCGGAAAGACGACGACGCTGCGGCTGATGCTGGGGCTGATCTCCGGGGGCGGGCGGACGACCTATTTCGGGCAGCCGCTGGAGGATTGGCGGGATCCGGCCCGGGTCGTCGGCGCGGTCATGGGCGGGGTCGCCGGACATCCCCGGCACTCCCTCGCCGCGCATCTGCGGATGGTCGCCGCGGGCGCCGGACTGCCGGGCCGCCGGGTGACCGAGGTGCTGGACTCGGTGGGCCTGGCCGATACCGCGGCCACGGCACTCGGCGCCCTCTCCCTCGGGATGGCGCAGCGCGCCGGGATCGCCCAGGCCCTGCTGGCCGATCCGCCCGTACTGATCCTGGACGAGCCGGCCAACGGGCTCGATCCGCATACGATCCGCTGGCTGCGCGACACCCTGCGGCGGCTGGCGGCCGAGGGGAAGGCGGTCCTCGTCTCCAGCCATCTCCTGGCCGAGATGCAGCACATGGCCGACCATGTGGTCGTCCTGGGCCGGGGGCGGGTGGTGGCCAGGACCTCCGTGGAGGATCTGGCCCGGTTCGGCGGTGAGGTCGTCCTCCAGAGCCCGCGCGCGGCCGAGCTGGCGGAGCCCGTACGGCGGCTCGACGGCACGTTCACGCCCGGCGGGGACGGCCGGGTCCGGATCCGGGGCCTCTCCCGCTTCCTGGTCGGCGATCTGGCGGCCGACCGGGGTATCCCCGTCCACTGGCTCGACGAACGGCCGCCGTCCCTGGAGGACTTCTATCTGTCGGTGGCCGAGGAGGAGTTCCCGATCCGATGAACGCCGTCGCTCTCGGCCCGGCCGCCGGTACGCCGGTCTCCCGGGCCACCGCGCTGCGCCGGGCGGTCCGCTTCCACTGGTGCCATCTGGCCGCCCTGCGCTCCACCTGGATCCTGCTGGCCGTCGTCGCCGCCTTCGGTCTCCTGGCGGGCGCGGCCACGCCCCTCGAAGTCGAAAACGGCGAAGCCCCCACCGTCTGGTCGGTCGTGACGGGCATTCAGCTCGACGCGGTATCCCTCCAGCTCCCGCTCGCCGCGCTGCTCCTGCTGCCACTGGCGACGGGCCCGGTGACGACCGAGTTCGGCCGGGGCGCGGCCCGGACGACCTGGCTGACGCTGGCCGACCGGCGCACCGCCTATCAGGCCAAACTCCTGCTCGGCGGGGCGATCGGGGCCGTCGCCGCGCTCGGCGGCGCGCTGCTGACCGGGCTGGCCGGGATGGCCGCCCTGGCCGTCGGCGGGTACGACCAGCCCGACTGGGGCCGGACCGTACCGGGCGTCCTCGGCTATGTCCTCTTCATGGCCTGCTGGCCGGTGATCGCCACCGCCACCGCCGTCCTGGTCCGCGACCGGGTGGCGACGGCCCTGCTGCTGGTGCTCTGGCCGCTGATCGGCGAACGGCTCGCGGGCCTGCTGCTCCGGTTCGTCCCCGGCCTGGGCGGTATCACGGACTGGCTGCCCTTCGCGGCGGGCCGGGCCGCCCTGGCGGCGGGCTCGCACCTCCAGCCCGAGGACGGCCGCGCCATGACCGACGCCCTGGTCGGCAGCGGCCTCTCCCCCGCCGCCGGAGCCGCCGTCCTCCTCGCCTTCACGGCCGTGCTGGCGTATGCGGGCCTCAGGGCCTATCGCGCCGGCGACGGCGGCTGAACTGCCGACGGCGCGGCATGGGGTGACGTGGTGTCAGTCCCTGGGGCGTACGGCCCTGACCGGTCGAAGGGGCTCGCCGCCGGGGGCGGGCGCGGCGCCGAGGACGCCCCGGGCCCGGAGGTCGTCGAGCGGGATCTCGGGCCGGTAGAAGGGCCCTTCGTCGGATTCCGGCGCGGCGGGGGCGGGGGGCCGCCCGGGGCCGGACTCCCGGCCCGCTCCCTCCCGGTGCTGTCGCGGTACGGGTCCGGAGCCGAGGGTCCTGCGACGGGTCGTCATGGCAGTGGATCGTACGTCGATCCGCCGCGCCGCACGACGGCTCACGGTCCGGATCTCCGGCGTACGGCGGCGCCCGCTCCCCCGCCGCCGCTCCTCGGTTCGGGCGTACGGCGCCGCTCCCCCGCCCGGTCCGGCGCGGCGGTGGAACCCGGTACCGTCCGGCCGCGTCCCAACAGCGGACCTCAGGGCCTGCGGAAAGTCTCGCCCGGCACGCGACGCCCGGCACGCGCGCTCCCCTTCGGGCACGGGAGGGACCCGGCGGTGTCGGGGTTCCCGAGTACATCCCGTACGAGGGAAATCGCTCCCACGGCTTCGCCGGGGGCCGTCGCGCGCACCGGACACCACGGGCCCGCCCTCCAAGCGGACGGCGCTGCTGTCCGGACACGACCTGGCACCCCACCGATATCGGAGGCCGTATGCGCGGGGGAACAGCTTCACCGGTCGTCGCCCTGCTGGGCCTGGTCCTGCTGCTCGTCAGCGGTCCGGCCGCCGGGCCGGGTGCCGACCGGGAGCGGCCGGGCGGGCCGTCCGCCGGGGAGCTTCGGCGGGCCCGGCAGACCGCGGCGGCCTGGGACGGTTCGGCCGCCGCCGAGGCGTGGCGTACCGGATTCCATCCCCTGGACGTGCTGGTCCGGCCGCCGGACGGCGGCTTCCGGAGCCCGGACGACGAACGTGCCTTCCACAGCCGGAACTTCGTACTGCGGGGTACGCTGCCGGACTCCGCGCCGCGGGACGGCCGGGTGGAGTGGGCCGGGGGCGGGTCGCTGCGGCGGCCGGTGGCGGGCGCGGAGGGGACGTTCCGGGCGCTCTCCGCCGGGGCGGGAGCCGATCGGCCGCTGGTGGTGACCGGCGCGCGGGCGGGCCGGATGGCCGTCGCCACCAGCCGGGGCCCGGCGACGGTTCCGGCCTGGCTTTTCACCCTCAAGGGGTATGCCGCTCCGGTAACGCGGGCCGCCGTCTCACCGTCGGCACTCCCTCCGGCGCCCGTAGCGCCGACTCCCGAGGCGCCGGTGCGGGCGCTCGACGGGCTGGTGGGGATCTCGGCCGACGGCCGGGTGCTGACCGTGGTCGCCCCGCACGGGGCGTGCGACGACGGTCCGGCCGTCGGTGTGCTGGAGACCCCCGGCAGTGTGGTGCTGACAGCCGGGGTCGCGGGCGCGGAGCGCGACGGTCTCTGTACGAAGCAACTGCTGCTGCGGGAGGTGTCGGTGGAGTTGGCCCGGCCGGTGGGCGGTCGAGTGCCGCTCGACGCGCACACCGGCCGTGCCGTGCCCCGCGAGGCGGTTCACGTCCCGGCGCCTGGCCGGGGCTGAACCGGAGCACTCCCTGGTCCCCTTCTTCCCGTGGGGGACCTCGGCCCGACCTCCGCCCTGACACGGAGGTAGGACCGATCGGGTCCGCCGGTCGCGGCGGGGGCCGGAGCGCCCCCTGCCGGTGTCCCCGGGGCGCCGTAGGCACCCCGCCGCGACCGCCGGATTCCGGCCCGGCCCCGTCGGTGTGGGGCCGGGTGGCTCGTTTCGGCGCCGGTCAGCCGCCGAAGTAGGCGTCGTACACGGTGACGCCCGCCTTTCCGCCGTGGATATCGGTGACCTCGGCGCGCAGGGCAGCCGACTTGCCCTTGGCGGGGTTGGCGATGGTGGTCTTCCCCTGGCTGACGGGCGCGTTCTGCCAGGTCGCGCCGTTGTCGTAGGAGACGGAGACCGTGAGGGACGCCAGGCCCCGGCCGGCCGCCGGACCCTGGACGGTGACGGGGAAGGTCACCGTACGGCCTGCCGGAACGGTGCCGTCCGGGGCGACCCGGGCGCCGAACCGTACCGTGGACAGCGGGGTGCGCGTCTCGGCGGCCGACGTCGGCGCGGCGCTGCGGAAGGTCCACGACGCGTCGATCCGGGTACCGACCGCCGAGACGGCCGGGTCGCGGACGGCCGAGGTGGCCAGGGTGTACTCGGCGTCCTCGGGGCCGACGGCGTACCGCTCCCAGCCTTCGAGTCCGTCCGCCTTCTCGGCGATCTTGACGGTGCCCCGGTGCAGGGTGGTCGTCGCCGAGGTGTAGGCGGAGCGGCCCGCGTTGCCCCGGCCGTCGGAGAAGAGGGGCACGGAGGCCCTGATCCTGTTGCCCTCCCGGAAGACGCCGGTCTCGCCGTTGACGAGGGGGCCGTGGACGGCGGGGCCGAACTTCAGCCGGTGGCCGGTGCCCGGCCGGAACTCCCGTTCCGGGGAGGTGTGGCGGATCTCCTCCCAGCCCTGGGCGTTGTGCTGGACGGCGGCGAGGGACCAGCGGTTGGGTCCGCCGTCGGTGGCCAGGTGGTGGGTGCGGCTGCCGGGCAGGGCGAACGGGTATTCGGAGCCGAAGTCGTTCTTGCTCAGTCGGCCCGTGGCCGAGGCGTGCCCGGTCTTTCCGGGCACGGAGCTGGTGACGTCCGTGACGACCCGGGCGAAGTCGGCGGCCTCGAACTTCTTGGTGTAGCCGGTGAAGAGCCGCTTCACCGTGCCTCCGGCGACGACGCCGTACGCGGTCGACGCGTCGCGTTCCCACTGGGCGTGCAGGGCGTCCCTCAGCTCGACTCCGGTGGACAGCTCCGGGCCGAGCTGGGCCGTGCGGAAGCCCGCGAAGGTGGTGGAGGCATGGTCGCCGAACTCGATGGAACGGTCCCCGATTCCGGCGTAGACCTGTGCCGACGCCCCGGTCATCCGGGCGGCGGGGTCGGGGATCGTGATGTCGACCGGCTTGGTGGTGCGGGCGTCGACGGTGAGGGATGTGTCCTTCGTCAGCGGCAGCTTGGGGTGGACGAGGCGGTCCGTGCCGCCCTCCGCGTTCCCGGCCCCGGCGAAGAGCGCGTAGTCGCCCTTGGGCAGCCGGAGCTTCTCGGTGCCGGTGGCGCTGCCGTTAAGGGTCTCGTCGGCGTCGCCCGCGCCGGAGATCTGGCGGAGGTAGGTGTAGAACTCGGTCCCGGGCCGTCCGTCCCGGCCCACGAAGTCGAGGGTGAGATCGTACGATTCGACCTCGCGCTCCACGGCGGCCGTGGACCGTACGGTCCGGCCGCCGCCGGTCGCGGTGACGACGGCGGTGTAGGTGCCGTTGTTGTCGCCGCCGATCCGGGTGTCCGCGGTCAGCGGCACGGTGGCGGTACCGCCCGCGGGGACGGTGATCCGGTTCGTGCCGAGGGCGAAGAAGCCCGCGGGGGCGGCGGCACCGCGCGGATCGAGCGCCGTCACCGCCAGGTCCAGGGCGACCTCGGTGGTGCCGAGGTTGCGGTAGGTGATCGCCTTGGTGAGGGGCCGGTCGTCGGTGTGCGGCCAGCTCTGGAGGCCGAAGGAGACGGTGTTCTCGTCGGCGACCACGGTCTGCGCCAGGGCGCGTTCGACGTCGACCCGGCCGGTGCCCTGCTGGAAGACGGTGTGTCCGCCGTCGACGGCGGAGGCGGTCAGGGCCGCCTTCAGCCGCTCGCCCGACCAGTCGGGGTACCGCTGCTTGAGCAGGGCGGCGGCGCCGGCGACATGCGGGGCGGCCATCGACGTACCGCCGATGGTGAAGTAGCCGGGCGGGTTCTCGCCGACCTGCCGGGCGATGTCGCTGCCGGGCGCGGAGGCCGCCGTGATGCCCACTCCGGGCGCGGTGACATCCGGTTTGACCGTTCCGTCGTGCAGCGGTCCGACGCTGGAGAAGTGGGCCATCCGGTCGGCGTCGTCGACGGCGCCGACGGTGAGGGCGGCGGCGGCGCTGCCCGGGGAGCCGACGGTGCCGGGGCCGGGGCCGTCATTGCCCGCGGAGACGGTGAAGAGGACGCCCTTCTCCTTCGAAACCCGGTTGATATGGGCTTCCAGGGGGTCGGTCTCGGGCCCGCCGGGGGTGCCGAAGCTCATGCTGATGATGTCGGCGCCCCGGGCGACGGCCCAGTCGACGGCGGCGATGGTCCCGGACTCCATCCCGAAGTCGCCCATCACCTTGCCGTTGAGGAGCTTGGCGCCGGGGGCGACACCCTTGTACGTGCCGCCGGACTTGGCGCCGGTCCCGGCGATGGTCGAGGCGATGTGCGTACCGTGGCCGTTGCGGTCCTTGGTGTCGGCGGCCGAGGTGAAGTTGGCCGCGCCGACCACCTGGGCGGCGAGATCGGGGTGGGTGTCGTCGATGCCGCTGTCGAGGACCGCGACGGTGACGCCCCGGCCGTCGTATCCGGCCTGCCACGCCTTGGGGGCGCCGATCCGGCCGACGCTGGTGTCGAGGGTGGGGGTGTAGACGGCGTCCAGCCAGACCCGTTCGATCCCGGGGGCGGTGGCCGTGGCGGCGGTCCGGGCTCCGGCCCCGCCCGCTCCGGATCCGTCTCCGGCTCCGGTGAGCGCGGCCCACAGCCCGCCCGGGTCGCTCCGGGGAACGGTCACGGCGTCCGCGCCGATCGACCGAAGGCTACGGGCGACCTTCGCGTCGGTACGGACCTCCTGACGGGCCACGGCCGCCGACGCCCCGGTCTCGTACTCGACCATCACTTTCAGGCCGTCGCGATAGGCCCGCAGGCTCTCGGGGCCGCTGAGCCGGGTGATGTCGAAGAGCCGCCGGTCGAGGACGCCCCGGGCGATCAGCCGCTGGGCGTCGGCCGGGACGGCGTAGACCCGGCCCCGCTCGGTCCAGCTCCGTACGGCGATCTTCTCCCGGCCCTCGCCGCGTTCGACGGCGGCGACCCTGCCCCGGGCGTCGACCCCGATCCGGTCTCCGGTGATCAGGGTGACCCAACGCACTCCGGACCGGGCGTCGTCGCCGGTCCGCCCGGTGCCACCGGCATCGGAGCGGCCGGTTCCGCCCGGTGCGCCGCTGTCGGCGAAGGCGATCGGACCGGTTGTTCCGGCCATCAGCGCCGTCGCCACCAGGACGGTCGCGACGGCCGTCGCACCGCGTCCCGGATGTTTTCTGGAGATCAACTCGACTCCCTGTTCGGCGGGGTCAGGGGGGTGAGGTAGCGGGAGCGGCCCCGCTGCCCGCTCCCGGCGGGGAAGAGAAGGGTTGGCCGGACGACGTTGCCACCGACGCCTCAGATGGCCGGAACTCGCCCTTGGTCGCAATAGGTTCCCCGGCCGGGGGCCGAAGCGGGTCCGATCGGCGGGCGCCGTCGTCGTACAGACCGGCCGGGGCTTCGTACCGCCGCACCGGATTCTTCCGACGGTCCGTCAGCACCCGTTCTCCGCCGCGCGTCCGGGGGACGCGGGGGTCAGTGCGCCGCCGACCGCCCGGAGGCCCGCGCGGCCCGGTGCGGCGGGCCCAGCGGGGCGACGGGGACCGCGACGTACCCCGAGGAGTCCGGATAGATCACCGAAGTCCGATGGTTGTCGGCCACGGTCCCCAACCCCAGATCGACCCGCGGCCACTGGTGCTGCCGCGTGACCGGCGGCTCTTTGTCGGAGTCCGCCGACGCCGACGGAATGGGGGCGGTCAAAGTCGTCGCGAGCACGATCAGGGGCAGCAGGAGGAGCGTTCTCCCGCTCGGAGCACCGGTGCGTCTCACGCGTGTCCCACCTTTCGGTGTATGGGGGGCGGACCACGGCATACGCGGACGGTCCCGGAGCTTTCGTCCGGGCCGTACGCCGCCGGATCCGTTTCACCCTGGGGTGAGGAACCTGTGGGGCGTGAAGAGTTCATCACCGGACCCGCCACCCCCACCAGGCGGAACCACCGGCAGAAGTACGGTCCGCGATACTTCTGCCGGAGACATCGCGTCCCAGCGGGGGGACCACCAGGGGGAGCCGGCACATGACCAGTACGACGCCCAACGAGTTCGGACGGCTGCTGCGCGAACTGCGGGCCGGCGCCGGACTCAGCCAGGAGCGGCTGGCCCACGGCGCCGGGGTGAGCGTCCGGGCCCTGGCCGACCTCGAACGCGGCCGGACCACGGGACCGCAGCGCCGCACGGTCGAGGCGCTGGCCGCCGCCCTGGGACTGACCGCCGACCGGGCCCGGGCCCTGGAAGCCGCGGCGGCCCCCGGGCGCCGCCGGGTCCGCCCGCCCGCCGACCCGACGGCGGCGGGCATCCTCTCCCTGCCGAGGGACACCTACGACTTCACCGCCCGCACCGCCCCCCTGGCGGCGATCGACGCCCTGGCCGAGGTCGCCGACCCCGCCCATCCGCCCCTGGTCGTCGTCACCGGCTCACCCGGGCTCGGCAAGACGGCCTTCGCGGTCCACGCGGCGCACCGGCTCGCGCCCGGCTTCCCCGACGGGCAGTTCTGTCTCGACCTGCGCGGCATGGACCCGGAGCCGACCACTCCGGGTGACGCGCTGGCCCGGCTGCTCCGGGTCCTCGGGGTGGCCGCCCGGTCCCTGCCGCGCGACCCGGACGACCGGGCCGGGCTGTTCCGCTCCCTGGTCGCCGACCGCCGGCTGCTGCTGGTCCTCGACAACGCCGTCGACGAGGAGCAGGTACGGCCCCTGTTGCCGGGCTCCGGCGCCTGCCTCACCATCGTCACCAGCCGCGCCGCCCTCACCGGCCTGGAGGCGGCGCACCGCGCGGAACTCCCCCTGCTGCGGCGCGAGGAGGCGGTGGCCCTGCTCACCCGGATCGTCGGCGCCGAACGCGTCGCCCGGGAGGCGCAGGCCGCCCGGGACCTCGCCGAACTGTGCGGACGGCTGCCGCTGGCCCTGCGGATCGCCGGACAGCGGCTGGCGGCCCGGCCCGGCGAGAGCCTCGCCAAACTCGTCACCCGGCTCGGCCGGGAGGCCCGCAGACTCGACACCCTCCAGACCGGCGACCTGGGGGTACGGGCCGCCTTCGCGCTCTCGTACCAGCAGTTGGAACCGTCCGACCGGCTGCTGCTGCGGCGCTCCGCGCTCACCGCGGGCGATATCAGCCCCGAGACCGCGGCCCTGCTCGCGGACATCCCGGCCCGGGACGCCGAACTCCGGCTCGAACGGCTCGCCGACCGCGGACTGCTCCAGGCCGACGGCACGGCCGAGCGCTACCGCTTCCACGATCTGCTCCGGCTCTTCGCGGCCGAACGCGTGGCCGCCGAGGACGATCCGGCGGTCCGGACGGCCGCCCTGGACCGGACCGCCCGCTGGATGCTGGCCCGCGCGACCGGCGCCGGACTGCACTTCGACGCCGAACACCACGACCGGCCGACCGGCGACCCCGACCCGGCCACCGCCCCGGCCGGGCGCGACGAGGCCAGGGCCTGGCTGGAGGCGGAGCGGGAGCAGTGGCTGGCGGCCCTGCGGCACGCCCGTACCGAGGGCTGGCACCGGCTGGTGGTGGACACCGCCGAGGCGATGCACTGGTTCTCCGACCTCACCCAGCACTGGGAGCAGTGGGTCGAGGTCTTCCGTTGCTCCGCCGAGTCCGCCCGGGCCCTGGGCAGTCCGCGCGAGGAGGCCACCCATCTCAACTACCTGGCCTGGTCCCACAACATCTGCGCACACGATCCGCATGCCGCCCTGGACACCGCCCGGGTCGCCCTGGCCACGGCCCGGGCCTGCGGCGATCAGCTCCAGACCGGCTGGGCGCTGGGCTACGGCTCCGGGGCGCTGCGCCGGATCGGGCGGACGGAGGAGGCCATCACCTGGCTCCGCGAGGCGGCCGAGTGCCATCGGCCCAATACCTCGGCCGACGGCCGGCTGGCCCTGCTGAGCTGCCTCAACACCCTGGGCGAGACCCTGCGCGACCAGGGGGATCCGGAGCAGGCCCTCGACATCCATCTGCGCAGCCTGGCCATCTGCCGGGAGGGCATCCCGGGACCCGCCACCATCATGGCCATGTACCGGGCCGCCGCCCTGCGGCATCTCGGCAACGACTACTCGGCGCTCGGCCGGTGGCGGGAGGCCGAGGCGTCGCTGCGCGAGGCGCTGACGGTCTTCGAGGCGACGGACATGCCGTCGTGGAGCGGGCCCGCCCAGCTCGAACTCGGGCGGGTGCTACGGCGCCTCGGACAGCACGAGGAGGCCCGTACGGCGCTGACCGCGGCCCTGCGCATCTTCACCGAGCACCACCATCCGCGCCGGGCCGAGGCCGCGGCGGAGCTGCGGGCCGCCGGTGTCCCCGCCTCCGGGGTCCGGGCCGCCGAACGTCCGGCGGCCGACGGCGGCCGGCCCTCATGACGCGGAGACCGGGCCGACGGAACGCTTCACCGTCGGCCCGGGGGTGGGTCCGTAAACCTCCGTCCGTTCCTTCGCGGGAGTTCGGATGACTCGTGTCATCGGCCATAGGTCAACGATCCGTCAGCGGCTCCGGGTCTCTCGCCGTCTCCGCCGCGCCCTGTCCGGGCACCGCCGGAACCGCGCCGGGAGCGGGGATGGTCGTGTCGCGCCCCTCCACGACGACCGCGGACTCCAGCGGGGAGACGATCTCCTGCTCCTTGCTGCGGGACGCCCAGTCGCGGATGCCGATCAGCACCATCACGAAGAAGATCGCGTAGACGATGCCGGAGAAGTACAGCTCCGAGTGGATCGCCAGCGGCACCCCGACCAGGTCGACGGCGAGCCAGGCGAACCAGAACTCCACATACCGCCGGGCCTGGGTGTACATCGCGAGGATCGAGCCGACGAAGATCCAGGCGTCGGCCAGCACCATCCACCAGGGGGCGCCCGGGTAGAAGGACGCGTCGGTCGACTTCAGCAGCGCCGCGAAGGCGATCGTTCCGGCGATCATCGCGACCAGCAGTACCGACCGCTCACGCCAGGACGCCCAGCGGACGTTGATGGCGCCTTCCTTCTCCCGGCTGCGCTTCCACGTCGCCCAGCCCCAGGAGGCCGATGCTATGATCACAACTTGCCGGGCGGCGTTTCCTCCGAGGTCCACATTGAGGCTGGCGATCAGCAGCAGCACCGATCCCAGGATCTGCACCGGCCAGGCGATGAGCAGTCTTCGCAGCGCCAGCCACACGGTGGCGAGCGCGAGGATGTTGCCGAGGAAGTCGGACCAGTAGACGTCCAGGCCGAAGAAGCTGAATTGCTCGTTCAACCACTGGAATGCACTCATTACTCACACCTTTGTTCGTTCTGAGCAAGGCTGGTGTGGGGGGTGTGGCCCGGACGGGCCGTCAAGTGGGCGGGGAGCCCGGCGGTGCGCGCCGGGTCCCCGCGGAGAAGTGCCCCGCCTCAGGCGGAGGCGGACTTGCGGGCGGTACGCGCCGAGGCGGCGAGGGCCTGATGACGGACCCGGCGCCCGTGGCCGGAGGCGAGCAGGGCCTCCGACCGCAGGACGTCCCGGCGGGCGGCGCGTACCAGATCACCGGACGAGGCGAACTTCACCGTGTCCCTGATCCGGGCCACGAACCACAGTCCGACGCGCTCTCCGTAGAACTCGTCCGACGCGTCGTGGCAGTAGACCTCCAGATGGACTTCCGTGGTGTCGACGAAGGTGGGGTTCGACCCGATGCTGATGGTGCCGGGGTGGATCAGGCCGGTCGCCGGACGGACGACCCAGCCGCTGTAGATCGCGGACGGCGGGATCCGGGTGCCGGGGTCGGCCGCGATGTTGGCGGTGGGGAAGCCGAGCCCGCGGCCCCGGCCCGCGCCCCGGACCACCGTGCCGGTGAGCCGGGTGCTGACCGTCGGTTCCTCAGCCATGGGGGATGAGCTCGCGGAACTGGCTGGTGTGGAAGACCAGGGGCTCCACACCGGTGAACAACTCGGCGGTCAGCAGCTCCATCAGCACGATCTCGTGGTCGCCGCCGTCGTGGACGGCGCTGACCCGGGCCGTCAGCCAGAGCGCGGCGTCGTCGATCAGTACGGCTCCCTCGGGCGACGGCCGCCAGGTGACGCCGTCGAAGCGGTCGCCGTCCCGGGACGCCAGCTTCCGGCAGAGCGCGCCCTGGCCGTGGCTGAGCACGCTCAGCCCCAGGACGGGCGCCTCGGCGAGCCGGGGCCAGGTGGCCGAGGTACGGGCCACGCTGACCGCGACCATCGGCGGCTGGAGCGAGATCGAGACGAAGGAGCTGGCGGCGAAGCCGACGGGCTCGGTTCCGCGCAGCGCGCAGATCGCGACGACGCCGGTCGGGTAGGCCCCGAACGCCCGTCGGAGCGTAGCGGCGTCCAGCTCCGCCGATACGACGGGCCCGGGCGGCTGGTGGGCAGAGGTGACCATGGTCTTCGACATCCTCTCGGCGCGATCCGTAGGCGGTTCAGTGGTGGCGGTGGCGGGCCGCGGGGTGGCTGCCGGGCAGCGCGCTGTCGTCCGCCCCGGTGAGCCGCTCGCGCAGGCTCTCGCCCTCCGTGTACTCGCCCCGGAAGACTCCGCGGGACCGCAGGATCGGCAGGACCGACTCCACGAAGTCCGTGGTGGAGGTGGGCTGGATGGTCGGCGAGAGCAGGAAGCCGTCCAGGTCGGCGCCGTCCGCGAGGGCGCAGATCTCGTCGGCGATCTCCTCGGCGGTGCCGACGACGGGCCGGGCGCCGACGCCGTGGGTGTGCCAGTCGGCGAGGACGTCGCCGACGGTCTGCCCGGCGAACCGGGCCACCTGGGTCTGCGACAGCTCGGTGGAGAGTTCGGTCATCGGGGTCTCGGGGGCGTAGGAGGAGAGGTCGAGCCCGGTGAACATGGCATAGCTGGCGACGGTCACCTCGGGCCGCTGGGCGTCGAGGATCCGCTGGTAGCGCCGCTCCGCGTCCTGGGTCGTCGCGCCGATGACGCAGGAGAACGCCGACATCACCTTGACGTCGTCGGCGGCCCGGCCCGCCTTCACGGCTTCCTCGCGGATGGCGGAGGTGTGCCCGGCGAGCTGGGCGATCGAGCCGCTGCCGACGAACATGCACTCGCCGTGCCGGCCGCCGACCCGGCGGCCCGCGGGCGAGGCACCGGCCTGGAAGAGGACCGGGGTGCCCTGCGGGGAGCGGGCGGTGTTGCCGTACCCCTCCGAGCGGAAGAACGGGCCCTTGTGGCTGACGAGGTGGACCTTGGCGGGGTCGGCGAACCGGCCCTCCTTGTCCTTCTCCAGGGCGTCCGGCTCCCAGGCGCCTTCCCAGTACTTGTAGACCAGCTCCAGGAAGTCCTCGGCCATCCGGTAGCGGTCGTCGTGGGCCACCATGTCCATACCGAACGCCTTGACCGCGGTGTCGGCGGTGCCGGTGGTGACGATGTTCCAGCCGATCCGGCCGCCGGAGAGCTGGTCCAGGGTGGCCAGCCGGCGGGCGAAGGCGTACGGCGGCTCCACCAGCACCGAACCCGTCATCACCAGGCCCAGGTTGGTGGTGGTGGAGAGCAGCGCCGACGCCACCACTATCGGGTCGAGCCGCGGCAGGTCGAGGGTCTCCTCGGTGGCGATGGCCGGGCGGGTGCCGTCGATCTCCGACCAGCCCCAGGCGTCCGCGAGGAACAGGAAGTCCAGCTTGGCGTCCTCGCACACGGCGGCGAGGTCGCGCCAGTACTGGAGCGTGTCGAAGAGGTGCCGCTGACTGTCCGGGTGGCGCCAGGTGGCGGTGCCGCTCGCGTTGGTCTGGGCGTTCTCGAAGAGGCCGATCTTCAGGTTCCGCATGGTGGTTCTCCGTAGTGCTGGTGGACGTCCGGGGGGAGGTCAGGAGGCAGAGGTGGCCGCGAGGGGGTCGAGCTGGCCGGCGTACGGCATCGAGGTCTGGGCGCCGAGGCCGGTGGTCGCGTACGACGCCGCCCGCACCGCCCTCGCGACGGCCGCCGGGAGGGCGGCGCCGCGGCCGAGGGAGTCGGCGAGGGCACCGCAGAAGGTGTCGCCGGCGCCCACGGTGTCCACGGCGTCCACCGAGGGGGCGGGGATGTGCAGGGTGTCCGGACTGTCCGCCTCCTTCAGTACGGCTCCGTCCGCGCCGAGCGTGACGACCACGGCCCGGCAGGGCAGATCGGCCCGGACCAGCAGGTCACGGGCCTCGTCCACGGTGGCGGGCGGGGCCGTGCCGAGCAGTGCGGCCAGTTCGACGCGGTTGGGGACGAGGACGTCGACGGCGGCCAGGATCCGGGCGTCGACGGCCCGGGCCGGGGCGGGGTTGAGGACCACCACTCCGCCCTGTTCGCGGGCGCGCAGTACGGCCACCTCGACCACCTCGGGGGCGATCTCGTGCTGGACGAGGACGATCTCGCCCGGGGTGCGTACGAGCAGCTCCGGCAGGTCGGCGGCGCCGAGTTCGGCGTTGGCGCCCGGGTTGACGACGATGGTGTTCTCCCCGGCGTCGTCGACGACCACGGCGGCGATCCCGGTGGTGGACCGCTCCCGGGCCCGGACGGCGTCCAGGTCCACGCCCTCGGCCGCGAGGGCGTCGAGGATGGCGGCCGCGTCCGTGCCGACTCCGGCGACCAGCCGCACCCGTGATCCGAGCCGGGCGGCGGCGACGGCCTGGTTGGCGCCCTTGCCGCCGACCCCCTCCACGAAGCGCCGCGCGAGCACGGTCTCACCCGGCAGCGGCAGGTCCTCGACGGTCAGCACGAAGTCGCGGTTCACCGAACCGACGACGGTGATGGGCGACATGTGAACTCCTTGGGAGATCGATTTCCGACATGCTGTACCAGGGTTCCGGAACCGTCAAGTACCCTCAGGCTTCCCGATCGCCCCGCCGCCGTGGCGCATCCCCGCCCGACCGACCGAGAAGGATCTCCACGTGACAGCGCCCCGACTCATCGATGTGGCCGAGGCCGCCGGGGTCTCCCGCGCCACGGCGTCACGGGTACTCGCCGGTACCCAGCGGAATGTCGATCCGGAACTGGCCCGCCGGGTCGAGCAGGCGGCGCAGCGGCTCGGCTACCAGCCCAACCACTCCGCCCGCGCCCTGCGCACCGGCGCGACCGGAACCATCGGCGTGGTGGTCCCCACGCTCGCCAACCCGTACTTCGTCCAGCTCGCCGACGCCATCGCCCAGCGGGTCCGGGCGGCGGGCGGCACATTGGTGGTCACCGACGCGGCCAACGACACCGCGATCGAGGCGGAGCAGATCGAGACCCTGCTCAGCGGCCGGGTCGACGGCCTCTTCGTGGTCCCGGTCTCGGCCGACGGCTCGGGCCCGGCCATCCGGGACGCCGCCGGACGGCGCCCCGTGGTCCTCTTCGACCGCTGGGCCAAGGACTCGGGCACGGTCGCGGTCACCCTCGACAACGCCTCGGCGGTCCGGCTCCTGGTCGACCATCTGGAGGGCATCGGCCGCCACCGGATCGCCCTCGTCGCCGACCAGGCTTCCTCATCGGGCGCCGAACGGGTGGCGGCCTTCGCCGACTCCCAGGGGCCCGACGCCACCACCATCCTGCTCCCCGGCTTCAGCACCGACGGCGGCCGGACGGCGGCCCGCCGGATCATCGAACAGCGGGACCGGATCGACGCGGTGGTCTGCGGCGCGGACGTCCTCGCGGTCGGC
The DNA here is from genome assembly GCF_040635975.1 of Streptomyces sp. NPDC006798. NCBI lineage: Bacteria > Bacillati > Actinomycetota > Actinomycetes > Kitasatosporales > Streptomycetaceae > Streptomyces > Streptomyces sp. NPDC006798. The sequence goes on from NZ_JBEYIS010000067.1 coordinate 31,205, forward strand.
CTGGTCAGCACCCTGCACCGCTCGTCGGTCGCGGTCCCCCGCCAGATCGCGGTCACCGGCTTCGACGACACGGAGATGCTCAAGCTCCTCGACCCGCCGATCACCTCCATCCGCCATCCGCTCGCCGCGATGGCCGAACGCGGCCTGACGCTCCTTCAGGCCCCGGTCAGGGAAAGGGCGGAGCGGATCGAGCGGTTCGCGCCGGAGCTGGTGGTCAGGGCGTCGACGGACGAGAGCTGACGCCGCGTCATAGGCTCCCGGCTCGGCCGGGCGGACGCCGAAAACACCGCTGCCCTTCGCCCCGGATGTCCGGGGCGAAGGGCAGCGGTGTCGGTTCGAAGCCGTCGGCCGTCAGGCGTCGGGGCCGTCGGCGTCGGCCTCGGCGTCGCGGCGGGCCTTGAGGCGCTTGGTCTCCTCGCGGACCTCGGACTGGGTGGCCCGCTCGCGGACCAGCCACTCCGGCGGGTTCTCCTTGAGGGCCTCGATCTGGTCCGTGGTGAGCGCCTCCGTGACCCCGCCCCGGGCGAGGCCGGAGATCGAGGTGCCGAGGCGGGCCGCGACCACCGGGCGGGGGTGCGGGCCGTTCTTCCGCAGCTCGCGCAGCCAGGCGGGCGGGTCGGTCTGGAGCGCGTTCAGTTCGTCGCGGGTGACGACCCCCTCACGGAACTCCGCGGGGGTGGCTTCGAGGTACACACCCAGCTTCTTCGCCGCCGTGGCGGGCTTCATGGACTGGGTGCTGCGGTGCGACGTCATGAGGCCAAGGATATCGAGTGCGCCCGGCGAATCCGACCACGCACGGTAATCTGGGCCCGTGACAGCCCCCGATCCCACCCCCGCGGCCCCCGTTTTCCGGCTCGCCTACGTACCCGGCGCGACCCCGGCGAAATGGGCCCGGATCTGGCGGGAGCGGCTGCCGGAAGTCCCGCTGGAGCTGCTCCAGACCCCGGTACCCGAGGCGCCCGGCCTGCTGCGCGACGGCGGCGCGGACGCCGGGCTGCTCCGGCTGCCCGTAGACCGTACGGTCTTCAGCGCCATCCCCCTCTACACCGAGACCACCGTGGTGATCGTCCCCAAGGACCACCTGGTCGCGGCGGCCGACGAGGTCTCCGTGACGGATCTCTCGGACGAGATCGTGCTGCACCCCCTCGACGACCCGCTCACATGGGAGAGCCTGCCGGGCCGCCCCGCGATCGAGCGCCCGGCGACCACGGCCGACGCGATCGAGCTGGTGGCGGCCGGGGTGGGCGTGCTGGTGGCCCCGCAATCACTGGCCCGGTTGCACCACCGCCGGGATCTCACCTATCGGACCGTGGTGGACGCGCCGCAGTCGTCCGTCGCCCTGGCCTGGCCGGAGGAGGCCACCACCGACCTGGTGGAGGACTTCATCGGGATCGTCCGGGGCCGGACGGTGAACAGCACCCGGGGCCGCCGCGCAGCCGAGCCCCGCGAGGAGAAGCCCGCGAAGTCCGGCGGATCCGGGCGTGGCGGATCCGGGTCCGGCTCCGGTCAGCGGCGGTCCGCCACCGGCGGCGGCCGTACGGGGTCGGGCTCGGGCTCCCGGACCGGCCGCGCCGCTTCGGGTGGCCGCTCGGGCGGCGGCTCGGGTCGCGCCTCCGGGAGCGGCCGGGGCCGTAAGCCGGGACGCGGCGGCCGCTGATCCCCGGCGGTGACCTTCCGTAGTCGGCGGGCAGCGGATTGCTGTATCCGACGAGAAGGACCCGGACGCGGGAAAGCCCCGCCCGGTCGATCACCGGACGGGGCCCTCATGGCGCGTGCGGCGCCTCGACCCATGTCTGTGCTGCGGCGTTACGGCCTGGCGGACCGGGCCAGGGTGACCAGCCCGGCGAAGGCCGACGCGGACACCATCAGAACCGGACCGTCCTCACGCTTGGAATCCCGGACGGGAACGACGCCGGTCACGGACGCGTACCCGGGGGCCCACTCTATGCACTGGCCCCCGTCGTTCCCGCTGTAGCTGGACTTCACCCAACCGGTCAGGTTGGTCTTCATGGGTGTACTCCTCGGCAAGCTGCTGAATACGGGCGGCGCCTCAGACCATGTCTGCACTGTGGCGCTACGGCCTGGCGGACCGGGCCAGGGTGACCAGCCCGGCGAAGGCCGACGCGGACACCATCAGAACCGGACCGTCCTCACACTTGGAGTCCCGGACAGGGACTATGCCGGTCGCGGAGGCGTGGGAGGGAGCCCACTCGACGCAATTGCCACCCTGCTGGCTGTACGAGGACTTCGCCCATGCGTCCATGGCTACGTCAATGACCATCGTGAAATTCCTTCCGGACAGCTTTGATCAGGTCAACGGACGGCGCTGGGGCCAACGCGCCTACCTGAAGGTGATCGTATGCCCTCTCCCAGATCCCCAAGAGGGCCTCTTCTCGCTCCAGATACCCTCGGCTGGCGGATTCCGTATAGCCGACCAACGACCGGTCGCGCATCGTGAGCAGAACGGCCGGGAGCAGCAGAGGACGAAGGTGCCCAAGGCTGAACGGAACGAGCTGGACTGTCACCGATGGCAGTGCGGCAATGCAGGTGAGATGGTCGAGCTGTTCGACCATCACGTCATGGCCCCCGACCACCCTCCGGATACAGCTCTCGTCCAGGACCGCGTACACCAGCGGGGCGTCCAGGCCGCGAAGTAGCCGCTTCTGCCGTGTCGCCAGCAGCGCGACACGTTCCGTGGCCAGCTCCGGCGTGATGCTGCCCCGATCGATGTCCGCACCCGCAAGCGCTTCGGCGTAGCGGGCGGTCTGGAACACGCCTGGGACTACTCCCAGTTCGAAGGTTCGGAAGCGCGCTGCCTTCAACTCGTACTGAAGGTACTCCGGGAAGCCCTCCAAGAGCACGGCGTCGCGGATGACTTGCCACATCACCTCAAAGGTCGCCCCCGTGCCGAGGGCTAAGTCAGCCTTCCTGGCAAAGCTTCGCGAGGGGGATTTGCGGCACGTTTCTACGGCAGAGACATGCGTTCCCGAGTAGCTCATTCGTTCGGCTAACTCATCTTGGATCCAGCCAGCTGCCTCGCGCGAGCTGCGAAGTTGTACAGCGAATGCCGCAAGCGGCGATGTCCGTGGATCCACCTCTCTACGGTTCACGGTTCGTCTCAAATCCTCTTGATCTTGGGACAGGTTGAAGACTTATTGACTGTAGGTCACTCTGAGCCCTCCCGGTAGCGAAACCGTTACGGAGAGGAGTTTCGACATGAGTGCACCCGAGTCCGAACCCGCCCCCGTTCCCCCGCCCACGGCGCTCGCGTGGCCGCCGTGTGAGTGCGGGGGTCCGAAGTGCCCGGACGCGGTCCCGGCGGACGCCGACACCGACGCGGACGCGGGCTCGGATGACCGTTCGTTCAGTCCGACCATGGCGCGGCTTCGACCTGAGGTGTCGAGCGCCAACCGCCGTGCCGGAGGTGTGCTGTGAACTCGACCGAACAGTGCCGGGAGTGCGAACGGCTGCGCGCCCTGCTGAAGGAGGCCCGGCAGGCGGGGGATTTGTCGCGGGCCGTCGACAGTCGCGTACTGCTGCGGCGTCATCCGTCGCACGGCGGTGTGCCCGTGACCGCTGCCGGGCCGGACGCGTGAGCGGCGCGTCGCGGTTTCGGGACTGGACCCTGGACGCCGTCGCGGCGGAGGGCGTGACGCTGAAGGTCGAATGCGTCTCGGGGTCACCCCGGTGTGGGGAGGAGCCGCCCGAGCCGGGCAACGCGCGGCCCGTGGACGTGGAGTACGCCGAGGTGTGGATGGCGTTCCATCTCAGTGTGACCGGGCACCGCAGGTTCTCCCGGGCGGTGTGCGACACCGTCCAGTGGAATCCCCCGCCCGGCACCCTCCCCGGCTCCCGCCAGGGCGTAACACCGTGAACCCGCCCACCCGGTACCGCGTGGAGTTCATCGCCGAGGGGCCCGTCTACGCAACCCTCCACACCGCCCGCGTCACGCTCGGCACGTTCGAGACCCCGTACCCCGGGCGGGCCCTGCGATGGACCTCCATCCGGGCCCACCGCATCGCCGACCGCCTCGACCCCGCCCCCCACACCCCCTGGGCCACCGGCACGCTACGCCGCCTGCCCGAGTACGCCGACGACACGGGCGACGCCCC
>NZ_JBEYIS010000068.1:0-35005 GCF_040635975.1 Streptomyces sp. NPDC006798
CGTACCCCCACCGCGTGGACTCCCTCCTCCGCCTTGCGATCCACGGCACCAGACCCCGCTCGCTGATCCAGCCTGATCCGTCAGACACGCCCTAACGGGTTCGGCGGGTCAGGGCGCGTCGACCACGACGCGGCCGGAGGCCGGGAAGCGCGATGCGGTGCCGCCGGCGTAGGCGTACTCGACGCGGGCCTGTTCGGTGGCGTTCGGAACGGCGTTGCGGCAGCCGGTGCCGGGGCTGGAGCCGGACATCAGCTGGGAGCAGGGGCCCGGCTTGGTGTCCGGGAGCCCCAGGTTGTGGCCGATCTCGTGAGCGGCGATACGGATCTTGTCATAGCCCAGGGAGACCGCCTGGCTGCCGAGTTCGACCCGGCTTCTGCCGCCCGGGCGGACCGGGCCCAGGGTGGCCTGCGGCCACCCGCTGGTGGCGATGATCTGTATTTCGGCTCTGGCTCCGGGCGCGGCTTCGACCAGTCTGACGTTGTCGACATTGGCGTTCCAGATCGCCACTCCGGCCGCGACCGCCGACTCCCAGCCGACGGCCCGGCTGTCGTCGTAGTAGAGCGTCACCGGTGCCGCGGTCTTCGCCGCCGGTGCCGCCGTCGGCCCGGCCCCGGCGTGCGCCGCGGGCGCGACGGCCAGAACGAGCCCTGCCGCGGTACCGACTGCCTTGAGCCATCTGGAGTGCGGCATGTGCCGTCCCTTCGCTCGGGGCGGCCCGGTTCCCGACGGGACCGGGACGCGGGGAGAGGGGTGGCCGCGAACCGGGCTGCCCGGACGCCTGGTTGCCGCCCCTCCGGGCGCCCATGAGCATAGGGCGGGCGCGAGCGTTATGCCATGCACCTGTCATGAATGTCCGAGGGTCGACGGTCCCTGGGGCGTGGCTCAGGCGTGGCGGCCGCGCCGTGCCGACCGCAGGGCGATCCGGGTACTCGTCCGCTCCGCCCCCGTCTCCCGTTTGATCGTGCGCAGCAGCGCGTCCAGTTCCGCCGGATTCGCCACCCGCGCGCGGACGAGATAGTCGTACGCGCCCGTGATGTGCACGGCCTCCTCGATCCCCGGCAGCCCCACCACCGCCTGCTCGAACGCGTCGTTGTTGACACCGATACGGAGCGTCAGATCGATGAAGACGGTGAGCCCGGTCCCGGACTCGGCCGCGGGGTCGACGATCGCCGTGAACCCGGCGATCACACCGTCCCGGACCAGGCGCCGGACCCGGTCGGCGGCGGCGTTGGCGCTGAGGCCGACTCGTACGCCGAGATCACGGTAGGAGATCCGCGCATCCGTTCGCAGTACACCGAGGATTTCGCGGTCGAGGGCGTCCATGCCGCGATTCTCGCAGTGGGGACGGGATATCGGCCACGCCCGGGACCGCGCCGCCCGCAGGCTGCCGCTCCGAACGAACCGATGTGACGGAGGCGGAGATGGAGCGGTATCTGACGGCGGCGGCGGCGGCCGGGGCGGCGGCGGGGCTCGGGGTGGCGGTGCCCTTGGGAGCGGTGGGGGTGCTCGTCCTTCAGCAGGCGATGCGCGATCGGCGCGCGGGAGCGGCGGCGGGGGCGGCGGTCGCGGTGGTCGACGCGGCGTACGCGGCGCTGGCGACGGCGGTGGGTCCACTGGTGGCCGCGGCCCTGGCGGGAGTTGAGGCATGGGTACGGCTGGCTGCGGCGCTGGTGCTGGCGGCCATCGCCGCCCTGGGGCTGCTCGCTTCCCGGCGGCCCGCCCCCGGCCCGCCGGGCACGGTGCCGGGCGGGCCGGGAACGGCGGACACCGGTGGCCGGGCGGACGCCGCCCGGGTCTTCGTCCGGTTCGCCGCCCTCACCTTCGTCAACCCCACCACCGCCCTCTACTTCGCGGCCCTGACCACCGCCCAGGGCGGCGCGCTGCGGAGCGGGGCGGCCAAGGCGGCCTTCACCCTCGGAGTGTTCACCGCCTCCCTGCTCTGGCAGCAGACACTGGTCGCGGCTGGCGGCTTCGCGGGGCCGAGGATCCCGGACCGGGCCCGGGTCTGGACCTTCCGGGCCGGCTACGGACTGGTCGCGGGGTACGCGATCACGGTGGCGCTGCCGCTCCCCGCACTCTGACCGGACCGGCCGTGCCCCCGGCGGCCCCGAGGCGTCCGTTCTGAGTACGCCGCCGCGCCCGGCTGAGTACGGCTCCCGATCCGGGGCCGGGCGGCGGCTGATGGGATCGGGGCATGACTTCGCGCCCGCCCGACGCTCCCGACACCACCGAATGGACCGCCGATCGCATCCGGCTGTGGTCCCTCGTCTGTGCCGTGCTCTTCGTCCCGGTCGCCGGAATCGGCTGGCTGCTGACGTATCTGGGCGACGCCGACTGCCTCAACTACGGGGAAGGCTGCCCCGCCCCGCTTCCCGGCGTCGTCGTGTGGACCCCGGCCGTCGTCGCCGTCCTCGCCCTGTTCGTCGTGCTGCTGCTGCCCGAACGGGTCCGGCACGCCGGCATCGTCCGCCGGATCGCTTTCGCGGTCCAGGGCATCGCGCAGACCGTCGTCCTCTCGGTCGTCGTGCTGCCCCGCTGAGCCCCGGCCTCAGGCGCCGGGTCGCTCCGGAGGCGCAGAGCCGGTCGGGCCCGTCGCGCGGTCGGGCGCGCGGTAGCGGTGGATCAGCTCCGCCCGCTCCGGGAAGCGCTCCAGCAGATAGCCGGCCCGGGCGAGTGTCATATCGGCGTAGTCGAATCCGGGTGAGACCGCTTCACTGATCAGAGCGTGGTCACCGGTGGTGAGATGAGCCGCCTTCCACACCCCGCCGGGAACGGCCAGCACGAGCAACTGCCCCTCACGGGGCTCCTGGCCTAGAACGGCGGTGCGGTAGCCGCCGTCCGGGAAGAGCAGGTGGTAGGTGATCGGGTCGCCGTGGTGGTGGTAGTGCAGGATGTCGGACCGGTTGCGATGCCAGTGGCCGACGGGTGACCAGCGCGTCAGCAGATAGTGGATGGACGTCAGGGTGTGGCGCTCCCCGGCGGCCGTGACGATCGGCTCCCGGTGATCGGCCTGGAACGTCCGGCGGTAGTACCCGCCCTCGACATGCTCTTCGAGGCCGAGCCGCTCGATCCAGTCAGCCGCTGTGATCACGGGTTCTCCTCCGGTGCGCGGAGCCGTCCGGCCCGTACGCCGTTCCGGATTCTGCCGCACACCCGGACGTCACGGCGGAGCGCCGGCCGTCGGCTAGGCTGAATGCGGATCGTTGTTCCGATTGCGCGCCGGAGTGCCGGAGTGCCGGAGCACCGGTCCGCCTCGTCGGCGGTCGTTCGGAAGGAGAGCTCGGTGCCCCCTGCGGACCCGGGGAAAGGGGCGTCCGCCCGCAGCAAACGGGCCGACGCGGTACGCAATCAGCAGACACTGCTCGACGCCGCGGCGGAGGTGTTCTCGACCTCGGGAGTCGATGCCCCGATCCGCCGTATCGCGGCCAGGGCCGGGGTCGGACTGGGCACGCTCTACCGCCACTTCCCGACCCGGGCCGACCTCGTCACCGCCGTCTACCGCCACCAGATCGACGCCTGCGCCGAGGCCGGGCCGAAGCTGCTGGCCGAACTCGACTCCCCGTTCGACGCGCTGCGCGCCTGGATCGAGCTCTTCACCGACTTCCTGGTCACCAAGCACGGACTCGCCGACGCCCTGGGTTCCGACAGCGACCGTTTCGCCGCCCTGCACACCCATTTCATCGACCGGCTGACGCCCGTCTGCGCCCGGCTCCTCGACGCGGCCGTGGCGGCGGGCGAGATCAGGCCCGGCATCCGGGCCTATGAACTCATGCGCGGTATCGGCAACCTCTGCGTCGGACGCGACACCGATCCCCACTACGACCCGCGACGGTTGATCGAACTGCTGCTCACGGGTTTGCGGACGTCCTAGCCGTACCCGTCGACGCTTCATCGCGAGATGTCTGCGCCCCTCTTGTGCCGGTATTCGGCCAGGTCCGACGGGTTCGTGCCATGGTACGGCGATCCGCCCCCGGCGCCTGCGCCGTACCAGTACACAAGAAAGCCGGGTAGCCGGATGGCTGCCCCGTGTGCTGTGGACCGGTCGGTGGGGGAGGGGTTCGACGAGTGCTGGCCATCGAGGCGGCGGTACCGCCCGGAAGGTTCGGGGCGCGGTGGCCCCGGCGGCGTACGAAGGTCCGCCGGTGAGCGCCCGCCGACGCCGGACCGCACCGGCCCGGCGCCCACGGGCCCGGCGACGGTCCCGCCGTCCGGTCCGGGTCCGGCCGTCGGGCGACCTCGCGCTGATGTTCGTCCTGGCCGCGATAGCGGCGACCGTCGCGGCGGCGTCCGCGGTCGAATGGCTGCTGGCCCACTGGTGGATCCCGCTCGCCCTCGCCCTCGTCGCCGCTCTGGCGGGCGGGGCGTGGTTCACCCGGAGACGGCGGCGCGCGCAGTGGGAGGAGGTACGCGCCCGGGGCCTGCGCTACGGACCGGAGCAGCTGGACGCCCTGCATCACACCCGGTTCGAGGACGCGATCCGCGATCTGATGCTCCGTGACGGCTGCCGGGACGCGACCCGGGTCGGGGGCGGCGGCGACCTGGGCGCCGATGTGAAGGCCACCGACCCCTACGGCCGCCGGTGGGTGATCCAGTGCAAGCACCGCCGCAAAGGCGCGGCGGGTTCCGCGGTCGGCACCCCGGACCTCCAGGTCCTCAACGGCACCGCCCGCCAGGTACACGGCGCCGATATCGCGGTCATCGTCACGAACGGGCGGGTCACGGCCCCGGCCCTCACCTTCGCGAAGCAGCAGCGGCTCCATGTCGTGGACCGCCGGACGCTCACGGTATGGGCGTCGGGCTCCCGCCCCCTGTGGGAGCTCCTCCGCGCCCTTCCGCCACCCCGTAAACCCACCTCCCTCTCCTGAGACCGACGGGAAGGACGTCATGCTCCGGACCTCCGGCGCGTATCCGGAACGGCTCGCGGCCGCCGCCGACCGGCGGGCTCTCGACTGGTGTACGGCCGCCGGGCTGGTTCCGGACGAGCGGACCGCCGAACGATTCCGGAGGACGCGGTCCGGCGCCCTGGCCGCCTACGCCAATCCGCGGGCGGCCGCGGTGACCGTCGACTCCCTCGCCACCTGGCACGCCTTCGCCTGTCTGCTGGACGACCATCTGGACACCCGGGCCGACGCCGACCACGGGCAGTTGCTGTCCGGCCTGGCGGCCGTCACCGCCGGTGATCGCCGACCGGTCGCTGATCCCGACTCCGCCCCCCGGCACGTCCTGGCCTTCGACGACCTCTGGAGCCGGACGACCCGGTCGATGTCCGACCCGGTCCACGAGCGCTTCAGCCGCCACTGGGGCGAGTACTGGCGAACGCTCGGTTCGGAGTCCCTGCAACGCCGGGACCGGGCCCGCCTCTCGGTCGAGGAGTACATCCGCGTACGCAGGATCACCACGGCGAGCCGAGAGGCCGTGGATATCACCGACCATTTCGAACAGCGCTCCCTGCCGGACGAGCTGTTCGGCCATCCATGGCACCGGGAGCTGCTCGAATGCGCCGAGGACATCGTCGGCTGGGCCAACGATCTGGTCTCCTGGCGGCAGGAGGCCGACGGCGGCGAAGTGCACAATCTGGTGCTCGTCATCGCCCGCACCACCGGCCGGCCGCATGAGCGGGCGGCGGAGGAGGTGCGGGGCCTGATCGAGGAACGCGTACGGCACTTCGAGCGGCTGGCGGATCGCCCGCCGCACCCCGGACTCACCCAGCGGGCCGTCAGCCTGAGGAACTGGGTCCGGGGCTACCGGCGCTGGGCCGGTGAGAGCGGCCGCTACCGGCGCGCGGCCGACTGCGGACGCCCCACCGCCGCCGCTTCGGAGTGACGTTCAGCTCGCGCGCCGCCGGACCCGCCGCAGGCCGTACGCGGTGAGCGGGCCGCTGAGCGTCAGATACACCGCGGTCTCCAGCCACCGCAACGACCAGTAGCGGCTACCGGGGTGGTGGCGGACGTCGGCATGGAGATCGTGCCGGGCCAGGCGGACCGCCGTATCGCCGAATGTGCCGCGAGCACCGGTTCTGGGCGGGCTGTCCGGGCGGCCGCCGAAGACACTCGTACGGAGGGACGCGCCGTCCGGGGTGCGCGGCGGGCTCGTCTCGGCGATCCAGGCGTCGGCCGCCCGGGCCGGGGGGCCGGGCTGTCGACGCGCTGTCGTCATGCCGCTCAGGCTGGGAAGCCGGGGGCCTTCCGCGTACCGGCCGAAAGTACGAGAACCGCAGGCGCGCTGGCGGGTGGCCGGGGCGGTGCCCGCCGTTCCGCGGCGGCCGGGGCGGGCCGGGCGCGGAACGGCGGGCGGGGTGGGGACGGTCCGGCGGCGGGGCCGTCAGACTCCGGCGATGGACTGGATCCAGGGCCGGTACGCCGTCACATTGGTGTACGCCGTCATGGTCTGCCGGTCGCTGGTGGACGCCACGCCGACCTGGATGCCGCCTGCCATCATCGGGCCGCCGGAGTCGCCGCCGGCGGTGATGCCGTCGCCCCGGCGGGCGCAGATGGCGGAGCCGTTGTAGGCGTCGCGGCAGCCGCCGGTCACGGTCACGTTGGCGACCTTCAGATAGCGGGACTGGCAGTTGGCCTCGGAGCCGCACTGCGAGGTGGCGCCCCAGCCGTAGACCTGGACGTTCTGGTTGACGTAGACCGAGCCGGGCTGGCCGAGCCGGGCGTAGCTCGCCGCGACCGAGCGGTCGAGCCTGACCAGGGACAGGTCGGAGGAGGCGTGGTTGTAGACGGCCGACGCGTTGGCCACGGTGCCGCCGCTGCTCTGGTCGAGGCTGCCGATCCGGAAGGAGAGCCCGCCGCCGGTGACGCAGTGCTTCGCGGTGAGGATCCAGGTGGGCGCGATGATCGAGGCGCTGCAGGTCTGGCGGCCGTTGGAGAACAGCCGGGCCGCCCAGGGGGCGTCGCTCGCGTAGCCGCCGCCGATGATGGGCAGGGCCGCGGTGCCGCTGACGTCACGGGGCGCGCTCTCCACGGCCGGTGCGGGCGTGGGGGCCTGCGCGGACGCGGTGGGGGCGAGAGCGACGACGGAGAGCGCGGCGGTCGCGAGGGCGGGTACGAGTCTGGTGATACGCACGGGATCTGCTCCATGGTGTGGGGGTGAATTCCTGCCGGGATGCGCAGGAACGTCACGGGCACCACTTCGGGTTTTGTGGTGTCCATGACATATGGGGCTGCGGAGAATCTGGCAGACGCCCCGCCCGGCGCACAAGGGGTCGGCCGAAACGACTTCCACCGGGGTCGCCCGGATATCCGGGCACTCGGTACCGGTTATCGGTCACTGTCCGGGAATCGCTTGCCCGGGCCGCGCGCCCACCCGTAGGTTCGGTGGGGATCGGGCCGGTGCGGCGGTGAGGGAGACGGGTGGCCAGGGTCGTCGAGTTGTCGTACTACCCCGTCAAGGGGTGTGCCGGAGTCGCGGTGGACGATGCCGAGATGACGGTCGCGGGCCTCGCGTACGACCGGAGTTTCATGGTCACCGACGAGCGCGGCGGCTTCCGCAGCCAGCGCCGCTCCCCGCGGCTGGCGCTGATCCGCCCCGAGGTCGTCGACGGCGGCGGCCGACTTCTCCTGCGGGGACCCGGAACCGATTCCCTCGCCGTCGCGGTGGACACCTCAGGGCCCCGGCGGGACGTCAGCCTCTTCGGAGCCCCGTACCAGGGGATCGACCAGGGCGACGAGGCCGCGCGGTGGCTGACGGAGTTCCTCGGCGAGCCCGGCAGACTGGTCCGGGTACCGCCGGAACACCACCGGATCACCGACGGCCTCACCCCCGGCACCTCGGGCTACGCCGACAGCTGCGCCGTCCATCTGCTCTCCCGGGCTTCCCTGCGGGAGCTGAACGCGCGGCTGGCCGAACGGGGCGGCGAGCCGCTGCCCATGGACCGGTTCCGGCCGAATGTCGTCGTGGAGGATTGGGACGAGCCTCATACCGAGGACCGGATCCGCCGGGTCACGATCGGGACCGCGGAGCTGGCCTATGCCAAGCTCGCCGTCCGCTGCGCGGTGACGACCGTCGAGCAGACGACCGCCGTCCGGTCGGGGCCCGAACCCCTCCGTACCCTCGCCGACTACCGGCGGGCGGCCACCGGCGGTGTCGCCTTCGGGACGAAGTTCGCGGTGCTGGGCACCGGCAAGCTCTCGGTGGGCGACGAGGTCACCGTGGCGTCCTGGGGGGACTCCGAGCTGTAGCCGGGCGTGGCCGCGTCCCGCCGACCGCGCCGGGACGGCCGTACGGTACCCCTCCCCGTCCCCGCTCGGTCACCGATGCGCGCCGAGCGATACGGCTCCGGTACGGTCAGCGGCCCTCCGCGCGCCGGCGGGCGGACTCCCGGGCGGCCCGGCGGAGCGCCGCCTCCTCCTCCCGGCCCGAACGCTTCTGCCGTTCGCCCTCCGCGCGGAGCCGGTCGTCGCGCAGGGCGATACCGTCCGCCTCCTTCTTGCGGCCCATCACCTGCTTGAGCTTCGCCTTCGTCCAGCCCATGGTTCTCGTGCCTTCCCGGTCGGCCGGTTCGTTCCCGGCCCGGGTGCCCGGTACGGCGCATGTCATGCGGCCGGCGCCCCTCCGAATCGGCCGGCCGGGCCGTCCCCTCGCCTGACCGTCCCCCGCCGGACCTGCGGCGTCAGTCCCGGGAGACGTCCCTGACGTCCCTGAGGAAGACGATCCCGTCCTGGGCGGGCAGATGGGACGGATCCAGCGGGGCGTAGCCGAACCAGGGCGACACCCGGGTGGTCAGCGGCGCCGCGGCGAGTGCGCCCGCCACCCGCCGCGCGTCGACGACCCGCCTCTCCTCCGGGAGCGCGTACAGCAGTCCTTCGAGCGTGTCCGGCGGCGGGGGCCCCACCTCGTGGTGCGACAGGGTGCCGAGCGCCGTGGCCAGGAAGCCGTACTCCTCACCCAGCCGAAAGCTCACCTGCGCGCCCGCACTCCACCACTCCAGCGGCGCCCCGCCCATCCGCATCCCGCTCAGCCGCCGCTGGAGATGGGCGTTGTGGGCGAAGACCAGGGCCGGGCCCCGCTCGGCGAGCGCGAGCAGGTTCTCGGCCATCATCGCGTCCCGCAGCCCCAGCAGCCGGGTCATCCGGCTCGGCCCCGGCTCGGCCATCCAGTAGTGGTAGCGGAGCAGTCCGGTGGCCGTACGGCCGTACATCCGCGCCCGGTCCCACTCCTCCCGCGACCCCGCCGCGATCAGCTGCGGGGTCCGCTCGTACAGGAGCGCCACCAGATCGTCCGCGATCAGCCGCAGTTCCCGCGCCCGCGGCGACCGGCCCGCCGAGTGCGCCGGGTCCATCATCGCCGCCGGATGGACCCATGCCTCGTCCGTGCCGAGCAGCCGGTCCAGGGACTCCGCCGAGCAGGGCAGCAGCTCCGCATCGAGGCTCGCCGCGAGCCAGCCGTGCAGCGCCAGCAGGGACTCCCGGGGACAGGCGGCGCCGGTGATCTCCAGCGGGCCGTCGAAACCGGCGAAGCGCAGCAGATCGGCGCCGGACCGGCCGTCGTTGAAGGCGCGCATCCAGCGCACCAGCTCACGGTTGGCGGCGGAACCGCCGAAGCCGTGGCTGAAGCCCCGCTCCATGACGGTGTCGAGGGTGCCCGTGCCCGAGGTGATGTACGCGTCCACGGCCAGGCCCCTCAGACAGTCGCTCTCGATCGCGATCGTCCGGTACCCCTGCTGCTCCACCAACTGACGGAACAGATCGTTCCGGAGGTCGAGCAGGGCGTCCTCGCCGTGAGTGGGCTCGCCCAGGGCGAGCAGCCGGGGCCGGGCGGGGAAGAGGCTCATGACGGCTGCGGCCTCCACGGCGTGCGTGGAGTCCGTGAGGTCGATATCCATGGCCTCAACGGTATCGTTGAATGATCAGTTGAGACTTTCGCGGAAACCATCGCGATATCGTCGGCCCCATGGGGCGAAACCTTCAAAGCGATGAACGGCTGAGGCCGGTCGATCTGGCCCGCGCGCACGGACTCTCCACCCAGGCCGTCCGGAACTACGAGGAGGCGGGCATCCTGCCGCCCGCCGACCGTTCGCCGCACGGCTACCGCGGCTACACCCCGCTGCACGCCATGGCGCTGAGCGCCTTCCGGGCCCTGCTCGCCGGCCACGGCCACCGGACGGCCGCCGAGGTCCTGCGGGCCGTGCACACGGACGCCGTCGAGGAGGCGCTGCGGCTGATCGACGAGAGCCATGCCCAGCTCCTCGACGACCGCAGGACCATGGAGGCCGTGGAACTGGCCCTGCGCGATCTGGGCCCCGCCGCCACGGCCGGACCGGCCTGGGTGTCCGGATCCGAGGTGATGTTCATCGGGCCGCTGGCCGCCCGGCTCGGGCTGCGGCCCGCGACGCTGCGCTCCTGGGAACGGTTCGGCCTGGTGCGCCCGGCCCGCGATCCGCGGACCGGATACCGGATCTACGACGCGGCCGCCGTACGGGACGCCCGGCTCGCCCACCAGCTCCGGCGGGGCGGCCACCCCCTGGTCCGGATCGCCCCGCTGCTCGACCAGGTCCGGGCGGCCGGGGGACTGGAACCGCTGGAGGCCGCGCTCGGCGACTGGCGGGACCGGCTCTCGGGGCGGGGGCGGGCGATGCTGGCGGGGGCGGCGGAGCTGGACGCGTACCTCCGGCGCCGCGCCCCGGAGCCGCCTCGCCCCCCGAACCGGCCCTGAGCGGGCCCCCGACCCCGCCTTTCGCGCAGTTCCGCGCCCCGGGGCCCCAGCGCCTCGGCCCTCCGGGTGGGGGCCGCGCCATCCGCCCTGCCGGGCGCGCGTTGTCGGGCGACCGCGCGCCGTCGTGGCTTGTCTCGCAGTTCCCCGAGCCCCTAAAAGCTCCCCCGGCGCCGTCCCTGAAAATGGGGCCCGCCTCTCCGCAAGGGCGGTCAGGAGGGCAACCAGGGGCGCGGGGAACCGCGCGACCAGCCACAGCCGGGCCGCGGACCGCCGACGACAACAGGTAGCCGGGCGCGGCCCGGGTAGTTCGGGGCGGTGCCGTGGAGGGCCGAGGCGCTGGGGGTCCCCCCATCGCCGAAGGCATAGGGGGCGGAACTGCGCGACAAGCCAGCGACGGTCCGCAGGCCGCGAACAACATCAGGTCGCCGGGCGCGGCCCGGGTCGTGGCGTTCACCCGGAGGGCCGAGGCGGTGGGGATCCCCCCGTCGCCGGAGGCATCAGCGCGCCGCCCCTGTTCGGAAGGCGGACAGCACTTGCGGGGACGGTTAGGCAAGCCTTGCCGTTCACACTCGCACCACCTCGGGGCGCTGCCGGTTCGCCGGTCCGCCCGCGGCGAGCGCTCCACCGACGCAGCCTGGCCGTCCGCTGCCGGATTTCTCGCCGACGGGACCCATGTGAAGCACTCCGCCCCCGGTCTGTACGACCCCACCCGTGAACACAGCGCCTGCGGCGTCGGTTTTCTCGCCCGCCTCGACGGCACGCCGAGCCATGACGTCCTGCGCAAGGCCGACGAGGCGCTCCGCGCCATCCCGCACCGCGGCGGCAAGTCCGCCGAGGGCGTCGGCGACGGCGCGGGTGTGAGTGTCGACCTGTCGGTGGAGTTCTTCACCGCCCTCACCGGCCACGAGCTGCGGGCCGGGCGCTTCGGCGTCGCGAACTGCTTCGTCCCGGCCGACGCCGCCCGCCGGGACGGCGCGCTGGAGCTGGTCCGCCGGAGCATCGCCGGGCAGGGGCTGGAGATCCTGCTCGTCCGGGACGTCCCGGTCGACCACTCCGTGGCGCCGCCCGCCGCCGAGCCGTACCAGCTTCCCCTCACGCAGTGGGTGTTCCGGGCGCCCGACGCCGTCGAGGACATCGACGCCGCCGCCCACCGCGCCCTGCTGGCCGTCGAGGCCACCGCGTACACCGATGACGCGTACACCGGGCTCTATCCGCTGTCGCTGAGCGCCAGGACCCAGGTACTCAAGGGACGGCTGAACGCCGGTGAGGTCATCGGCTACTTCCGTGACCTGCGCGATCCACGGCACTCCGTCCGGTCGCTCTACTTCCACACCCGGTTCTCCACCAACACCGAGCCGCATCCGACGATGGCGCAGCCGTTCCGGCTGCTGGCGCACAACGGCGAACTCAACACCGACCGCAAGAACCGGCTCGCGGACGAGGCCCTGGCCCGCGCCCGGGGCCGGGAGATCGTCCGCCCGCCGGGACAGTCGGACTCCGGCAGGCTCGACCAGACCCTCCGGAGCCGGGTCTTCGACGACGGGCGCGACCTCCTCGAAGCCGTGGTGGCACTGATGCCACCCGCCTGGGAGAACGACCGGTCCCTGCCCTCCGACGTCCGGGACATGCTGGAGTTCTTCTCGCTCTCCGAGGAGAAGAACGACGGACCCGCCGCCATGATCTTCAGCGACGGCGAGGTGATCGGCGCCCGGCTCGACCGGCTCGGACTGCGCCCGCTGCGTACCGTCGAGACCGCCGACTATCTGATGGTCTCCTCCGAGGCCGGACAGGTCGCCTTCCCCGACCAGGAGGTGGTCCACCGGGGCCGGATCGAGGCCGGTGGCATGCTCGTCCTCGACCAGCGCACCGGCCGGGTGACCCGTACCCGTGAGGTACTGGCCGAGCTGGCCGCCCGGCGCCCGTACACGGAACTGCTCGCCGCGGCCCGGGTGAACCTGGACGAACTGCCCGTACCCGACGGTGCCTCCACCGAGGCCGCGACCGGTTACGACGGCGATCTGACGGTCGCCGGACGGTATGTGGCGTACGCCCTGAACCAGGAGAGCTTCCGGTTCCTGCTCGACCCGATGCTCGCGCACGGCGCCGAGCGGATCGCCGCCATGGGGTACGGCAACGCCATCAACGCCCTCAGCGACACCGAGGGCGGGATGGCGAAGTACTTCTCCCAGCGCTTCGCCCAGGTGACCAACCCGCCGCTGGACAGCATCCGCGAGGCCGACGGGATGAGCAGCCGGGTCGCCCTCGGCTCCCGGCCCGACGGCACGGGGCGGCCCGGCGGACGGCAGCTCGTCCTCTCCTCGCCCCTGCTCGACGATCTCGGCCTGGCCCGGCTGACCGCCCAGCGGATCGTGCCGCTGAACCGCTTCGACCTGCTCTACGAGCCCGTACCCGGCGAGGAGGGAGCCAACGCCGACGCCCTGCGGACGGCGCTAGACCGCCTCTGCGACGACGTCGAACGGTTCGCCCGTGAGGACGGCGGGATCGCCCTCCTCACCGACCGGGCCGTCTCGTCGGACCGTGCGCCGCTGCCCGCGGTCCTCGCCGTCGCCGCCGTCAACCAGCGCCTCGTCGAACGCGGAGCGCGCCCGCGCGTCTCGATCGTCGTGGAGAGCGGCCAGCTCCCCTCCTCGCACCATGTCGCCACCGTGCTCGGCTTCGGGGCCTCCGCCGTCTACAGCCTCAGCGCCCGGCTCCGGGCCGGGGAGAAGTACCCGGACACGGCCCCCGGCGGCGCCGAGGAGGCGGGTCGGGCCGTGGACCGGTTCCGCAAGGCGGTCGGGAAGTCCCTCGCCAAGACCATGGGCCGGGTCGGGCTCTGCACCGTCGAGAGCTATATCGGCGGCGAGTTCTTCGAACCCAACTACCTCGACACCGACGACGACGACCTCGCCCGGATCTTCCCGAGGATGGAGTCCCCCGTCGGCGGGGTCGGATTCACCCGGATCGCCCGCGCCGCCACCGAGTGGCACCAGCGGGCCCGTACGGTCGAGAACGAGTCCCAGATCCCGCTGCTCGGCCTCTTCAAGGAACGGTCCGACGGGGCGGGGCACTCCTTCGGCGCCAACGCCGTACGCGGCTTCGGCGCGATGACCGGGGAGCGGCCGGAGTCCGGCCGCCCCGACGACCCGGAAGCGCTGCGGCTGCTCACCCTCGGCCAGCTCGACGACGCCTTCGGTATCAGCGACACCGCCTACCGCGACACCGGCTACGACGCCCTGAGCGACGCCGAGATCGACGGC
Source organism: Streptomyces sp. NPDC006798 (assembly GCF_040635975.1). Classification (NCBI taxonomy): domain Bacteria; kingdom Bacillati; phylum Actinomycetota; class Actinomycetes; order Kitasatosporales; family Streptomycetaceae; genus Streptomyces; species Streptomyces sp. NPDC006798. The sequence goes on from NZ_JBEYIS010000068.1 coordinate 13,920, forward strand.
GCCGGAATCACCCCCGGCTACCGCGCCTTCGTCCGGACCACCTACGAGGAGCGGTCCCGGCGCCCCTCCGCGCTCCGGGACGTCCTGGCGCTCCCCGCCGATGTCACCGGGCTCACCACCCCGGAGGAGTTCGCCCGCGAACTGGGCCGGTTCTCCACCACCGGCAACGCGAGCGTCGCGGTCCGCGGGCTGACCGTCGCCGGTACCGACCGCCCCGGCGACGGCGACCGGATCACCGTCCGGCTGCGCCTCACCGACCCCGGCCCCGACGCCGCAGCCGACCACGCCGCGCTCGCCGCCGGACTGGCCGCCGCCCACCCGGGCGAGACCGAGGCCCTGCCCGCCACCACCGACGACGGCGTCCTCGTCACCGCCCGGGGCGCCGCCGCCCGGCTGCTCGCCCTGCTCCGCGAGGCGCCCGGCGCCGTACCCCTCGCCGAGGTCCGGCCCGCGCACGAGATCACCCGTACGCTCGCCTCCGGCGCCATGAGCCACGGCGCGCTCGTCGCCGCCGCCCACGAGGCCGTCGCCCACGGCACCAATATGGTCGGCGCCCTCTCCAACAGCGGCGAGGGCGGCGAGCACCACTCCCGGTACGGCACCATCCGGGGCTCGCGGATCAAGCAGTTCGCCTCCGGCCGGTTCGGGATCTGGGCGGGCTATCTCGCCGACCCGATGCTCCAGGAGCTGGAGATCAAGATCGGCCAGGGCGCCAAGCCCGGCGAGGGCGGCCAGCTCCCCGCGCCCAAGGTCACCGTCGACATCGCGGCGGCCCGGGGCGGCACTCCCGGGATCGAACTCGTCTCCCCGCCGCCGCACCACGACACGTACTCGATCGAGGACCTGGCCCAGCTCATCCACGACTGCAAGGCCGCCCGGGTCAAGGTCGTGGTGAAGCTGGTCTCCTCCGAGGGCATCGGCACCATCGCGGTCGGCGTCGCCAAGGCGGGCGCCGATGTGATCAATGTCGCCGGGAACACCGGCGGCACCGGAGCCGCCGCCGTCACCAGCCTCAAGTACGCCGGACGGTCCGCCGAGATCGGTGTCGCCGAGGTGCACCAGGCACTGGTCGCCAACGGGCTGCGGGACCAGGTCGTGCTGCGCTGCTCCGGCGCCCACCAGACCGGCGGCGACGTCGTCACCTCGGCGCTGCTGGGCGCCGACAGCTTCGAGTTCGGCACCACGGCGCTGATGATGCTCGGCTGCGTCATGGCGAAGAACTGCCATCTGAAGTGCCCGGCCGGGCTCACCACCAACGCCGAGGCGTTCGAGGGCGACCCGCGCGCGCTGGCCCGCTATCTGCTCAATGTCGCCCATGACGTCCGGGGCGTACTCGCCCGGCTCGGGCTCCGGTCGCTCCGCGAGGCCCGCGGCCGTACGGAGCTGCTCCAGCTCCTCGACCACCCGGCGGGCGTCGGACGGCTCGACGTCCGCGGACTGCTCGCCGCGGTCTCCGGGCGGACCGTCGAGGACCCGGAGCGCACGGAGCCCGACTTCCGTACCGACGACGCCCTGATCGACCTGGTCCGGGCCGCCCTGATCGACCGCCGCGAACCGGCCCTGCTCGTACCCGGCATCCGGCTCGGCAACGGCGACAAGTCCGTCGGCGGACAGCTGAGTATCGATGTCGAGCGGCTGCTCAACCACGGCGGGACCGCCGCCGAACTCGCCGATGCGCCGGCCGTCATGACCGACGACCGGGGGCGGCGCCGCCTCGCCGACGGCGCCGTACGGATCCGTACCAGCGGCTCCGCGGGCCAGTCGTACGGCGTCTTCTGCAACGACGGCATCACCCTCGAACACACCGGTACCGCCAACGACGGCGTCGGCAAGAGCCAGAGCGGCGGCCGGATCGTGGTCCGCGCCCCCGGCGGCGGCGCCCCGGAACCCGGCGGCAACGTCCTCATCGGCAACTTCGCGCTCTTCGGCGCGACCGGCGGCCGGACCTTCGTCGAAGGGGAGGCCGGGGACCGGTTCGCGGTCCGCAACTCCGGCGCGACCGCCGTCGTCGAGGGCCTCGGCGACTTCGGCTGCGAATACATGACCGGCGGCGCCGTACTCAACCTCGGCGGCTTCGGCAAGGGCCTCGGCAACGGCATGAGCGGCGGATTCCTCTACCAGTACGACCCGGCCGGCGAACTGGCCGACCGGGTCAGCGCCGACTCCCTGCTGGTCTTCCCCGTCACCGACACCGAGCACGGCGCCTTCCACGAGGAGGCCGTACGGCTCCTGCTCCGCTGGCATCTGGAGGCCACCGGCTCCCCGCTGGCCGCCCGGCTGCTGGAGAACTGGGCCGACGAGCGGCGATACGTCTACTGCGGGATGCCCCGCGCCCTGCTGCTCTACCAGGACGCCACCGAGATCCTGGCCGCCGCGACCCGTAACGAACTGCTGGACGAACTCGCCGGGTCGATCGCCACCGACAAGCTCCGCGCCTTCAAGCTCGACTACCGCGACCGCAGGACCGTACTCGGCGGCCGGGCCCCGGCGCTCGGCGACCGCGACGGCGACGACATGTTCTCCCTGCTGTCGTCGTACGCCGTACTCGGCGTCGCCCAGGACGTCGCCCGCGAACGGGTCCCCGGCGCCACCGGACCGAACGACCCGAAGATCACCGCCACCGTCCGCAACCTCGTCCTCACCGAGGACTTCGCCGTCCGGCGGCGCGTCGTCAGCTACCTCCGGGGCACCCTGGAACGGTTCGCCGACGACGAACTCGCCACCCTGATCGCCATCAAGCGCCTCGACGACTACAAGCGGGCCCTGCGACAGCGGAACAACGCCAGCATGGACGCCCCCGGCACCTACGGCTGGATCATCCACCAGAACACCAAGAACGCCGGGCGCGCGCGTGCCGCCCGGTTCGACGAACTGCTCGCCACCGCGGCCATGGACGACCTCGCCGGACGTCTGACCCCGCGGACCGCGACCGAGGCGGTGACCGCGTGACCCTCCTTGCCCCGACCGGCTCCCTCATCCCCGCCGACGCCCCGTTCTCCGCCGAACAGGAGGCCTGGCTCGCCGGATTCATCGCCGGGATCTCCGCCGCCGGACGCCGGGACGACGCGGGCGAACCGCCCGCCGCCACCGTCGACGTCCTCTTCGGCACCCAGACCGGCACCGCCGAACTCCTCGCCGGGGAGGCCGTCGCCGGGGCCCGCGCTCGCGGCCTCGGCGCCGACGCCACCGCCCTCGACGCCGTCACACCCGAACGGCTCGCCGCCCTCTCCCATCTCCTCGTCGTCGTCTCCACCTACGGCGAAGGCGAGATGCCCGACAACGCCGGACTCTTCTGGGACGCCCTCCGGGCCGAAGGGGCGCCCCGCCTGGAGGGACTGCGCTACGCCGTCCTCGGCCTCGGCGACCGGGGCTACGACGACTTCTGCCACGCCGCGAAGCTCATCGACGCCCGGCTGGCGGAACTCGGCGCCACCCGGATCCACGACCGGGTCGACTGCGACGTCGAGTACGAGGAGCCCGCCGCCGCCTGGACCACCGCCGTACTGGACCGGCTCGCCGAGGAGACCGGCGCCACCGCGGGCGCCGCGCCGGCGGGCGCCGCCGCGACCGGCCCGGCGACCCCCGCCACCCGCTCTCCCTGGAACAAGCGGAACCCGTACCGGTCCCGGCTGCTGGTCAACCGGCTGCTGTCGGCCCCCGGCAGCGCCAAGGAGATCCGCCACTACGAGTTCGACCTCGGCGACAGCGGCATCGACTACCGGGCCGGGGACGCGCTCGCCGTCGTCCCCGTCAACGACGAAGCGCTCGTCGGCGCGCTCCTCGACCACCTCGGCGCCACCGGCGACGAGGAGACCGGCGGACCGCCGCTCGCCGAGGCCCTGCGCACCGGCCGCGAGATCCGCACCCCCTCGAAGGAACTCCTCGCCGACCTCGCCGAACGCGCCCCGGACGGGGAACTCGCCGCCGTACTCGCCCGCGGCGACCGGGCCGCCGTCGACGACTGGCTCGCCACCCGCGACGTACTCGAACTGCTGCGGGACGCCGGATCCGCCGCGCCCGGCGCCGCCGAGCTCCTGCCGCTGCTCCGGCCGCTCCAGGCCCGGCAGTACTCCATCTCCTCCAGCCCGCTCGCCCACCCCGGCCGGATCCACCTCACGGTCGCCTCCGTCCGGTACGACTGCCCGGGCCGCCGCCACACCGGCGTCGCGTCCACCTACCTCGCCGACCGGCTCGCCGACGGCGCCGACGCCGGTGTCTACCTCCAGCCCAACGCCTCCTTCGGCGTGCCCGCCGACCACGACACCCCGATGATCATGATCGGCCCGGGGACCGGGATCGCGCCGTTCCGGGGCTTTCTGCACGAACGCGCCGCCAGTGGCGCGGGCGGCCGCAACTGGCTCTTCTTCGGCGACCAGCACCGCGCCACCGACTTCGTCTACGAGGACGAACTCGCCGAACTCCGCGACCGGGGCGTGCTCACCCGGCTCGACCTCGCCTTCTCCCGCGACCAGACCGAGAAGATCTACGTCCAGACCCGGATGCGGGAATCCGCCCGCGAGCTGTACGGCTGGCTGGAGGACGGCGCGTACCTCTACGTCTGCGGAGACGCGTCCCGGATGGCGAAGGACGTCGAGGCGGCCCTGCTGGACGTGATCGCCGGGCAGCGCGCCCGGGGCGCCGACGACGCCGCCGACTATCTGGCGGAGCTGCGCCGGGCCAAGCGCTACGTACGGGATGTGTACTGAGCATGATGGACCAGCGGCCCGAACCGTCCCCCGCCCGCGCCCTGTGCGCGTTCGACGCCCACTGCGGCGACTCCGTACGCCGGGTCGACCCGAGGACACCGGATTTCGTCCGCTGTCTGACGCTCTTTCAGTACGTGCACGCGGTCACCGGCGGGCCCGTCGCCCGGATCGAACAGGCGGGCGACTACGCGGTCCCGAGTCTGCGCGGCGAAGCCTTCGCCGTCCGGCCCGGCTCCATCACCCTCCGGGTCGACGGGGACGGCATCGCCTCCGCCGGGGTCGTCCGGGACGAGGCCGGCAAAACCGTCTCCCTGCTGCTCCACGACACCGAGGGCCGGATCGCGCACCGGGGCCAACTGCTCTCCGAGGGGGACCGGCTGCTCGCCGGGCTGACCCCGGTGGCCGACCCCGGGCCGCCCGGCGGGCCGCCCCCGGCGGCGGTCTCGCCGCCCTGGGAGGACGGCGACCAGCTCGCCCAGCTGGACGCGATCCTGGTGGACGGCGGGCTCGCCCGGCGCCGCGCGTTCGACCGCTACCGGGGGGAACACCGGCCGGTCGGCCCGGCGGTACTGCCCGCCGTACTGGACCACCTCTGCTCCGCCGGACTGCCCGTCGGGGTCGCCGTCTTCGCCCGCTCCGCGGCCGTACAGGCGTACGCCGGACGGATCCAGGTCACCGACCGGACCATGGGCGGACGGCTCTTCGCGGCGATCGGGGAGAGCGCCGTCGAGATCGACCTGCCCCGGGTACGGGCCTGCCGCCTGGTCCGCTCCCGGGCGGCCCACGGACCGACCTCGGCCGTCGAACTGGACGACGCGGACGGCCGGTGCGTCGCCGTCCTCACCCAGTTCGGCCTGGTCGGGCAGCGGGTCCACGAGGAGTGGGAACATCTGGCGGCGTCCCTGCCGGACGCCTGACGGACCGACGCGGACCCGGGGCAGCCCTTACCATGGGCGGGCCCGCCGGACGCGGGTGACGGCGCGGAGGGAGACGGGGTGAACGACGAGGGACGGCCGCGGCGGCGGGGGCAGGGGGAGCTGGAGGCCGAGGTGCTGGGGGCGTTGCGGGAGGCGCCGGGCCCGGCGAGCACCGCATGGGTGCAGGAACGGCTCGGGGGAGCCCTGGCGTACACCACCGTGATCACGATCCTCACCCGGCTGCTGGCCAAGGGCGCGGTGACCCGGGAGAAGTCGGGCCGCTCCTTCCGCTGGACACCCGCCGCCGACGAGGCCGGGCTCGCGGCGCTGCGGATGCGGCGGGTCCTGGACGGCGAGAGCGACCGGGAGGCCGTACTGGCCCGGTTCGTCACCGGCCTGGAACCCGGCGACGAGCGGCTGCTGCGGGCGCTGTTGGAACGGGCCGGGGACGCCGAGGAGTAGAGAAGGTCATGGGGATCTTCGTTTTCCTGCCACTGGTGCTGCCGCTGACGGCCTGGCCGGTCGCCCGGCTCGCCGAACAGCGGCTGCACCCCAGGACGGCGACCCGGCTGCTGTCGGGCGTCGCCGGGGTGCTCGCGCTCTGCAGCACGCTCTGTCTGGCGCTGCTGATGGTCGTCGGTACGGCCCAGCTCCCCGGGAACCCCCTGCCCGACGGGTGGTCCGACCCGGAGGTACGGGCCGCCGTGCCCTATGACGAGGTCGCGGGGAAGGCGGCCATCCCCGCCCTGATCGCCGTGGTCGCCGTCTGCGCGGCCACCGCCCGGCGGCACGTACGGGTCCGCCGCCGGGCCGAGCGGGCCCTGAGGGGCCTGCCCCCGACCCCGGTCGCGGTGGTCGCCGACCCCGTACCGTACGCCTTCGCCCTGCCCGGCGGCCGGGGCCGGATCGTGGTCAGCACGGCGCTGCTGGACGGGCTCGAACCGGCCGAGCGGCGGGCCCTGTTCGCCCACGAGCGGGCCCATCTGGCCTGCCGTCACCACCGGTTCGTCCTGACCGTCCAGCTCGCGGCCCGCGCCAACCCGTTTCTGCGGCCCCTGCTGACCGCCGTCACCTACACCACCGAGCGATGGGCCGACGAGGAGGCCGCCACCGCCGTCGGCAGCCGCCGCACGGTGGCGCTGGCGATCGGCCGGTCGGCGCTGCTGGCGCCCGCCGCCGGGTCCGCCGGATTCCCCGGCGGCGCCGGGTTCGCCGGTTTCGCGGTCGCGGGCCCGGTACCGCGCCGGGTCGCGGCGCTGCTGGCACCCGCCCCGGCCGGGGCCGTCTGGCCCTCGGTCTTCACCACCGTGGGCCTGGCGGCCTGGGCCGCTGCCGTGGGCACCACCGCCTCGGCGTTCTCCTCGGCGAACTCGGCCGTCACACTCTTCCTCATCCTCCGCGCGGCCACGCCGATGTGACGGGGCGTCATTAGTGGGCCGCGCGACGGCCGCCGCGGGGCGGCCGGGGGGCCGCGTGACGACGGGGATGCCGCCGCGCCGATGCGGCGGCGCCCGGCCGTGGGCGTGCCCGCCTCGCCCGGTGCCCCGGCCGTGACTCCCTCCGCCCGGTGCGGTCGCGACCGGCTACCGGGTCAGGCCCCCACCCGGCCGGTGTCGTACGCCCACATCGCGATCTCGACCCTGTTCCGGACGCCGATCTTGGTCAGCAGGCTGGCGACATGGGTCTTGACGGTCGTCAAGCCGATACACAGCTCGGCGGCGATCTCGGCGTTCGTGCGGCCACGGGCGACCAGCGTCAGGACCTCCTCCTCGCGTCCGGTGAGCGGATCGACCGGCTGGGTCCGCCGGCTCGGCGGTTGCCCGGCGGCGAAGGCGGCCAGCAGCCGCCGGGTGATGTCCGGCGCGATCAGGGCATCGCCGACGGCGGCGGCATGGACGGCCTGGACGAGCAGCGCCGGCCCGGCGTCCTTGAGCAGAAATCCCCGGGCGCCGGCCCGGAGCGCGCCCTGGATGTACTCGTCGAGGTCGAATGTCGTGATCACTACGACCGCGATCGGGTCCGGGACGCCCCGCCCGGCGAGGATCTTGGTGACCTCGATACCGTCGAGCCCGGGCATCTGGATGTCGACCAGGCACACGTCGGGGCGGAGCCGGTGCGCCAGTTCGACGGCGGCGTGGCCGTCGGCGGCCTGGCCGACGACCTCGATATCGGGCTGCGCGTCAAGGATCATCGCCAGGCCGGTGCGCACCAGATCCTGGTCGTCGGCCACCAGCACACGTACCGTCATCGGCCCGCCCGCGTCGGCATCTCGGCGTCGACCGTCCATCCGCCCCCGAGCGCCGGCCCGGCCCGCAGCGTGCCGCCGAGCAGTTGCACGCGCTCGCCCATCCCCAGCAGCCCGAAGCCGTGGCTCACCGGCCGCGCCGGGTCGATCTGTCCGTCGTCGGTCACCCGCAGTCGCAGCCTTCCCGCGTCTTCCACGACCCGGATCTCCACCCGTGAGGCGTTGCGGGCGTGCCGCAGGGCGTTGGTCAGCGCCTCTTGCGCCAGCCGGTAGACCGCCGCGTCGACCTGGGGCGGAAGTTCGTCCAGCTCGTCCGGCACCTGCACGTCGACGACCGGGACCGGGGCGCGTCGGGCGAGGGACACCAGGTCGGCGACGCCGGGCCGGGGCGCGCACTCCACGGGCGCTCCGTCGCGCAGCACCCGGACCACGGCCCGCATCTCCGCGAGCGTCCGCGACGCTTCCCCCTCGATGGCCACCAGCGCCTGGAGCGCCGCTTCGGGTCGCTGCCCGGCCGTCGCCCGGCCCGCCTGCGCCTGTACGGCGATCGCCGAGACGTGGTGGGCGACGATGTCGTGCAGCTCGCGCGCGAGCCGCACCCGCTCCTGGCCGCGGCTCTGGTCCAGCGCCCGGCGCCAGCTCTCGGCGCGGTAGCGGAACGCCGCTCCGCCCGTCGCCGCCGCCGCCAGGACGCCGAATCCGCCGATGACGTCGGCCGGCCCGGTGTAGTCGGCGACCGTACCGATTCCGGCGGCGACCGCGACCACCGCGAGACCGGTCACGATCTCTCGCCCCGAGCCCCAGCGGACCAGCGCGTAGACGAGCACCAGGAAGTAGATCATCGTATCGAGGCCCACGCTCGGGGCCCCGCCCAGCAGGCGCGCCAGTCCCAACGCCGTCGCGGTACCGAAGGCCACCACGACACAGGCCAACGGGTGGGTACGCCGCCACAGCAGCACCGGCGCGAGTCCGACCGCCACGATCGTCGCGAACGGCCGCCAGGCGACATCGTCCCGGAGAGCTCCTTCGAGCAGAGCCGCCACCGTGAGCACCCCGACCAGCACCCAGTCGCGCGACACCCGTTCGGGAGCGTCCGCGGCACGGGGCTCGGCCCACAGCGAGCTCAAGGCTTTGGTGGTGGTCACAGAGCCAGCCTAGGTGCCGCCGAGGCGTAGGGGACCGGCCGAAAGAGGGAGACAGCGCTGCTCCGACCGGCCTGAAGAACGAGACGCCGGCTCTCCCGACGGCCGAGCCGGGTCCGGCCCCGATGCCGATGTGCCCGCCGCCGGACTCGGCGATCGTGGCCTTACCAGCCCTCGCCACGACAAGGGAGCCCGCGATGAGAACACATCGACCCACCACGACCGCGCTGGACGACCAGCCGGTCCCGGTGCGAGCCAAGCTCGCCGCGGCGTGGACGAGCTTGATGTTCCTGTACGCCTATGTGGACATCATCGCCTTCTTCAAGCCCGGCGTCGTCGACGACATCGAGGCCGGCCTCGTCTGGGAGTTCGACGTCAGCCAGACGCTGTTGACCACCTTCCTCGTGCTCATGGCGATCCCGATCCTGATGGTCGTGCTGTCGATGACGCTGCCCGCCCGGGCCAACCGCGTCACGAACCTCGTCGTGGCCTCGATACAGGTCCCCTTCGCGGCATTCAACGCGGTGGGCGAGGACTGGACGTACTTCTACGGCCTCGGCGTCGCGCTGGAAGTGACCGTCCTCGCCCTCGTCCTGCGGTACGCCTGGACCTGGCCCCGCACCGCGCCGTCGGCCACCGAGGCGGCCGGCCCGGACCGTGAAACCGTTCACGCCCGGCAGCGAGCGTGAACCCGGGAGCGGTCGCCGGGGACTTCCTCGTCCGTCCCGTACGAGGAAAGCGGCCCCCGACATCTCCGGGGGACCGCCTCCGCCTCGCGATGGCACGTACCGGACGCCGGGTGCCCCGCCCTGCGGGCGGACGGCGCCATTCGCCGGACGCGGCCTATCCCTCGCCCTCGTCCTCCATCGCGTCGCCGATCTCGTCGACCACCTCGGCCGCGACCAGACCGCCCGCCGCACCGACCGCGAGCCCGGCCGCGCCCGCGGCGACCGCCGTCCCCATGCCGGGGCCCGAGCGGTGACCGCCGTGGTCGTGCTCGGGTCCGTGGCCGTGCTCGTGGTGCGCGTACGGGTCGCCGTGGTCGTGGCCGTGCGGCGCCGGTACGCCGACGACGCCGCGGCCCGCGACCAGCCGGCGGAGCCAGGCGTCCACGGCCTCCGTCCAGTCGCGGTGGGGCACCCCGTCGTGGCTGACGACATGCCGGCTGACCGCGTCATGGCCGCCGGAGAAGAACCCGGCGGGCTTGTCGGCCGCCAGGATGATCTCCATTCCGCCGGGGTTGGCGAGGAACGTCACCTCCAGCTCGCGCATCGCGTGCGCGTACCGGGGCGCGGGCGTCAGCTCGATCTCCTGGTAGAACGGCAGCCGCTGGCCGGTGCCGCCGATCCGGCCGAATTCGAGATCGGCGGACTCGAAGCCGAACCCCAGCCGTCCGAGGGCTGCCAGTACGGCCTCCTGCGCGGGCAGCGGGCGTACGGTGAGCCGGTCGAGGTCGCCCTTGTCCTTGGCGCCGGAGACCGCGAGTTCGGTCCGGACCCCCAGCACGATGCCCAGCGGCTGCCCGTACAGCTCGGTGACCGGGGTCTCCCACGGCACGGTGAGACCGAACGGCAGGGAGTGCCGCTCTCCGGCCGGGAGCCGGAAGCCGCCGCCGACGGTGCAGCGGCCGAAGGCGACCACGCCCTCGGTCTCCCCGCCGTCGTGTTCGGCCTCGACCCGGGCGATCAGTTCGAGGGCGATGTGGTCGATGTCGACATCGGTCTTTCCGCCGTCCAGGACGACCTGACCGGTCAGGATGGCGCCGGGCAGGACCGGGCCCGGGTCGAGCACGGTGTCCACCGAGGGGCCGCCGACTCCGAGCGATCCGAGCAGCCGTCTGAGCATCATCGGATGGGTACTCCTTCACGTGCTGATCTTGCGGTGCCCGGTGCCGCCGGGGGGTGCGGCACCGGGCGGGACTGTGTCGCGCGGTGTCAGCCGGCCGCGGCCAGCTCGGCCAGCGCCTGGGCCCGGCGGACGTACTTCAGCGCGGCCAGGTCCGCGACGGTCTTCACACCGAACGCCTGGTCCAGCAGTTCGCCGTCCCGGTCGGAGACGCCTTTGAGCGCGGCCACGGGCGCGGCGAGCACCTCCGTGACGGGCTTGTCCGCCCATGCCTGGTCCAGCACCTCGGTGAGATCGATCGACGTCATGTACGTCCTCCGGAAAGGGTGGGTGGGCAGGGCGGCGCGCGGTGCCGTCGGCCGCGCCGGGGCAGCGGTCGGGACGCCCTTGTATTTCTACAAGCGTGTAGAAGTATAGGGCGGGCGGGGGCCGTTGAGACCCCGACGCGACCCCGGACCGGGAAGGTGGCGCGAACTCGCCGCCGCGGTGCTCCGGCCCCGAGGGCCGAAGCGCCGGTACGCCGGGCCGGGCCACCGGAAGGGCCGGGTGGCGACGGCGATGCCGGTGGCGAGAACCGGACACCGTCCGTGAGGGATCGCGGCGGTACGCGGCCGGGTCCAAAGCGCCTTGTTTGAGGGCGGGCCTCCGGGGCACCCGGGGCGTGGTCCGCCGCGCCCTCCCGCGGAACCGGAGGCGCGAAGCCCGCGGCCCGGATCACCGCCGGTGACCGCCCGGTCGCGCCGGGCGTCCGCCGCCGGGCTCCGGGAGCGGCCCGGGGCGGCCCCGGGGCCGGGGGACCCGAACCGAACACCGAGGACGGGGAGTGCACGATGCGTACCGAGGAACTCGCCGAACTGGGACAGCAGTTGCGGGTGGACGCGGTCCGGGCGGCCGAGGCGGCGGGGTCCGGACACCCCACCTCGTCGATGTCCGCCGCCGATCTCGCCGCCGTCCTGCTGGCCCGCCATCTGCGCTACGACTTCGACCGGCCCGACCACCCCGGCAACGACCGGATGATCCTCTCCAAGGGACACGCCTCACCGCTGCTGTACGCCCTCTACCGGGCGGCCGGGGTGATCGACGAGGCCGAGCTGCTGACCTTCCGGCACGACGGCAGTCCGCTCGAAGGACATCCCACGCCCCGGCTGCCCTGGGTCGACGTGGCCACCGGATCCCTGGGGCAGGGGCTGCCGATCGGGGTCGGCATGGCGCTGGCGGGACAGCGGCTCGACCGGGTTCCGTACCGGGTCTGGGTGCTCTGCGGGGACAGCGAGATGGCCGAGGGCTCCGTCTGGGAGGCCGTCGAGACGGCCGCGTACGAACGGCTCGACCGGCTGACCCTGATCATCGACGTCAACCGGCTCGGACAGCGCGGCCCCACCCGTGAGGGCTGGGATCTCGACGCCTACCGGCGGCGGCTCGATGCCTTCGGATGGCACACCGTCGAGATCGACGGGCACGACGTCACCGCGATCGACAACGCCTACGCGGAGGCCGGGGCGGTCACCGGCCGGCCCACCGCCGTCCTGGCCAGGACGCGGAAGGGCCGGGGCGTCGCCGAGGTCGAGAACCAGGAGGGCTTCCACGGCAAGCCGCTGCCCCACCCGGCGCGGGCGATCGCGGAGCTGGGCGGCGTCCGGCACATCCGGGTCGGCGTCGAGACCCCGCCACCGCTCCCGGCCCGGCCCGCCGAGCCCGTCGGGGACGCCGAACCGCCCCGCTACCGCGTCGGCGACGACGTCGCCACCCGGGACGCCTACGGCGACGCCCTCGCGGCGCTGGGCTCCGTACGCGGCGATGTCGTCGCCCTCGACGGAGAGGTCGGCGACTCCACCCGGGCCGAAGCCTTCGCCGCTGCCCACCCCGGCCGCTACTTCGAGTTCTACATCGCCGAACAACAGCTCGTGGCCGCCGCGGTGGGGATGCGGGCCCGCGGCTATCTGCCGTTCGCCACCACCTTCGCCGCCTTCCTCACCCGGGCGCACGACTTCATCCGGATGGCCGCCGTCAGCGATGCCGGGATCCAGCTCTGCGGCTCCCACGCCGGGGTGGCCATCGGCCCCGACGGCCCCTCGCAGATGGGTCTGGAGGACCTCGCCATGATGCGGGCGATCCACGGCTCCACCGTGCTCTACCCCTGTGACGCCAACCAGACCGCGTCCCTGGTCCGGCGGATGGCCCGGCTCCCCGGCATCGGCTATCTGCGCACCAGCCGGGGCGCCAGCCCCGTGCTCTACGGCCCCGGCGAGGACTTCCCCGTCGGCGGCTCACGGGTCCTGCGCTCCGGGGACGGCGACCGGGTGACGATCGTCGCCGCCGGGGTCACCGTGCACGAGGCCCTCAAGGCCGCCGACACCCTGGCCGGAGCGGGTATCGGGGCCCGGGTGATCGACCTCTACTCGGTGAAGCCGGTGGACGCGGCGACCCTGGAGGCGGCGGCCGACGCGACGGGCTGTCTGATGACGGTCGAGGACCACCGGGCCGAGGGCGGCATCGGGGACGCCGTGGCCTCCGTCTTCGCCGACGGCCGCCCCCAGCCGAGGCTGATCAGGCTCGCCGTCCGGACCATGCCCGGCTCCGCCACCCCCGAGGAGCAGCTGGCCCACGCGGGCATCGACGCCGCCTCGATCACCGCGGCCGTGCAGCTGCTGGTGGGGGAGGCGGTCGTCGCCTGAGCCGGCCGGGCAACCGTCCGTACCGCCCGAGCCGTACGAACCGCCGGACGATCACCGGCGAACAGGAAGGGAGGGCCGTGCGCGAGGACGACGACGGCCGCGGACAGGCACGCCGGAAGGAGCCCCTGTGACCGAGGACGTAGGGAACTTCCCGCCCGCCGCCGGGCACGGCGCCGGAGCCGGTCTCACCGGCTTCGCCGTCCCGGCCTCGACGGCGAGGCCGGGACCATCGGCCGCCACGGCGACGAGGTGGACGCGGCCCGGCTGGTGGTGGCCACGGGACCGTGGGCCTCGACGGCGAGGTCCTGGTCCCGGCCGGGGCCGTCACCCGGGTCGATCCGGCCGGGCGGACGGTGTGCACCGGGGTGACCAGGGACCGGATCAGGGGAGAGCCCGCCTTCCACCGGGCCCGGGCCCCGGCCGCGTACGAGACCCGGGGCAAGCCCCTTTCCTGATGCGGCCGGCACCGGGGCGCCGCACATGAGGGGGGCCCGGCCACTCCGCGTCAGGAGTGGCCGGGCCCGGTACCGTACGGCGTCCCGGGCCCCGGCCCGTACGCTCGCGGCACCCGTCACCAGTAGTGGCGGCGCCCGCCGACGGCCCGGCCCAGCGAGCCCAGTACCCACATGGCCAGTCCGACCGCCGCCAGGACGACACCGATCGTCGTCAGCAGACCGAGGCCGGTGAGCAGCCCTACGACCAGCAGGATCACACCAAGGGCAATCATGGATACTCCAGTGGGTCCGGAAACGGGAATCTCTCTTCCCGGGTGCCCCGTTCGCCCGGGGTGATACCTCCCCGGTTCCGCGCGCCGCCCGCCGTACCCCGCCGTCGTCGCGGCGTGATCGCGGCTCGGCCGGCCCGATGTTTCGAGTGATCCTCCCGGGGGCACCCGTCAGGGGCCCGAGAGGCCCGGCACCGCCCGGCCTCCCCCGTACCGACGGGGGCGGCGCCCGTCGGCCCGCCGCCCGTGAACCTCGCCGGAGGTGCTCGTGAGCCGTGCCCGAGTCGTCGTGGTCGGAGGTGGGTTCGCCGGATTCCAGGCCGCGCGGACCCTGCGCCGAACCCTGGGCCGCCGCGCCGATGTGACGCTGCTCAATCCGACCGACCATCTGCTCTATCTCCCGCTGCTGCCGCAGGTCGCGACCGGAGTGCTGGAGCCGCGCCGGGTGGCGGTCTCCCTGCCCGCCGCGCTCCCCGGGGTCCGGCTGGCCCTCGGCGAGGCCGAGCACATCGACCTGGCGGCGCGTACGGTCCACTACCGCGACCAGGAGGGCGCCACCGGGCAGCTCCGGTACGACCGGCTGGTGCTCGCCGTCGGCAGTGTGAGCAAACTGCTGCCCGTACCGGGGGTGATCGAGCACGCCACGGGTTTCCGGGGCCTGCCGGAGGCCCTCTACCTGCGGGACCATCTCGTCCGCCAGATGGAGCTGGCCGCCCAGGACGAGGACGCGACCGACCGGCGTACCTTCGTCGTCGTGGGCGCCGGATACACCGGTACCGAGGTCGCCGCCCAAGGCGCCCTGTTCACCACCTCGATGGCGATCCGGCGCCGCGAGCCGGCCGAGCGGACCCGGCGGCCCCGCTGGCTGCTGCTGGACATCGCCGACCGGGTACTCCCCGAGCTGGACCCGCGGCTCTCCGAGACCGCGGAACGCGTCCTGCGGTCCCGGCGGGTGGAGATCCGTACCCGGACCTCCGTGAAGGAGGCCACCAAGGACGGAGTCCTCCTCGACGACGGGGAGTTCATCCCCACCCGGACCGTGGTGTGGTGTGTGGGCGTCCGCCCCGATCCGCTGGTCGGCGGGCTCGGACTGCGGGAGGAACGCGGACGGCTGGTGGTCAACCCCACCCTGGACGTCCCCGGACACCCCGAGGTGTACGCCTGCGGCGACGCGGCGGCCGTCCCCGACGCCACCCGGCCCGGCGAGTACACCCCGATGACCGCCCAGCACGCCACCCGCCAGGGGCGGCTCGCCGGAAGGAACCTGGCGGCGGCCCTCCTCGGCCGGGGCGCGGTCCGCCCCTACGTCCACCACGACCTCGGGTTCGCCGTCGACCTCGGCGGTGTCCAGGGCGCCGCCAACCCCCTCGGGGTGCCGCTCTCCGGCCCGCTCGCCGGGGCCGTCACCCGCGGCTACCACCTCGCCGCCATGCCGGGGAACCGGATCCGGGTCGCCGCCGACTGGCTCCTGGAGGCCGCCCTGCCGCCGCAGGCGGTCCAGCTCGGCATGATCCGCGCGGGCTCCGTACCCCTGGACAGTACGTCCCCGGAACTGGCCGGGGTCCCCGCGCCGCCGTCGCGGGAGGAGTGAACGGACCCCGGGGTGACCGGGGTCACCAGGGCGTGGGCGGGTCGGGCGGGTACCCGCCCACGGCGGGCCGGACGGGGCACGAGGTGCGGGGAGCGCCCGGGTTTGACACCGTGGTGTGAGGGCAGGCGCGCCGGTGCCGCGCCGGACGGGCGCTCCGCGGCATCGCCCCGGAGCCCCGCTCGCCGGGCCCGCGCGCGGGACCCCCGCGAACCGGCGGCACCGGCGCCCGCGCGTCCTGACGACGACGCTCTGTGAACACCCGCCCCCTACGCTCGGGAACAGGTGATGAGTGTGACCCGCCGACGGCACCGGCACCACGACGCACCGGACACCACGGCGGACTTCCGCCGGCTCGCGGCCCTCCCCGGCGGGCCGGAGCACGACGCCCTGCGGGACCGGGTGGTCTGCGCCTGGCTCCCGATGGCCCACCGGCTGGCCGCCCGCTACCGCAACCGCGGTGAATCCCTCGACGACCTGCGGCAGGTCGCCGCGCTCGCCCTGGTCAAGGCGGTCGACGGCTTCGACCCCGGACGCGGCGGAGCCTTCGAGAGCTATGCCGTTCCGACCATCACCGGCGAGGTCCGCCGCCACTTCCGGGACCATGCCTGGATGCTGCGGGTACCGCGCCGCACCCAGGAACTGCGCGGCCGGGTCCGCGGCGTCTACCGGGAACTCGCCCAGTCCGGCGCGGAACCCTCGGCCGAGGCCATCGCCGCCCGGACCGATCTGCGTACGGACGAGGTCAGGGAAGGTCTCTCGGCGCTGCACGCCTATGCCGCGCTCTCCCTCGACGCGGAACTGGCGCCCGGGGCGCCAGGCGAGCGGCTGACCCTGGCCGACACCCTCGGCGCGCCGGACCGCGAACTGGACACCGTGGTGGACCGGGAGGCGGTCAGGCCACTGATCGAAGAGCTGCCCGAACGCGAACGGCGCATCCTCTACCTGCGGTTCTTCCGGGGCATGACCCAGACCCGGATCGCCGAGGAATGCGGCATCTCGCAGATGCACGTCTCCCGGCTGCTGACGGAGACCTGCTCCCGGATCCGGCACCGGGCGCTCTCCGGAGCGGGATGAACCCCGGCCCTTTCCGGGCCGTCCGCGACCGGGCCCGTACGGCTCGAAAGGTGCGAACCCTTATGAACCGGGTGCGTCCGGGTACCCGTCGGGCATGAGCGCTTTTACTTCTACGGAACTGATCACGACGGCCGCCGAGGGCGGCGGAGTCTCCGGCATCGGACCGCTCGTCGCCGGTCTCGCCGTGGTCGCCCTGCTGATCGGGATGGTCCGGCTCGGGATCCACAAGCGGCGGACCAAGCCCCGGCCGCCCCGGCCCGAGGAACAGCCCAGGCGCCCCACCCCGCCCGGCACCGGGGGCGGCGGCCGGACGGAGCACGGTCCGGAAGGCGGCGGCCGGGACGTATGAGCCGGCCCGTCCGTGGCACCCGGTCGGTATGACGGCACCGACGAGTGAGAGGAGGCGGCCCATGCGGGCGAACCCGGGAGGCCGGTTCGTCGAGGAGGACGGGCGCGATGCCATGGAATGGCAGCGGTACGCCGCCTGCGCCGAGGTGGACGACCCCGATCTCTTCTTCCCCATCAGCACCAGCGGCCCCGGCGCCGAACAGATCGCGGAGGCCCGGGAGGTGTGCGACCGCTGCCCGGTGACGGAGTACTGCGCCGACTGGGCGCGGCGGACCGGGCAGTACACCGGGGTCTGGGGCGGGTTCGCCGCCGAACGCGGCCGGCCGGTCCCGGTCCGCGGCGGTGGGCGGCGGGCCGCCGGTACGACCGGAAGGAGCCGGTGATGACCAGGGACCCCGGACCCGACCGGACCGGCGAGCCGCCGCTGCCCCGGGACCCCGAACCCCGGCAGGCACGGGACGACCACGACGAGGACCCCCTGGCGATCCCCGTACCGGAGGGCACGGCGGACGACGGCGGACTGCCCGGTACCGACCAGGCGGGCTCGGGCCCCCGGCACCGCCCCGAGCGGGGCACGGTCCATCCCGAGCATCCGGCACCGCAGGAGCCCACCGGTTGAAGGGCCGCCGTACGCCCCGGTGTCACCGCCCCGCCCCGGCCTCCCCGGGACCGTCCTCGGCCTCGAAGTCCCGGGCCCGGGTGTGCAGTTCCTCCAGGGCGTCGAGGACGACCGTCCGGTGGTGCCATTCCAGCCAGGCCCCCGCCTCCCGCCCCAGGGCGACCAGTTCCCGCAGCGCGTCGGAGCTCAGAATCACCCCCGGAGCCCCGTGGTGGACCGAGAGTTCACCCAGGACCCGGCCGTCCGGGGCGGTCAGCGGCACACTGTGCCGGGTCCGCGCCCCCGACGCCAGCAGCGCGGCCCGTACGGCCGGGGCGTGCAGCGGATCGCCCGTCACGTCCAGGGCCGTCACCGGCACCGCGCGCCCGTGGACGCGGTGCGCCGGCGCGGTGTCGTCGGCGAGTTCCCACGCCGAGAGGAAGGAATCGTCGGGGGAGCGGTGGGCCTCCGGCCGGGTGGCGCCGCTCAGCGGATCGGCCAGCCGGATCACCCCCATCCCCGCCCCCACCGTCGCCAACGCCCGGTCCAGCAGCGCCGACAGGGCCTCGGAGCGGTTCGCCGTCGCCGCCCGCCGGGCGGACAGAAAGGTGGCCCGGGGCGGCAGCCGCCGGGCCCGGCCGGGAAACCAGGACTCCGCCGACGCGACCGGCACCCGGGCCGCGACCAGTGACGCCGCCAGATGTCTGAGCCGGAGATTGCGGCTCTGGGCGACCTCCTTCAGCAGTCTCAGCGCCCGGTGCCCGTCCCCGATGGCGTACCGCCCCTGAAGGATGCCCTGGGCCTGGGCGATCACCACCCGCGAATGCAACTGGCGCCGCAGGTCGCGCAGTTCGTACGGGGGCGGGGCCACCGCGTCGACCGGCGGCGCCGGGGTCGTCGCGGGCGCGGCCCGCGCGAACCGGGCGATCACCTCAGCCAGCGTCGGCGCCGTCCGTACGGAGCCGGTGCCCGTCTCCCGGCGCAGGCTCCGGGCCGCCCGGGGCGGGATCCCGGTCAGATAGACCTCCCGCTCCGGCCCGGCGGCCGCACCCGGCCAGCGGTCCGGTAAACCGGTCTCCGGCCAGCGCGCCCCGGACAGCTCCAGGACGACGCCCACGCACTCCGCCGGGGCGTCCCCGGTGAGGGCGGCCCACGCCCGGGGCTCCGTGGGGCCCGTCACATGGAGTACCCAGAGACCGTTCCGCCGCCGGGGGAGCCAGACCATCTGCGCCTGAACGGCCGTCTTCTCACCATCGCGCATGGTCGTCATCGCCCTTTACGTGCCAGGTCCCACCGGTCTCGTGGAACACCCGGTACCCACCCTGCCGATTTCTCACCCTCCGTGACGAGGACGCCCGGCGAAGAGTCGGCGGTATCCGGACCGGAAAACGAAATCGACGGCCCCGGCGCGGGTAGGCGCCGCGTAGGCTCGTTCGCCGTGCCGTCGCGCGGGAGGCCCCCGCGGGCGGCCCCGGCCCGAGGGCCGCGAACGATACCGACAGGGGCGCCCGGGCGGCGTCCCGTACCGACGCCGGACCGGGAACGGAGGAATCAGATGGGCATCCTGCTCTTCGAGAGCGACGACCTGGAAGTGACCGAAACCTTTCTCAACGAGGCGTACACCAAAATGCGGATCGGCAGCAGCAACCCCGCCGAGAGCCGGGCCCGGGTGTCCCGCTACGCGGCCGGGCCGGTCAGTGTCGATCTGCTCCGGCTCGACTTCGAGATGAGCTACCGGGCCGACCCGCTGGGACGGATCTGCCTCTGCAGCATGCACTCCGGCACCATCAGCAACCACGCGGCCGGCGGGATCTCGGACACCTTCGGCCCCGGCGACGTGGTCTCCCTCGCCCCGCCGGACCGGCCCTACGCGGGCCGGGTGGAACGGGCCGGATACCACATCACCCTGTTCGACCCGGCCCTGCTCAGCCGGGTCGCGTCCAACGGGCCGCGCGAACCGGGGCCGGTACGGCTCACCGGACACCGGCCCCACTCCGCCGACGCCGCCCGCGGGCTCCAGCGAGTCATCGGCCATCTGCGGTCCCAGGTGCTCGCGACACCGGCGGGGGAGAACCCGCTGGTGGTCTCCACGGCCGCCCAGTATCTGGCGGCGAGCGTCCTCCACGCCTTCCCCCACACCGCCGTCACCGACCCCACCGCCCAGGACCGGTCCGACGCCCGGCCCGCCGCCCTGCGCCGGGCCGTCGCCTATCTGGAGTCCCACGCGGACCGCGACATCTCCGTCGGCGACGTCGCGGCGGCCGCCCATGTCACCGTGCGTGCCCTCCAGTACGCCTTCCGCCGCCATCTGGACACCACCCCCATGCGCCATCTGCGCCGGATCAGGCTGGCGGAGGCCCATGCCGAACTCCTGGCAGCGGAACCCGGATCGGGGGCCACGGTCGTGGCCATCGCCACCCGGTGGGGCTTCGCGCACCCGGGCCGGTTCGCCCGCGAGTACCGGGCCGCCTACGGCCGGGGGCCCGCCGACACCCTTCGGGACTGACTGGTTGGCTGACGGCCCGTCCGGGCGTTGCGGCCCCGACCGGGGCGAGGCGGGGCGGGGCGGCCCCCGCCGGGTACCCGGCGGGGGCCGCGAACCCCCGGTACCGCTGTCCGGTACACGGCGGGAGACGGAAGGACAGCCATGACCGACGGCGACGGACGCCATGCGAAGCGCCCGCCCGCGCGGGCGGCCGGGGCGGCCACCCGCGCGGGCGGGACCGAGCCCATGACCGCCCGGACCGCCCGGGAACTGCGCAAGGCACTCGCCTCCGTGGCCCTCGTCGTCTTCACCGCCGCGACGGTGGCGCTGCTCGTCTTCGCCCTGCGCGCGGACGACGGCGCCTCACCGTCCGGGGCGGCCCTCGGCGGACTCGCCGCCGTCCGCGGACTGGTCGCCCTCGGCGCTGCGGCCGACCTGGTGGTGCCGCGCCGCCGGAAGCGGCGGAACGACGGACAGGGGCGGAGCGGGGTGTAAACGCCCCCGGGTGTGGCACTCGGGGAGAGCGGGGCGAGGAGGTCCCACCTCCCCACGTGACCGCGGTCCCGCCGCGGCGCCTCCTCGCCCCCGCCCCTTCCCGTAGGTCCCGGCCCCCCGTCAGGGGGCGCGGGGAACCGCGCGCTCGGCCGTCCGCGGTCCGCGGACCGCGCACCCGGGCGGCCGACCTCATGACCGCCCCCGCGGTGACCGTGGGGGCCGACGCGCCGCTGCCCGAGGC